>NZ_BAABHD010000083.1:0-347270 GCF_039541915.1 Nibrella saemangeumensis
GCCGGCCTGCTGTTTGGCTTTATCGGGACCGTGGCAGGCAAAGCAGCGGTCAGAGAGGATGGGCTTGATGTGCAGGTTGTAGTCGACCGTCTCAGGCAGGGTCTTCTCGGCCGCTATCAGTTCCGTCGGCTTTTCCACATGGCTGCACGACAGGCTGATAACCGTTAGTATAATGGCTACGACGATCGGCCACGCTCCCCGGCCAGATGAACTAAACGGCTGACGCATAACGGGCATGTTTGTACACTACTCGTTCTATAGAGGCAAAACCGTATCCGATTTAACCCCGTATCGCTCCTTAATTTTTTGTCCGGTTCGGGTCAGTCGCTGCGGCCAGGGTATCTACTTTCATGAATTCCGCAATGGTATTCTCCGCCAGACCCATGTTTACGTCAACACCAGGGTGCGCTTTCTTCAGTTCGGCTACGCCCGCATCGGTCACTTTGGTTTGCCAGAGGTAGATGGTCCTGAGGTTCTTCAGGCCGGCCAGTTCGCGCAGACCGGCATCGGTGACCTGGGTACCATACAGGTTAATGTATTCCAGATAAGGTAGCGCTTTCAGGTTCTTTAGCCCCGCGTCGGTCACCTTGGTCTGTTCCAGATGCAGTTTCTGGAGGTTTTTTAGTTTAGCCACCTGCGCTAATGTGGCATCGGTGATTTCGGTGTCACCTAGTTTCAGCCAGACGATCTGTTGTTCCAGTTTGGGTAGCAAAGCCGCCTGCGCATCGCTGAAGGTGCGAGCATTAACCGCACTAACCTCCAACTGGTTCTGCTCCTTGGCCAACGGCAATACCAGCAGACCCGTTTTTCGTAACTCTTCTACCGTTTTTACGTCCGGAGCCGGAAGCTTCATAGTCAAAACCGGAGACTCTGGTGCCGGTCCTGAGCCCGCCAGCGTACCACCTGAACCTCCTGTCGTCAGCGCGGCCAGCGCGGGCTTAACATCGTCGGTAACTTTCAAATCAGCCACTTTCTTGTCGAAGGGGGCACCCTGGTTAATCCACCAGGTCAGAATGGCCACCTGACTGTCGGTCAACTGGGTTTTGCCTTTTGGCGGCATATGGTGGTCATCTTCCAGCGGCAGCAGACAGACTTTAATCATTTCGCTCTCGTCGGCTTTACCCGCTACGAAAATGGGACCGTCCTCGCTGCCTTTCCGGATCATCTCCGGGGTATCGAGCCGCAGGTCGGCTTTTGACTTTTTCGGGTTATGACACTGTACGCAGCGGTTTTGCAGAATCGGATGGATAATCTGCTCGTACACCTGCGCATTATTCAAGTCGGTGATGGGTTTAAACGCTACCTCCTGTTCACGCGGGGGAATACCGGCGATAGACCGGAACGGTTCGGGCGTGTAGGCGGTCAGGTAGTCAGAACCGTGGGTAAGGGAGCCGCCGTAATGGCCGGCCAGCGTTATCATGATGACGGTTAGCGTCAATGCCGGCAGGTAAAACAACTGGCTGATGGGCAGCATATCGCCCCAGCGCTCGGATTTGACAAACCACGCCAGCCAAGTAAACACCGCTACGCCGATTCCCTGCCACATATGCTGATCCAGCAGTTCTTCGTCATATCCGCCCCCCAGCGACAGCAGATACCCAAACACACAGGCCGCCGTCGCGCTGATGGCCGACCATAAAAAGATGGTGGCCATAGCCGAACGGCTGATCTGTATCTGGTTCGTTAGTCGGCCCAGTTCCAGAATACCGGCTACAATTACAAAGCCAATGGGTAAATGCACCACAACCGGGTGGAAATGGCCAAAAAAGAGCACCCAATCGGAAGCAGGGGTGGGCGCTTGTAATATGATCAGGTCATTCATGGAATAGAGAAATCACAAGGCAATTAGTCCACCTGAAGGATGGAATGAATATCTAATTTAGGAATTTTTACGGATATAATACCACTCTGATAAGTAAAGGAGGCCGGTTGGTTACCCGGCTGGACCAAAATTCTTTTTGGGCGTTGAGCTGACCGGATCGAGATTTGCAAGGGTCCTACCGACTCAATATCATCAATGGTATGAACCGCCTTGTTGGCATGGGAGCCAGACATATTGATCAGGTTGACCAGCAGCCGGCTATCTTTCCGGTTCACCGCCACATGCACTTTCCTGGAGCCTTCTACCTGTACCATTGGATTGGGAAAAGCTTCTCGGACAAGAGCGGCAAAGAGATTCCGGATCTGAACGGTTTCCCGTTTTTGATACTGGTCACCCAGGTTCAGATAGACAGCCGCAATCCGACCTTTACCTAAAGGCGCTACGGATGCCGCCGGACCCTGATAATTGCGCATATCACCGGTTCGGTAAACACCGCCAATTGTACGGGTACCCTCCAGCGGAGTGAATGATTGGTAGGCAGAGGCCGTACCCGTAATCTGATTCGGTAGGCCGATGTAGGATGTGCCTGTTGTTGAAGCACCGATCCGGACACCGAGCGATTCGCGAAAATGCTGCAAAGCATCGCTGCCCACTACCAGCAGCGTACCGCCATTACGGGCATACTGCAGCAGCTCATCGCGGAAAGCCGGGTCCAGACTTGCCCATTCCGGAATAACAATGAGCGGGTACTGCTGCATACGGCCTTTCAGATGGTGCTCCATCAGAATCTCCGTCGGCAACTGGTTGTACAGCAGCAGGTCCAGGATACCCCGCATGGCGTTATGCTCACCATTCCAGGGGCGGTACACATTGGGGGTTACATGCTTGTAGCCTGTGGTCGAATAAAGCAGGGCTACCTGCGGCACAGGGGTTGCTTTGTAGCAGTACGCCTGCCGGGCGCGGCAGAACCGGGCCAGTTCCTCCATCACCTGAACTTCCCAGAGTTTGATGCTGGCGTCGCGGTTCTGCGTGTAATAGGCCTGAAAGCCCCCGCCCATGGAAATCACCTGAGCGGCCTCCTGACACAACTGGCGGGCCGGTTTGGGCGAATGGACCCCATCGTAGTTCGACGAAAAGCCCCACGCCATCAGGTCCCATGGCTTACCCTGTGGCGCAATGCAACGGGCTTCGAAGGCCGCGCTGTTGGCCCCGTTGGTGGCACTCAGGTCGCCAGAGATGAAATCGACGTTGACATCGACCGGCTCGGGAATGAACGAGGAGAACGCCCAGTTACTCGCTACCTGGAAGCCGGGTTTGTAGCGGTGCAGTTCATCCACGTAATGGCCGACATACCGCCGGAACGCTTTCCGGTTGAACTCCAGCAGGTCGTCAAAGTAAGGATCGCCTTTTTTGTGGGGAACCTCCTGAATGCCGGTCTCTTTGCGGAAGGCGGCCAGGGCGGCTGGACTATAGTCGGGTTGTACGGCCCAGCAGTCGCCGTCGACCCAAACACCATCTACGCCGTAATCGCTGATCTCCTTTAGCTGTGGTATCAGCAGGCTATCAGCGTAGGGGCCGAAAAGCGAGGTGTTTCGGTCGTCGAATTTGTCATCGGGCGTAATTCTCGCCCATTGCGGGTTTTTTCGCAGGGCCTCTGAGTCCCAGACGCCGGAGTGATGCACGTATAGCGCCACACCATGCCGCCGTGTAACGTCACGGAACAGCCGGAGCGGGTCCTTCGTGAAATTGCTATAGGCGTGACCCACCTTCGTGGGGTAGCTGGTTACGCCGGAGTGCCCTTTACTGTCGACCTGAATAAAATCAGGCTTTACCCGGCGCAGTAGGGTATCAACCATACCGTCGGTGAGTGTCTGGCCGATTGACTTATCGTTTATACCCGCGTGAAAATCGAAGTGCAGGCCAAAAAAGCTATCGGCCCGGCGCAGCGGAGTTTTGGTGGGCTGAGCCGTGGCAATCCCGGATAGTAAAAGACTGACGCAAAGCAGTGTACGCCGACGCATCAGGAAATCCGCTCCAGTTTTACGGGATAGGTCTTCCGCGACGCCCATTGCGCTACATAAACATTTTCGTCTTCATCGACCAGTACATCATGGGGATGGATAAAGGTAGTAAAGGTCCGGTCCTTACGCTGCTCCTGTAGCATACCGTTCTGGTAGACAGGGGCCGAGCCACCCGGCGTTGAGACTACTTTGTCGTTTTTATCCAGTATCTGAATGTAGCCTGACTCGGGATACGAATCTGATGTGCTACGAAAGACAGCTCCGTAGATCATATCGCCATGCAGTACGGGCCGGCAGATATAGGAGCCGGGCAGGGCAATAGTAGAAAGGTATTTGCCGTCCAGGGTAAACCGCTTCAGGGCGTTGTGCCGACGGTCAGTAATAAGCAGCGTCGGGTTTGCCTTATTGCGGGTGTCCACCAGCACACCGTGGCAGCAGTCAAACTGATCGTTGGCTTGCCCCTTGCCGCCCCAGTGACGAATGTACTGACCTTTGCTGTTGTATTGGGTAATGTAGTTCTGACCGTACCCATCGGCTATGTAAATATCGCCGTTGGCTGGGTTGATGGCTGTTTCCGTGGGTTTGAACTGGCCGGGGTACGAATATTTGCCGGTTTCTTTCGGGTAGTCGATCTTCAGCAGTTCGCGGCCTTTCAGGTCTGTTTTGACGACCTGGTTACGGTCGGGGTCGCAGATGAACAGGAACTGCTCACCCCCTTCATTGGCTAAGGAGAGACCGTGACCACCGGGGTAGCTGTTGCCCCAACTTTCCAGCAGTTTGCCGGATTTGTCGTAGATCAGGATGTTATTTTTAGTCTCATTGGTCAGCAGGATAATGCGGCCTTTGGCGTCCTGTACCATTTCATGGCAGTCGTTGACGGGGTTCTTGCCGGCATCCAGCACACCCCAGCCCGGCACCACCCGGTAGCGGTAGGCCCCATGACCAACGGTAATCTCATCACGGTTGGGTTTGGCACCAAAGACAATATTGGGAATAGCGATACTGGCGGCCGTAGCGGTGGTTACCTGCGTCAGAAAGGTTCGGCGGGAGGTTTTCATGTGAGTTTAGGATGTTAAAAGTTATTTCGTTCAGGATAATTCCATAAAAAGGTCGGCACTGATATGACGCTCTTCCAGTTCCCACTCCCGGTTCAGCAGAAGCCGATGGAGGGATTGCCAGAGCGGGCGGTTCTGGTACCAGAAACTTGGTTCAATATTTAATACACTCTGTAAAAGATCGCCTGGGTAATAATCTCCTTCCGCGAATAAATTCCGGCTTAACAGGTCAATCGCCAATGGCACTGTGAAAGGGAGTGAAAGGCCGTGATGAATCATCAGTCTTACATCTTCGACTGTAAACCGGCTCAGGGGAGCCATGCGGAGCGCATGAATTTTCTGAGCCAGGTTGTCGGCAAAGTCAGGCTCTTCGGATGCGGTATGCTCTAATTCTTCCAGAGACTGTTCCTTCCAGTTGCTTTCCATTGTCAGGTACTTGGCCTATACCGTTTCTGCTTGCGTTCAGCTATTATTTTTTAGCGGCCATTTTCACCTGATAGCCGCTGCCTACCAGTACTTGCCCTGGGCGCTTGCCGGTGTGTTTGCCGTTTTCAATTACGGTCTCTCCATTTACCAGCACATACGAAAAACCGGTAGAATACGCATGGGGCTTTTCGTACGTAGCCTGATCCGCCACGGTCTTTTCATCAAAAATGACAATATCCGCGGCATAACCGGGCTTGAGCAGGCCCCGATCTGTCAGCCGGAACCGCTGAGCCGGCAGGGAGGTCATCCGCCGGATAGCTTCTTCCAGTGAAATGATCTGCTTTTCGCGCACGTAGCGGCCCAGCACCCTGGCATTTGTACCATACGCCCTGGGGTGTGGTACCCCTGACATATACCGGGCTACGCCGGCGTCCGAGGCAATCATCGTGTTGCGGTATCGCATAATGCTCTCCACATCTTCCTCCGACATGGTGTGATAAACCATTTGCACACGTTGTGGCGTTACCTTTTCCAGCAGGGTCAGCACCAGATCAGACTCCGTTTCGATATTGTCCTTCCGACCAGCTTTCAGATTAATCTGCCGGATGCTCTTTCCATTCTGCGTCGTATCGGCCGGATTATAGGCAATGACGGCATACTCCAGGTTATCACGGCCGTTCTTTTTGAAGGTTTCCAGCATGTCTTTGATAATACGGGCCCGTGTGGCAGGGTCACGAAAGCGCACCAGCATCATAGAGTCGCCATCGGCCAGCGCCCAGTTGGGTACCGAACTCAGGAGGGTAGTACTCGATGCGGTATAAGGATATTGGTCAATCGTCACGTCAATGCCCTCATGGCGGGCGGCTTCGACTAATCCAATCGTTTTGTTGCTAAATCCCCACAGCGGTCGGCTGGCTATCTTGAAATGGGAAATCTGAACCGGGAGTCTGGCTTCGCGACCAATCTGAATGGCCTCTTCAATGGCTTTGGTTACCTCCTGGGCTTCACTCCGAATATGTGAGGTATAGACACCGCCGTAGTGGGCAACTACTTTTGCCAGGTTAACAATTTCGGACGTTTTCGCAAAGGAGCCGGGGGTATAGATTAGACCCGTCGACAGTCCTACGGCTCCGTCCTTCATGGCTTGTTCGACCAATGCCTCCATGGCTGCCTGTTCCTTTGCGGTCGGTTCGCGAAAAGCAGCCTTCATCACTTTCAGCCGCACAGAGTTATGACCAACCAGTGAACCAATATTGAGCGATATCCCCATTGCTCTCAAGGAGTCCTGAAAATTCTTCAGGTTTGTTTTGGAGCTGCCACAGTTACCCGTGATCAGGGACGTTACTCCGTTATGGACGAAATTGGCGGCTGTAGGCCCCTCCTCAATGCTGGTTTCCACGTGGGCGTGAATGTCGATAAAGCCAGGCGCAACAATCTGGTTTCTGGCGTCCAGGACGGTTTTGGCTTCCGTCGGTGGAATTGTCCCTATACTGGCTACTTTACCGTTTTTGATCGCTACATCAGCATGGTACCAGGGGTTACCAGCGCCATCGATTACCCGGCCGTTTTTAATCAGCACGTCATACTGCTGGGCCTGCACCAGGGCTACGGAAGCGCTGATGAGATAACTAAACAGAATAAACTTTCTTAACATAAGCGTCTGCACAAGTCAGATACAAGTTACTATTTTATTTCCGATCTGTCTCAGAAAGCAAGGTGATTTACGCCAGAATAGGCCTGATTACCTTACCGGCCACATCCGTCAGGCGGAACGGGCGGCCCTGAAACTGGTACGTCAGCTCGGTATGATCAAAGCCGAGCAGGTGTAGAATGGTTGCCTGGAGGTCGTGGACGTGGACTTTATCCTTGACGGCGTAGTAGCCAATATCGTCGGTTTCCCCGTAGCTAAAGCCTCGCTTCACTCCGCCACCCGCCATCCAGGCCGTGAAGGCGTCGAGGTGGTGGTCGCGGCCCATAAAGGGTAATACCTGCCCGTCGCGGTTCTCCTGCATGGGTGTCCGGCCGAACTCTCCGCCCCAGACCACCAGCGTTTCGTCGAGGAGGCCACGCTGTTTAAGGTCATTTAGCAGAGCCGTAACGGCCTGGTCGGATTGCCGGCACTTGTTACGCAACCCTTCTTCAATGGAGCCATCCTTACTGGTACCGTGGGTATCCCAGCCCCAGTCGAACAGCTGCACAAAACGGACGCCCCGCTCCACTAACCGACGCGCCAGGAGGCAGTTACGGGCAAAGGAGCCCTGCTCCGGGTCTACACCATACATATCCAGGATGTACTTCGGTTCACCTTTAATGTCCATGGCATCGGGCACCGACATCTGCATCCGGAACGCCATTTCGTACTGAGAAATCCGGGTTAGAATTTCGGGATCTTTTACCTCTTCGTACTGCTGTTGATTGACTTGGTTAATGGCTTCAATGGTCTGCTTGCGAATGTCGCGGGGCATACCTTCCGGGTCGGAGACGTACAGCACCGGGTCGCCTTCGGTGCGGCACTGCACACCCTGATACACCGATGGCAGAAAGCCGCTGCCCCATATGGACTTGCCGGCATCGGGCTGCTTACCACCCGACGCCAGTACAATAAAACCGGGCAGGTTGTCATTCTCCGTTCCCAGTCCGTAGGTTACCCACGAGCCAATGCTTGGCCGGCCCAGGCGGGCACTGCCGGTATGCATCATCAACTGTGCCGGAGCATGGTTAAACTGGTCTGTATGCATCGCCTTCAGGAACGTAATATCATCGACCACGCCTTGCAGGTGGGGCAGGTAATCAGATACCCACGCTCCCGACTGACCATGCTGCGCAAATTTGCCCTGCGGCCCGAGCATTTTGGGAACTCCACGGATGAAGGCGAATTTCTTACCTGCCAGCAACTCTTCCGGACAGTCTTTGCCGTGGTATTTCTGCAACTCCGGCTTGTAGTCAAACAGCTCCAGTTGCGAAGGCGACCCGGCCATGTGGATGTAAATTACCCGCTGGGCCTTAGGGGTATACTGCGCACTGCGCGGACTCATCGGATCGATGAGCGTCGGCAAGGCAGTTGCCGGCTCGTCTTTCCGGCCGAAGAAGCCACAGCCGGCCAGCAGGGAGCTAAGCGCCATGGTGCCCAGCCCCGTTGAGCAGGTATGCAGAAAGTGCCGCCGGGTTTCGCGCTGCAAGGCGGTTTGCTGAAGTTCTTTCAGGAGCTTTTCCATGATGCTATTCCTTCGTAATCACCTCATCCAGATTCAACATCGCATTGGCCGTAACCGTCAGGGCGGCCAGTTGCGGGGTGCCGCCCTGGCAGGCCAATAGCTTGTTCATGTCCTCCGGATGATGTTTGTAGTATGTCTCGGTATCGCGGTACAGACGGGTGAGTACCGTCAGCTTTTTGGGTGCCAGGTCGCGGAGCATGATCCGGCGGAACCCGGCCTGAATCTGTTGCTCCGGCGTACGGCCACAGTACTGCATCAGTTCTGCCAGCATATGAGCCGACTCAACATAGACCGGGTCGTTGAGGGTGACCAGCGCCTGCAAGGGTGTATTGGTCCGTAACCGGCGTAGTTGACAGAACTCGCGGCTGGGGCTATCGAAAGTCACCATCGACGGGTACGGGGCCGTTCGTTTCCAGTAAGTATACAGCGCCCGGCGGTAGCGGTCTTCGCCCTGACTAGGTTTCCAGCTCTCGCCGTTGTAGGGCGACTGCCAGATACCATCCGGCTGGGGAGGCATTACGCTGGGCCCGTACATCTTGTTGCTCAACAGGCCACTGACAGCCAGTGCCTGATCCCGCACCTGCTCAGCCGATAGCCGGATACGAGGTCCCCGCGCCAGTAGCTTGTTGAACGGGTCTTGCTTCAGCAGTTCGGGGGAAGTTTCGGAGCGCTGCCGGTAGGTAGCCGACATCACAATTTGCTTCAAAAGCTTCTTCAGGCTCCAGTGGTGCGGTTCCATCAGATCCACCGCCAGGTAGTCGAGTAGTTCGCGGTGGGTAGGCGGAAATCCCTGGGTACCTACATCTTCAATGGTCTCAACAATACCCGTTCCAAAGAGCTGCTCCCACAGTCGGTTTACAATCACGCGGGCGGTCAGTGGGTGCTGCCGGCTGACCATCCACCTCGCCAGACCCAGGCGATTGCGCGGCAGGTTTTTGTCCATCGCCGGTAGCGAGTTAGGGACATCAGGCTCTACCTCTTTGCCTTTGACCAGCCAGTTACCCCGGATAAATTGGTGCGTCTTGCGGGCGAGGTCGCCGGTGCCTTCGTACATGACCGGGGTGCTTTCATCCACTTTTGCGTTCAGCACCGTAGCCAGTGTCTTATCCATCTCACCTAAATGCGTCGCAGGCTGACCGGGTAAGGCTGTCTGAAAGGCAATCCACTTAACCATGACCCACTCTTTTGGAGTCTTGGGACTATTGAGGGTCAGGTACAGGTTGTGGCGGCCGCTAATGGCGGGTAACGGGTAAATCATAACGGTATCTTTCCAGCCGCTGCCCGTTACCGGAACCGGCAGCTTCATCAGAACAGGACCGGTCAGGCTGTCCTGGCGCAGGGTAATGGTTGCATTTTCTGCTTTTGTACCCCAAGCCAGAATAAGCCGGTTTTTGCCCGTCAAGTTAATATTCCTGATGCGTGCCGAACCCTTATCCTGAATGCCGAAGTATTTCGCGTCCAGCAGCGAGGCATTGACGTACTCATCAAAATCATGCGAGTTGATCTTTGGCTCAACCAGCTTTACAAAGTGCATAACTTCCTGTACCTGCCGGGGACTGGTGGTGTGGGTGGTAACCCATTGCTTCAGTTGCTCAACCTTTATTGAGTCTTTCCCCTTGTAAAAGCGCAGGGTTGGGGTGTCGCTGGTTACGTCTTCGTCACGGGCGTTGTTGAAGAACGCCAGGTATTTGTAATACTCTTCGTGGGTGAATGGATCGTATGGGTGACTGTGACACTGCACGCAGGAGAAGGTGGTACCCTGCCAGACATCCCAGGTGGTATTGACCCGGTCGATCACGGCCGCTACCCGGAACTCCTCGTCCTGTGTGCCGCCCTCGTCGTTGTTCATCGTGTTGCGGTGGAAACCGGTGGCTACGAGTTGCTCATCGGAGGGGTTGGGAAGCAGGTCGCCGGCCAGTTGTTCTACCGTAAACTGGTCGAAGGGTTTGTCTTCGTTGAAGGCTTTGACGAGCCAGTCGCGGTAGCGCCAGATCTTCCGACCAGGGTCGCGTTCGTAGCCTTTTGTATCGGCGTAGCGGGCGAGGTCGAGCCACATGGCGGTCCATTTTTCACCGTAGGCGGGCGAGGCCAGCAGGCTATCAACTATACTTTCGTAAGCGTTCTCTGAGGTATCGTTCAGGAAATCGCGGAGTTGTTTTTCGGTTGGTGGTAAGCCGGTCAGGTCAAATGATACCCGGCGCAGCAGTGTGGCCCGGTCGGCTTCGGGCGAGGGCGTAAGCTTTTCCTGCTTTAGTTTATCAATGACAAAGTAGTCAATTTCGTTTTTGACCCACTGCTGGTCTTTGTTCTCTCCCAGTCCCAATCGGTTCCAAAATGTGCCTAATGCAGGTAGCTCCGGGCGCTGAACCGGTTGGTACGCCCAGTGGTCACCCCATTCGGCACCCTGATCGATCCATTTGCGAAGCAGTTCGATTTCTTCAGCTTTCAGCGGAGGTTCGTCAAGCGGCATACGCTCCTCCGGGTCCTTCAGCGTCAGCCGCCGGATCAGTTCACTGGCGTCGGCATCGCCGGGTACAATGGCCAGCTTACCGGACTTAGCCGGGGCCATAGCTTCATGCTTGAACAGCAGACTGAAATCAGACGCTTTTTTGACCCCTCCGTGGCAGGCGATGCAGTTCTTGTTAAGGATCGGCTTGATCTGGGTATTGAAATCCACCTTGTCCTCAAAGACACCCAGAAAGGAAAACGACGATAAGACAACCACCACGGCTATGGCCATAACCGCTATGCGCTGAGGGTTCATGGTGTACGTTTTGTAGCTACTGATACATGGGAAATACCTGAACGAAGGGATTTTACCCACCTTAAAGCTACAAAATTTAGCAGAAAAACCCCTAAAAGTGCAGAAAGCCCGGTCGGCAACAGACCTAATGCTGTGCCAGCCGGGCTTTCTATTAATAAATCAGAGTTGACTTACCAACCTGGGTTCTGCTTAATGGCCGGGTTCTGAGCCAGGTCATTAAGCGGTATCGGCCAGAGGTAGTGCTTATTTTCGTCGAATACCGGAGTTGCCCAGTCCGTTCCCTGGTACACATCAATGTAGGTTTTACCGGATACGGGATCAACAATTGTTTTGATCGTAGCACCCGGATAACGGGCAATAGCTGCCGCATCCCACCGAATTCCCATGGTCGGGGTGGTGAGTTTCTTGCCCTGCTTCCACCGCCGTAAGTCATTGTACCGGAAGCCTTCCATAAACAACTCGACCCGGCGTTCGCGCCGGATCTCGGCGATCAGCGGAGACACGCCATCAGCTGCATAACGGGGATCAACCGGAACCTCACCGATCTTCAGATGCGGCATTTTAACGCGGTCACGGAGCTTGTTAATGCTAATATCAAGGTCTGCCTGAGTAATCGTTCCCAGCTCGGCCTGAGCTTCGGCATAGTTCAGCAGGGCTTCCGCAAAGCGCAAAATAATAGCCGGCGACTCTGCTGTATCAAACGCTTTTCCGATCATATCGTCCGCGTTGTAGTGCTTGATGATGTGATAACCCGTGGTGGAGATATAGCCACCTGCCATACCCTGGATACGCGGGTAGGACCGGCCATCGGCCAAATGGTATTTGTATTTGGCGGCATCGGCCGGGTGCAGAACCGTCTGGCGCAAGCGCGGATCCCGGTTTTCAAAGACATCCTCAATCTTATCATCACCCTTATACAGCGGAGATACCGTAATGGGTTTACCATCCGTGCAGAGGTACTCTTCCACCATACTTTTGGTAGCGCCACCCGCGTATTCAAAATAAGACTGAACGTGGTTGGTAAACACCCCCAGCTGGTACTTGCGCCAGTATAGTACTTCCGGATTTCCGGCCAGGTTCAGCACGCGGTGGAAGGCGTTGTAATCACTATCGGGGTTACCGGTGCTGTAAAGCCGGTAGGGGCCTTTGTCCATAAGCTCCTTTGATGCCTTGGCGGCTTCTTCAAGCCATTTAGTGGCGTCTTTCCCGCCATGGTATTTGCGCCAGGTTCCTTCAAACAGACAGACCCGCGACTTAACCAGCAGAGCACACCAGCGGTTCAGGCGGCCCGGTGCATTACCGTCGCCCCAGCTGTCGGGAAGTTTGGTAGAGGCAAAGTTGAGATCTTCCAGCACTTTATCCATGGCCGCTTCCCGGGCGGTACGGGCTGCGAACAGTTCCGGCGAGTCGACATTGAGTTCTTTTTCTACCCAGGGCACATCGCCGAATTTGGTGACTTTCTCGGCGTAAAACCAGCCTCTGAACAGCCGGGCCTCGCCAATGTACCGGTCTTTGATGTTCTGGGCAACATTGGCCTTGTCATAATTAGCCAGCCCTACGTTGATGGCCCGGATAAAATTCCAGCCCCGGTAGCCAAACCACTGTGGGGTAGTGGGTACGGTATGCTTACCCGAGCGTACCTGCTGGAAAAACGCGTGCCGTGGGTGCGTCGGGGCCATATTGTCGGCAAACTCGTCCAGAAACCAGACGCTGCCCCAGTGGCTCTCGAATCCATTGTAATGCGCGTGCAGAATAGGTACGTTATCATCATTACGGGCCATATCGTACAGGCCGTTGTTGTATACCCTCAGGTCATTCTCTGTGTTCCAGAAGGTCTGGTTGGTCACCCGGTCCTGCGGGTAACGCTCCAGAAAATCGTCGTTACAGCCGGTAAATAGTCCGGTTGCGGCAAACACAAGACCAGACGCTACAATATATTTCTTCATGTTGTTGTCTATTAGGTAAGGAATTAGAACGATACATTAAGACCCAGCGTCGAAATGCGCTGCATCGGGTATTCGATGGCTGGGGCCTGAATGGCCTCCGGATCAAGCGGCTTGCGCATTTTAGTGTATTCCCACAGGTTCATACCCGTGGCGAAAATCTGCGCCCGGCCTACGCCAATCTTATTCAGGAATCCCTGCGGCAGCTCGTAACTGAGTGAGATGTTTTTCAGACGGATATAGGCGGCACTCTGCAGGTAGCGCGACTGCACCTGAACGTTCTTCTTGTCGTTGGTCGAGATATGCGCGGCCGGGAAGTAGGCATCGCGGTTGTCTTCGCGCCAGGTGTCGGTAATGTAGTATTTCTCTACGTGACCGGCATTGAAGGGGAAGAACCAGGTCCAGTTGTCGGAGGTTGGCCAGTGGTCTTTTTTGCCGATACCCTGGAAGAACATAGTCAGCCGCAAGCTTTTATAACCGATACCGCCATTGATCCCGAAGGTATACCGTGGCGTGGTGTTTCCGATGATTTTGCGGTCACCCGGATCGGCGAGAGTATTCTTTCCTAAGCTGATAACGCCATCACCGTTCAGGTCGACATACCGAATGTCGCCCGGTCGCCAGTTAGCCCCGATATTAGTCTGTTTGGCTGCCGAGGCTACTTCGTCGGCCGTTTGGAAGATCCCTGCCGTTTCGAAGCCCCAGATTTCGCCCAGCTTCTGCCCTACATAGTAAATGTTGCTGTTGTTGGGAAGTGCTCCGCTGGGGTTGTTAAACTTCGTAATGGTAGCGGTCCAGTCCGACAAGGCCAGCGACACATCGTAGCTCCAGTCACGCTTAAACTTATCCCGCCAGGTCAGGGCCAGTTCCCAGCCTTTGGTGCGCAGGTCGGCCGCGTTTTCTTTCGGAGCCGCCGTGCCCAGAATGGCCGGGTAGGAGACGTCCATCAGCATATCTTTGGTGTCGCGGGTAAAAAGGTCAAACGACGCATCCAGCCGGCCTCTCAGCATGGTTACGTCCAGACCAACGTTCTTCGAAACAACGCTTTCCCAGGTCAGTGTCGGGCTCACCAGACCGGCGGGCGAGACAAACGGAATCAGGGCGTTGGTAAACATATAAGGCGACTGACCCGTCCCCATGGTAGAAACGTAGGGGTAGAAGTTGTTGCCCAGAAGCTGGTTGCCCAGAGTACCATACGAAGCCCGTAGCTTCAGGTTGTCGAGCCATGAGCTGGTTCCGGCCATAAATTTCTCGTTGCTGATCCGCCAGCCGGCCGATACCGAGGGGAAGAAGCCAAACCGGCTCGCCTTGGGGAAACGGGACGTACCATCGTAACGGCCGTTGAACTCGACAAGGTAGCGCTCATTAAAGTTGTAATTCAAGCGGTAAAATGCTCCGCGCAGCGCTACATGCGATTTACCGCCGAAGGTCTGCTGCGTACCGGTTGTGGCGTTCAGGTCTGTAACCAGGGGAGTAATCAGCGCCCTGGCCTGCGCACCCACGTACCGGTTCAGACCACGCTCCTGGTTAAAACCAATCATGGCAGTCACATTGTGATTTCCGATGCGGGGCAGTGCGTATTCGGCGTAGGCGTTAAATACGTAGTACTGGTTGTAGTTGTTTTCGTTTCTGATCCAGTCGTCGCCACTAAACCCATTACTGACCAGGTTAGCCGCCAGCAGGTTTGCATCTACAATTTCAATCTTGCTCTGTACATCCTCGTACATACGGTTGAAAATATTATACGAAAAATCGGAGCGGATTCGCAGGCCTTTCAGCGGAGTCAGTGTAACGCCCTGGGTCAGCCACAAGTCGTTGTTGGTGTAGGTAGTCCGGCCACCATCGAGCAGGTAGGGAAAGAAGTTGGTACCCCCAAAATACTTTCCTATATAAGGCGCATATTTTTCGCGGTCGCCGGGGTTAACGTAGAACGGAAGGTCCGGAAACTGGATCGGCATAATGGGCGGTACCCGCGCCAGCGAATTGATGTTTACATCCCAGTTGTAGAAGTGCGGCTTATCGCTGTTCTGCGAGTTAAAAATTACTTTCTCATCCAGGCTGATCCAGTCGTTAACCTTAAAGTCAGCCTTCATCAGGACGTTATAGCGCTTAAACTGCTCGTTATTGTACCGCAGGTAACCATCTTTGGAAAAGTAACCGAGCGAAACCAGGTATTTGGATTTATCGGAGCCGCCTGATACCGACAGGTCATGCTGACTGGTCGGGGCGAAGTCAGTCATAATGCTATTCTGGTAGTCATTGTACCCGTAATACCGGAGGTTTCCGTTCACTACTTTCCATAGAGGAGCGCTGGCCGGGTTTTCGGAGTATGCCTTAGTGCCGGCTACCATATCTGCATCATAGGTAGGAACACCACTGGTCCGGATGTTGGCCATGTTACGAGCCTGCACAAAGTCGTACGGGTTTGTTACCACATCCATATTAAAAATGGGCTTGGCCAGCGAAAACTGAGTACTCAGGTTCACGTTTACTTTGCCGGCTTTACCGCTTTTGGTCGTTACCAGCACCACGCCAAACGCAGCTCTGGCACCATAAACGGCAGACGCCGAGGCATCTTTAAGCACCGAAATGCTTTCAATATCGTTCGGATTAACCCGGTTCAGATCCATGGGTACGTTATCGACCAGAACAAGCGGAGATCCGCCGTTGATCGACTCGTAACCCCGGATATTAAACGTAATCGCCTGAGACGGATCACCATTCCGGACGTTAACGTTCAGGTTAGGAATAACCCCCTGCAGACCTTCCCCGACGGAAGCAATCGGGCGGTTTTCGAGCCGCTTCCGGTCGGCCACACCCACTGAGCCCGTCAGGTTTACTTTTTCCTGTGTACCATAGCCCACTACTACTACCTCATCAAGTGCTTTGGTATCCGTCTCCAGCGTAATATCAATGGACGAGCGGCCGCGCACGGCAACTTCCTGCTTCACATACCCGATAAAACTAATAACCAGGGTAGCGTTGGCATTGGGTACCCGGAGGGTATATCGGCCTGCATTATCAGTGGTGGTTCCCTGCGTAGTCCCTTTAATCAGGACGCTTACCCCTGGGAGAGGTTCATTATTCTCGGCTGCGATAATGCGGCCCGATACGCTTTGGCTTCTGGCTGTATGGGCCATACAAACCAGGGCCAACGCACAGCTTAACCAAAAGCTGCGAATTAATTGCCAGCCAGCAGGTAGTTGCTTTTGCATAGGAATAGAGATTTACGTGATTAATTAGATTATGGTTGGTTTAAAATAAGCAACAGTGGAAGACTTTTTGAGCGTGTTTTAACTGGTAAATAGAATAATACTTATTTTTTCTTGAAATTTGTAGATAAAGCGTATTGGTATGTATAAGCAGTGGCCAGTATATATCTACTTGTGGTTACCGAACTAGCCTGTTAAAAATCAATACATTATTTTTGGATTTGCTACGCTCTGACGCTCAGGAGGAATTTGCGCCAATTTGAGGATAACTTTACGTTGGCGCAGTTATAAAGCATGAAATCAAATACTGGACAACAGTTGCCCCTGTGAACATCCGTCAACCTGAAATCAGAACCGTAAGTGTCATGCGATACGTGACGCCCCTGCGCGAGGGTGGCTCGCTGCCAGCCATCGTTGAGGCCGACGACGATTTTCTGTACGTGCTAAAGTTTCGGGGGGCAGGGCAGGGGGTAAAGGCCCTGATTGCTGAGTTGATTGGCGGAGAGATTGCCCGCCTGCTTGGCCTGCGGGTGCCCGAGATTGTTTTCTCGCAGGTAGACCCGGCGTTTGGCCGCTCGGAGCCGGATGAAGAAATTCAGGATTTGCTAAAAGCTAGTGCGGGGCTTAATCTGGGACTGCACTATCTCTCAGGGGCCATTACGTTTGACCCGCTGGTGACCACAGTAGATGCGCGGCTGGCCTCGCAGATTGTCTGGCTGGACAGCCTCTTGATGAATGTAGACCGTACCCCCCGCAATACCAACATGCTCATGTGGCACAAACAGCTCTGGCTGATCGATCATGGGGCGTCGCTCTACTTCCATCATACCTGGGACAACTGGGAGAAGCAAAGCCGTCGACCTTTCCGACAGATTAAAGACCATGTGCTGCTCCCTCAGGCCACCGAACTCAACGCAATTGATGCCGAGGCCCGTCGTATCCTGAGTCCTGAGCGTTTTCAGGCTGTGGTTTCCCTGCTTCCTGATAGTTGGCTGCTCGATTTTGAGTCTGCCCATGAGCAGCGGCAGATCTACCAGCAATTTTTAATTAACCGGATGGCAACATCCGACGTATTTGTCCAGGAAGCGCAGTATGCCAGAGAAGCACTTGTTTGAGTACGCTGTAATCCGCGTGGTCCCCCGCGTTGAACGCGAAGAGTTTATAAATACCGGCGTTATTCTCTATTGTCCGGCCCAGGCTTTTTTAAAAACAACTTACGAGATTAATGAGGAGCGGCTGCGTGCCTTTGGCGCCGACCTGGACCGGCAGGAGCTGGAAGATCGGTTACTGGCGTTTAAACGCATCTGTGCTGGTCGGACTGAAGGGGGCACGATTGGTAAGCTGTCGCTGGCGGAGCGGTTCCGCTGGCTAACGGCCACCCGCAGCACGATCGTACAAACTTCAGCGGTACATCCCGGCTTATGCCAGGATGCCGCTAAAACCTTAGACCACTTATTTGCTCAGCTGGTTCAGCAAACTGCCGGGAGAATATAAACTGGCAGGAGGGAAGCTGGGTTTTGGCACACTTGTTGCCCTATATTCTGTGACTTAAGTTTAAGTACAAGTTACGGTGGGTACAGAAATGGTCGGCAGATTGTCCGACTTTTTTTCTTTTCAGGAGGTTCCAATCGTTTAACTACTCTGTTCCCTGGTCTACCTCCTCTTGATGTGACGACGCTGCTGCCAATGGGCAGCTTTTTTTTCTCCATTAAATAGCAACGCTGAGCAAACAACTCTACAATTCATTTCCACAGTGTAGATTATTTTACACACCCTCTCTACATCAACGCTACCCAGGAGGCAATCCGCACAGGCGGTTAGGCAATGGTAAGCCCGAAAAAATCTCTGAAGTTTTTATGGAATTGTCAGAAACGCAGCATCTAATCAGAAAACTGACTGAAGGGACCGGCTTATTTAACTTGTAAACCAGCTTGCTTATGACACGTTCTCCACCCGAAATGATTGCCTTGTCACGAAAGAGTGACATAGAGACACACCACCAAGGTGCTTGGTTGCCAGAAGATTAAAAAAGAAGTCTATTGGGTTAACCTGCGGGATTTGTACAACTAAATATTAAGGAATTGACAAACTGCCAAAAAATTTGCTAAAGACACTTGCGGCATATTAGGCAGAAAAAGCATACTTTTGTAGTAGATTCGATGGCAACTTTCCAGAATTTAATTTCAGGAAATGCAATCAGACTAAAATTTTCACTTTTTTAACGTCAAAACCTTAGTTTCAATTTAACCCTACAGTTAGTTCAATGAAAACACAAGCTCCAACTCCAGCACCAGCTAAGTCAGCACCGGCAAAGCCGAAAAAATCCGGTGGTTTGAACCCTGCGTTTGTCATTCCTGTTCTGTTTGTCATTGCCGTTCTAACGTACATGTTTGTATTTGGCGATGGCAGCCACTTCCAGGATGGCGACAATGAGAAACAACCTCTGGCTGGCGACTACATGGGTATTGTTTACAAAGGAGGACCTATTGTACCTCTGCTGTTTACCTGTTTTTTAATTGTTTTGGTATTCTCAATTGAGCGTTTCATCACTATCAACCGCGCTAAAGGCTCAGGTTCCATCGATGATTTTGTTCGTAAGATCAAGGCATTCCTTGATCGGAATGAAATCGAAGCGGCTATTAAGGAGTGTGACCGCCAGAAAGGTTCGGTTGGTAACGTTGTAAAAACAGCGCTTTTAAAGTACCAGCAGTTAGCAACTGATCCTGAATTGAACAAAGAGCAGAAACTGGTTGCGCTTCAGAAAGAAGTAGAAGAAGCCACCTCATTGGAGCTGCCCATGCTGGAGAAGAACCTGACGATTATTGCTACCCTGGCGTCAGTATCTACCCTGGTTGCCCTGTTGGGTACGGTATTGGGTATGATTCGCGCCTTTAGTGCTATGGGTGCCACGGGTCAGCCGGATACAGCCGCCCTTTCGACAGGTATCTCTGAGGCCCTTGTAAATACGGCCCTCGGTATTGGTACGGCCGCTATCGCGACGATCATGTATAGCTTCTTTACCAGCCGCATTGACGAATTAACGTATAATATTGACGAAATCGGTTTGAGCATTCAGCAGAACTTCTCTGCTCATTATTAATGCTTACCGGTTCCGTTTTACCATAATTAAAACAACCAGTAAGACATGCCTATTATAAAACCGAAACGGCAAGTTCCGGCGATGGACATGACCGCCATGTGTGATGTGGCGTTCCTGCTGCTGACGTTCTTTATCCTGACGGCTCAGTTCCGGTCTCAGGAAGCAGCCGCCGTTGATCCGCCGTCATCAATATCAGGTATCAAAGTTCCTGATAAAGATATCATGACCATTGCTCTTGATAAGGAAGGCAAGGTCTATTTTGGGATTGATAACCAGAACAACCGAATTGCCATGCTTGACAACGTTGCTGCAGCCAAAGGACTTTCTTTTACGGATAAAGAAAAGAAAGCTTTTGCTCTGATGGCAAGCTTTGGAGTACCTATCAGTCAGCTAAAGTCGTTCCTGTCTCTTGATAACGAGCAGCGCATGAAGGTGAAGCAGCCGGGTATTCCGGTTGACTCAACCGGAGCTGCTGCAGAGAATGAGCTGAAAGACTGGGTATTTAATGCCCGCAAGGCTAATAATGGACTACGTATTGCCATAAAGGGCGATAGCTATTCAAAGTTTCCGAACTTTAAGAACGTGCTGTCAACCCTGCAGGCACAGAATATCAACAAGTTCAACCTGATTACCGGTACGGAGGCTCCTCCTGCCGGCTGGACGAACGACTGATAGCCTGTATAAGCGCGCAGCTGTAATATTTTTCACCGCTTTTAAGTTATAAAACGATGTCAGAAATAGACACCGGTGGTGGTGGTGGTAAGAAAGGTGGCGGTAAAGTTCGAAGTAAAAAGGCATCTACCCGCGTTGATATGACGCCGATGGTGGACCTGGGCTTCCTGCTGATCACATTCTTTATTCTTGCTACCACCTTAAGCAAGCCGTCTTCGATGACGCTTAACGTGCCTGATAAGACAAAAGAGGCAGAAACCGAGCCGATCAAGGCCTCGAGTGTAATGACTATTTTCCTGGGTAAGGACAATAAGGTTCACTATATTTTCGGAAAAGCGGCCAACGAAGATCCGGAAGTAGTGACAGTAGGTCACGGTTATGACCTGCGTAAAGCTATCCAGGATAATTCCCGCAAAGTACCCGGTGACAAGTTTGTAGTAGTTATCAAGCCGACTAAAGAAGCTACGTATAAGAATACAGTAGACGTTCTTGACGAAATGGCTATTACAAAAACCAAACGGTACGCGCTGGTAGATGAGTTAACCCCGGATGAGAAGAAGCTTCTCAAGGATAAAGCCCAATTAGATCTTTAAACACCATGGCAGAAACTCCATCGAATGCAACACTGGATGATATAGTGTTTGCCAATCGAAACCAGGCGTATGGTGCGTATTCATTGCGGAAGACCTATCCGAAAACGATTTATCGATCGTTGGTGATTGGTTCGACAGCGTTCCTGCTGGCGATGGTCTCCCCTACCCTTATCAATTTGATTTCTTCTGGTGACGAAGACCAGACGGCCATGGTAGAGGTAGATTTGATGAAGTTACCACCACCGCCGATTGATCCGAACGAACCGCCACCGCCACCACCACCGCCGGTTGAGGTGCCTAAGGTGAACACGGTGAAATTCCTCCCTCCTGAAGTTAAACCAGACCAGGAAGTACCGGAAGAATCGCCCCCGCCGACCGTTGAGGAATTGAAAGAGGCTGTGGCTGCTGAAAAAACGCAGGAAGGTGACCCCAACGCCGAAGAGGTGATCGTGGCTCCCGAAGCCTCAACGGGTCCGACCAAAGTTGAAGCTGCCGTAGAAGTGGCTCCTCCGAAGGAAGAGGAAATTTTTACGGTGGTAGAACAGAACCCGGAATTCCCCGGTGGTATGTCGGCTCTAGGTCAGTGGCTGGGTAAGAACATCCGCTATCCGGCGGCTGCCCAGCGGGCTAACGTAGCTGGTAAAGTGTTTGTGAGCTTTGTTGTTAACACAGACGGTAGTATTCAGGACGTATCCGTGCTGAAAGGTCTTGGTTTCGGTACCGACGAAGAAGCCGTACGAGTTGTAAAATCAATGCCTAAATGGAAGCCTGGTAAGCAGTCGGGCCGTCCGGTACGGGTAAAATACAACTTGCCGATCAGCTTCCAGTTGGAGTAATGAGAGAACGAAACAGAATGTCGGATAGACTGAATCTGTATCTTTCAGGATTGATGGCACTGGCATATGTGGGAGGAGGCATCGGACTGATGGCCTCCTCTCAGTCTTTTGGATTCCTGCCTACCGGGACGTTCCGGTACATATTGGCGGTACTGCTTATCATTTACGGAGGCTTCAGGGGCCTCCGGGCTTATCAACGTTATCAGGAAAGTGATTAACATCAGCAAGTCAATTACAGCCGTTTTGCTGACCCTTAGCCTCTTCGGCTGTTCGGCTAAGCAAAATCTGGATACACCAGCACGGGGAACCATCACTATTGCCGCCGATGAATCGTTTAAACCGCTGGTAGATCAACTCACGTCAGCGTATATGGGTCTGTATCCCGACGCCCACTTCAACATCGTCTACAAACCTGAACAGGAGGCCATTGCCACCATGTTGCGCGACAGCGCCCGACTGGTATTTACAGCACGGGAACTGACGCAGCAGGAGCGGGCAGTACTGGATCAACGGAAGATAGAGGGAAAGACTGAGCGGATTGCGACGGACGGTGTGGCCCTAATTGTCAGCAAGGCCAATGGTGATAGCCTGATTAGCGTATCGGAAGTGCAGGGATTGTTTACCGGTCGGATCACTCAATGGTCGCAAATGGCTGGCAGCCGGCAGTCTGGGCCTGTAACGTTAGTTTTCGACAACAACAACTCCAGCAACCTGAGCTACATGCTGAAGCGGTTTAATATAACCGACGTTAGCAAACTGCGGATTTTTACGGTAAAATCGAACCGTGAAGTAGTAGAATACGTGCGAACGAATCCTTCTGCTATTGGTTTTATTGGTGTCAACTGGATCAGCGACGGTGATGAACCTCTGTCAGCCGAGTTGTCGAAGGATCTTCGGGTAATGGGGATTTCAGAAAAATTAAATCCGACGTCGCGGCAAGATTACTTCCAGCCGTTCCAGAAAGATCTCGGTCTCGAGAACTATCCCTTCCGGCGGGGCGTATACATTGTGAGTCGGGAAGCGCATCCGGGTTTGGGCGGTGGCCTGATCAATTATGTATCCCGGGACGCCGGAACACTGATCATCGAAAAATTGGGCTTATGGCCGGCTATACCATATAATAGGGAAGTATATCTGGAGAGATAACCAATTTTTTTGGTTTGCGTGCAATTTTTTAGTTTTGTCTATTGTTTTACTAGCACAGTCAAAAAAGTATTTTTCAATTCTCAACCTGGATTTTGTGATGAAGATTCAAAAAAAGTCGCTGTTGACGGCCCTCTGTTTAGGTGTGTTTGCCACGGCTCCTTTGTTTGCCCAGGATGTTCAGTCCGCTTTACGTGACCTTGAGTCCGAGCGCTTTGCAAAGGCTGAGCAGTCGTTTAAGCAATTAGCCTCCAGTTCGCCATCGGCTGACAATCAGTTTTACCTGGGGTATTATTATTTAAAGGCTAATCAGCCAGACCAGGCCAAAGCGGCTTTTGAAAAGGGTTTGCAGGCTGACCCGAAGAACCATTTGAATAATGTTGGTTTGGCAGGGGTTGCTTTAGCTAAAAATGACCTGGCTACCGCACAGGCTAAGATTGATGAGGCTGTGAAGGCCACGAAGGGCAAAAATATGGATGTACTGCTTCGGGCCGGGGAAATGTACACGATGTTTGAAAAGAATGATCCGGCCCGCGCCCTTAGTTTGCTGGATATGGCTGCCAAGCTGGACAAGAAAAATACCAACAACGACATCAAGATGATCATGGGTGACGCCTACATGATCAAGAACGATGGTGGTAACGCAGTAAGCCGCTACGAAGATGTTTTGATGGCAAAGCCCAATACGGCAGAAGCGAACTACAAAATAGGTAAGGTGTATCTGCGCGGTAAAAACTACAAGTTAGCTCAGGACTTCTACAAGAAAGCGATTGACAGTGATCCTGAATTTGCGCCTACGTACCGCGACTTAGCCGAAGCTTTCTTCGGGTCAAGGGTCTATAAGTCAGCCGCTTCAAATATGGACCTTTATCTGCAGAAGAGCCAGAACACCGATCCGGAAATGATTCTCCGTTCGGCTCAGTTCGATTTTCTGGCGCAGGATTATCAGAAGGCTATCAGCAAGCTGGATCAATTAAAAGGCAAAGTAAATAATCCGGTTATCGACCGGATGTATGGCTGGGCCTACTCTGCGCTGGGTAAGAATGACCAGGCTATTGAAACGCTGAACCGCTTTATCAGCACTGCTCCGGAGAAAGTTATCTATGATGATTACAAGTACCTGGGTCGTGCCTATGGACAGGCTGGTACACCGGAAGGTGACTCTCTAAGCATTGTCTATCTGGAGAAGGCTGCTCCTGAGGATACAACCGAAAACCTGTACCGGGAGATTGGCCAGAAGTTTTATGGCGATAAGCGTTACGACCGGGCGGTAACTTATTTTGAGAAGACGATCGCTAATGATAAAGAGCCAAAAAATAATGATTATTACTATCTTGGCTTGAGCAGCTTCCTGCAGGCTTTCCGTTCTGCAAATGAATTGAAAAGCGATACTGCTGCTGCTCGTCAGGCCCGGACAACTTACCTGCAAAAGTCAGATCAGGCTTTCGACAAGGTAATTCAGAATACGCCTGAGTTTGCCACGGCACACTTCTATAAAGGGCAGATCAATTATTTCATGAACTCGCCCTCAGAAGCCTTGGCAAACGGCGCACCCGCTCCGCATTACGAGAAATTTATAGAACTGGCAAACAACGAAATTGCTGCTGACGCCAATAAAAAGGCACAATACCAGCGGAATTTAATTACTGCCTATAAGTTTTTGGGTGGCTATCATATGGCGAAAAAGGATGAAGCCAAAGGGAAGGAGTACCTCTCTAAAGTGCTCGAACTTGATCCTAACGATAAGGACGCCAAACAGGCGCTTGAAGGTCCTAAGGCAGCGCCTGCACCGGCCGCCAAGCCGAAAGCACCGGCAAAGAAGACTACCTGATTGGACTAAAACGAAAGTGGTTAAACAAAAAAGCGCAGCCTTACCGGTTGCGCTTTTTTGTTTCCAGTTAATAAAAAGCCTGTCGTGTATATAAAACAACCTGCTAATTTTGGGGGTTAATACTATTTTTGTACCTGCTTAGTGGTTGACTAACACTCCTTTTTATAAACCGTATGCTCAATCTTGTACTATTTGGCCCACCGGGTGCTGGTAAAGGCACTCAAAGCGAAAAATTAATTAATAAGTACAATCTTGTTCATTTATCAACAGGCGATCTGCTTCGGTCTCAAATCGCGGCTGGCACAGAGTTGGGCCTGCAGGCGAAATCCCTGATGGATAAAGGCATACTGGTACCCGATGAGGTGGTGATCGGCATGATTGACACTAAGCTGAACGAAAACCCGTCAGCTGCCGGTTTCATCTTTGATGGCTTTCCGCGTACAGTTCGGCAGGCCGAAGCATTGGACACCCTGTTGGGTCAACACAATACCGGCATAACGGTGATGGTAGCGCTGGTAGTGGATCAGGAGGAGCTTACCAAGCGGCTATTATTGCGAGGCCAGACATCCGGCAGGGCCGACGATCAGAATGAGGAACTCATCCGCCGGAGAGTTCAGGAATACAACGAAAAAACAACTCCCGTAGCCAGTTACTACGAGCAGCAGGGTAAATATGTGGCCATTGATGGTATTGGAGAGATCGACCAGATTTTTGGGTTGATCTGTCAGAAAGTCGAAGCGGCCCAATCCCTGGAAAGCTGAGCAGGTAGCTACTAGCCGTGGGAAGGAAACCCAATTCTATGGCTTCGTCCAATTTTATAGATTACGTTAAGATAAACTGCCGATCAGGGGCCGGTGGCGCCGGGTCAGTTCATTTCAGACGGGAAAAATTTGTTGATAAAGGTGGACCTGATGGTGGGGATGGTGGCCGGGGAGGGCATATTATCCTGCGGGGAAATGCCCAGCTCTGGACGCTGCTCCACTTGAAGTATCAGAAACACATTAAAGCTGACCCTGGTAAGGCAGGAGAAGGCGGCCGACGCACAGGTGCCCAGGGTAAAGATGTTATCATTGAGGTGCCGCTGGGAACGATAGCCCGCCATGCTGAATCTAATGAACAACTTGCCGAAATAACCGAAGACAAACAGGAACTGATTCTCCTGCCGGGCGGACGGGGCGGTCTGGGAAACGATCACTTTAAATCGTCGACCAAACAGACTCCTCAATACGCACAGCCCGGTGAGGCTGGTCAGGAGGCCTGGATCATCCTGGAGCTTAAACTCCTGGCCGATGTGGGCCTGGTGGGTTTTCCAAACGCCGGGAAATCGACCTTACTGTCTGTTATGTCGGCGGCAAAACCCGAAATTGCCGATTACCCATTTACAACGCTGGTGCCCAATCTGGGCGTAGTGGCCTATCGTGACTATAAATCATTTGTCATGGCCGACATCCCCGGAATCATAGAGGGGGCTGCGCAGGGAAAGGGATTGGGGCTGCGGTTTTTGCGGCATATTGAACGCAACGCCATTCTGCTGTTTGTCGTACCGGCTACCAGCGAAGATGTGGCGGCCGAATACCAGACGTTGCTGAACGAACTTGAACAATTTAACCTGGAACTGCTGGATAAAAGGCGGCTGCTAGCTATTTCAAAAATCGATTTGATAGGGGAGGAGGAGATGGCACAGGTACGAAAAAACCTTCCGCCTGCCATCCAGGCTGTTTTTATTTCGGCCATCCGGCAGGAGGGGTTACAGGAATTAAAAGACGCCATCTGGCATCAATTAACTAAGCCTGAGGAGGCTATTACGGATTAACGCAGCAGGTGGACCATTAAATCCGCCGGTTCATTACACACCATGAAGATATATACAGTTGCTTTTGTAAAGCTATTGGTATGCCTGTGTCCAATGCTGGCATATGCTCAGATTCAGGTAAGCTTTCCGGTCAGTCGGGCCGTATTTCAGCGAAACCAGGCCAACAATGCCACTATTCGAATTACCGGTATCTATACCAATTCGGTCAATCGCATTGAAGCCAAAGTAAACGCCCGCGACGGCCAGGGCACCAGCAGCGACTGGCAGGTTATTCAATCCAATCCGCAGGGGGGCACATTTGCCGGCGATCTGACGGTTCAGGGAGGCTGGTACAACCTGGAAGTACGGGGTATGAGCGGAGACCAGCAGGTAGGCCATCAGGTAGTTGAACGCGTTGGGGTTGGGGAGGTATTTGTGATTGCCGGCCAGTCCAATGCACAGGGTATTAACCGAACTTCGCCCGGCGCTACCGACGACCGCGTTAATGCGGTTAATTATTACGATCGGTTCGACTCGCAGAACGATCCCCCATTCCCGCAGTTTCAGAAGCTGGAAAGTCATATTGATGTAGCGCCGAGGGGGGAAGGTTCCTGGAACTGGGGCATGCTGGGTGATCAGCTCGCCCGCCGGTTGAATGTACCCATTCTATTCTTTAATGCCGCCTGGAGTGGTACGGCGGTTCGGAACTGGCGTGAGAGCATCGGCGGGGGCACCTCCTATAGTATATACATACCCGCAGCCTATCCAACAGGGCAACCGTACGCCAACCTCCGAATCGCGCTTCAGTTCTACGCACATATGTTAGGCGTACGGGCGGTACTCTGGCATCAGGGCGAAGCTGATAATTTTGCCAATACAAGCGCAGATAGTTATGCATCCGATTTGCGGACGGTTATTGACCGCAGCCGGCAGGACTCAAACAAAAACGTGGCCTGGGTGGTAGCCCGAGCCTCCTACGATGACTTCAGAGGTAGTGATCAGAACGTGCTGGCAGGTCAGAATCAGGTTATCGGTGGTAATAACGTGTACCCTGGTCCAAATACAGACCAGATTCAGATACCCAGAAGTTCTCAGAGCGACGAGGTTCACTTTGGTCCTGGCGGATTGGTAGAGGTAGCAAATGCCTGGAACAACAGTCTGAACGATGCCTTTTTTGCCAATGCCCAGCCGATAGCCCCGGCATTGGCACCATCTGTATCCGTCGCCTGTGCCGATAATAATAACCTGCGGCTTACGGTTAATGGTAATTTCTCCGCTATAAACTGGAATACAGGCGAAAACGGACAGACCATTGTGCGGGGCGCAGGGTACTACCAGGCGAAGGTAAAAGATGGCAATGGGAACACACTGTTTTCAGCTCCTGTGCGGGTATCAGATGCCCCATCCATTGCTGCTTCCGGACCTACCACGTTCTGCGCCGGCGGCAGCGTTACGTTAAAGTCAAACTATACCAGCAACATAACCTGGAGTAATAATTTTAATGGAAGTGAACAGACGATAAACAGTCCTGGTACATTCTCCATCCGATACCGGGATGTCAGCGGTTGTGAGTTTTCTTCCGGTTCAGTCAACGTAGCAGTTAATCCCCTGCCGGGCGCACCATCAATCAATGCCGAAGGACCTACTACGTTCTGTCAGGGTGAGAATACGGTCCTGGTTGCTAACTCAGGGTTCAGTTACAACTGGAGTAACGGTGATCGTGGCCAGCGCATAGAGGTTCGTTCTCCGGGTACGTACTCCGCTACGGCTACCGACCAGAACGGCTGTACCTCTCCGCCATCCTCAACTATTAATGTGGTGGTTAATCCGCTACCGCCAACACCCGTTATTGCCACCAGTGGGCCTACAACGTTCTGCGCGGACCAGAACGTAACCCTGACGGCTACTCAGGAGCAGGCGTATACCTGGGAAAGCGGGCAGTCATCGCGTAGTATCACCGTAAATCAGGCAGGTAACTATGTTGTCCGGACGCGTAATGTCTTTAATTGCCTTTCGGCTCCTTCCAATGTCGTATCGGTTGTGGTCAATCCCTTACCGCCTTCTCCCAGGGTGACGGCCAACGGCCGGACAACCTTTTGCGATGGTGATCAGGTAACCCTCACCGCTGAAAGTCCTCTGGAGAAAATCTGGAGTACGCAGGAGAAAGTCCCTACTATTATCGTCACCAAGTCGGGTAACTATACTGCCAGAGTTGTCGATAACAACGGATGTTTCTCACCGCCAAGCGATAACATTCGGGTTGATGTAAAGCCGTTACCCAGTGAACCCGTTATCCAGCAGGTAGGTACCTACACGCTGGAGGCTACCGGAACATTGCTGGGTGATATGTATTACTGGCAGCGGGATACAGATTCACTCGGTATTCAGAAGAACTTTATCAAGGCTACCAAGGCGGGTAATTATTCGGCCCGGTCGTTTATTGTGTACAGCAGTGATCTGACGTGCTATTCGACGCCATCAGCATCATTTCAGTTCATTCCCTTTACCGATAATCAGGGATTGAGTGTATACCCAAATCCAAGCCCGGAGAAAGAAGTGATTCTGGAGACTTTCGAGGATCTGAAGAATGCCTTAGTCACCGTGTATACCTTGTCGGGACAGCAGTTATTCACCACCACGGTTGAGGAGTTTAACGAGCGCAAACGTTTGGATTTACGAGGGTTGGCGGCCGGTTCTGTTATCATTCAGGTGAGATCTGCAAACTTCAACGTAGCCAAGCGGGTAATTTTGGGTTGGTAATTTGAATCTGTTCGTAAACTTGTCTATGTTTAACCTACTATGAGAAAATGCTCATTGAGTAAAGGATGGCTGACATTCCTGGGCTTGTTTGCCGCCGTAGCGAGTGGGCAGGCTCAAAACGGGAATACAGACGGGAGCGTTGTTAAAATAACGTACCCGCAAAGTCGCGCCGTTTTCCAGCGAGGTAACGATAATGTTAGTAACATATTTATTTCCGGAAATTATTATCAGCCAGTAGATAGTATTCAGGCCAGGGTACTCGCCGAAGTGCCGGGCCAGGGTATCAATACCGACTGGACTACCGTACAACGCAAACCTCAGGGCGGGGTTTATCAGGGTCCATTACGCGTATTTGGTGGTTGGTACCGGCTGGAGGTTCGCGCTATGTCCAGAGGGGCAGTTATTGGGCAGGATGTGATGCGGAAGGTTGGCGTGGGCGAAGTTTTCATTATAACCGGACAGTCAAATGCCCAGGGGTTTCAGGATTACGGAGCCGCCGGAGCCGCCGACGATCGGGTTAATGCCGTTGCGTACAATAATGTTACAGAAAACTCACTGGCCGATCCGCCAGCGCCTACCTTTACCCAGCTCAACGCCAGTGCACTCATTGGGCCACGGGGGCAAAGTGCATGGTGCTGGGGTATGCTGGGTGATCTGATTGCCCAGCAGTATAATGTTCCGGTACTGTTTATCAATACAGCCTGGTCAGGAACAACTATCCGCAACTGGACTGAAAGTGCAAATGGTCAGATAACCAAAAATATATTTGCAATAGGAACCCCTTTCGAGAATTTTCCGCAGGGGATGCCCTATGCAAACCTCGTGATTGCGTTACGCTATTATTGCTCTTTACAGGGCTTGCGGGCTGTCTTATGGCAGCAGGGTGAAACCGATAATATCCCGTTACGGCTGGGCAGAGAGGAGTACCGGGCCGCCATGCAGTTTTTGGTCAACAAAACACGAGCAGATACCGACCGCTACCCAGCCTGGATCCTGGCACGTTCTTCTTTTAACGCCGGCGAAACCAGCCAAAATATCATTCAGGCACAGAACGACGTCATTAATACTTATAATAACAATGTATATCCCGGCCCTTACACAGATGTAATTCAGATCCCGCGGCCAGATGGTGTCCACTTTTCCGGTGATGGTCTGCGGCAACTCGCTCAAGCCTGGTACGAAAGCATGAACACGGTGTTCTTTTCCAGTTCACTGCCTCTATTGCCATTGCCTTCTCCAACCGTCACCGTCACCTGTAATAGTACCAACAACGCGCTGACTGTATCACTGCCAGAGTTCTATAGTGCTTACCGGTGGCAATCGGGTCAGAATAGCCGATCCATAAATGTGACTCAGCCAGGTACCTACCGGGCTATTCTGAAAGATGCAAAAGGAAATACGTACATCACCCCGACCATCGACATAACCGGGCCTATTCAGCCAGCTCAGCCCACCATTGCGCTGTCCCGGCAACCGAATGAACCGGCGGCCGCCCAGCAGCAGGTATGTGCCGATTCTGCCCTTAGCTTAACCGGGATTTCGCCGGCATTAAACCAACTGGTCTGGAGTAATGGCGTGGCTAATCGGACAGTGGCCGTTGCAACGCCTGGTAATTACACAGTGTTCGCTCAGAATATATATGGCTGCCAGTCGGCTCCTTCTGCGCCCATCAACCTGATTGTCCGGCCCAAACTGCAAACGCCAACTGTTGAACAGGTAGGCCCCTTCTCTATACAAGCCAGCTTTCCGGGTGTTGCTCCGGAGCAACAATTCGACTGGCGACGAGGAAGTAATTTGCTTAACCAGAACAAAATGGTAGCGAAAGTGACCACCAGTGGTACATACAGCGCCCGGACAAAGACCGTCTTTACACTCGGCACTGGTAATAACCTGACCTGTGTCTCTACCTTCTCGAACACCCTGGATGTTGTGGTTGACGAAGATAATCTGGGGCTCAGCGTTTATCCGAATCCATCGAGAGACGGAAACATAGCCGTAGAGACCCTGGAGAATCTGCAAAACGCCCAAATTCAAATTTTTACCCTGAGCGGGCAGGAGGTGTTCTCCATGAAAGTACCTGTAATGGATGAGCGTAAAGTTATCAACGTGGCCGGGCTGACCCTGGGGCAATACATCGTTCGGGTTAAAGCCGATGGATTCAATGTCGCCAAACGGGTTCTGATTCTGCACTAGACAATTTGGTCTTCATTAGTATAAGCCCTTCCTTCACAGGAGGGCTTTTTGTATTATATCCCGGTTGCCGACATGCAAGGTGTTTCTTGGTTAAGCAATCTTAATCTGCTAATTTTGAAGTTGCTTTTGGCGGGAACAGAATGTCTCCGTTCAGAAAACCTTTGTGTACGATTTATAGCTAACTTGCAGCGCTTTTAGCGCATGTTAACACATATGGAATCAACAACATACTTACCGTCGGATTATCTTCCGGTTGTAATTCAATTGGGATTAGCGCTGGCTTTCATTGTCGGTACCATGATTGTCACCCACATGATTGGTCCAAACCGGAAGAGCGAAAAGAAGGATGAACCCTTTGAGAGCGGAATTCCGGTACAGGGAGATGCCCGCACGCCAATCTCCATCAAATACTTCCTGATCGCGATTGTGTTTGTCCTGTTCGACGTAGAGGTAATTTTCCTTTATCCCTGGGCTGTAAACTTCAAAAGTCTGGGTATGACAGGCTTTATTGAAATGATTCTGTTTATGGGGTTATTGCTGGCAGGATTCTACTATATCATTCGTAAAGGAGTCCTGAAATGGGAGTAATCTACTGAACGGATAGACATGATTATTCGTTCTTATTTCGGACATAACGAAAACACCTATGGCAAGTAATATAAAGATGGTTGAAGCGCCTGAAGGCCATACCGGCGAAGGGTTCTTTGCCACTTCAATGGATAAACTGATTGGTATGGCCCGGGCCAATTCGCTTTGGCCCTTACCGTTTGCAACCTCCTGCTGTGGCATTGAGTTCATGGCAACCATGGGAGCGCATTACGATATTGCCCGTTTTGGGGCGGAGCGTCCGAGCTTCTCACCCCGTCAGGCCGATGTGCTATTGGTAGCCGGAACCATTGCCAAGAAAATGGCTCCGGTGCTGAAGCAGGTTTATTTGCAAATGGCCGAACCTCGCTGGGTAATTGCCATCGGTGCCTGTGCCTCCAGCGGAGGTATTTTTGATACCTACAGTGTATTGCAGGGTATTGACCGGGTTATTCCGGTAGACGTGTATGTTCCCGGTTGTCCGCCCCGTCCTGAACAGATCCTTGAAGGGCTGATGCAGGTGCAGGAACTCGCCAAAAATGAATCGCTGCGCCGGCGTAATCAGCCCGAGTACCAGGCGTTGCTGGAATCGTATAACATCGAATAACCGCTATAGAAACAGCCATGAGCCCTAACTTGACGTTTATGGCTGTTTCTGCCAATCACTCACTATAAAACATGCTGACAAACCAGGAAGTAGCCGAAGAGCTGATCCGACAGTTTGGGGAAGATGTATATGATTTTGAAGATCCGTTTGGGCTGCTGACGCTGTCAACAACGCGGGAGCAGCTTATTCCGATGCTTCAATACCTGAAAGACCATAAGGCATACCAGATTAACTTTCTGACCGATCTTACCGGGATTCATTATCCCGATGATCCGGGCCGGGAGTTTTGTGTCGTATATCACGCGCACAGTCTGGTACATAACTTCCGTATCCGCATCAAGGTATTTCTGTCTGAAGCTGATCTGCATATTCCGTCGGCGACGGTGCTGTATGCCTGCGCCAACTGGATGGAGCGCGAAACCTACGATTTCTTTGGCATCATTTTCGACGGACACCCAAATCTGGTCCGGATTCTGAATATTGATGAGATGGATTATTTCCCGATGCGGAAAGAGTATCCGCTGGAAGATCAGACCCGTGAGGATAAAATTGATGCGCTTTTCGGCCGTTAACGCAACAAGCTAATGAACACAGTTTTTGATGTAGCCAATAGAGCCGACGTGCCTGCCAAGGCCGGCGGCCAACTTCAATACGATAACGAACTCACTACCCTTAACCTCGGTCCTACCCACCCTGCCACCCACGGTATCTTCCAGAACATTCTGCAGATGGATGGGGAGAAGATCGTCTCGGGCGAGCAGACCATCGGGTATATCCACCGGGCGTTTGAGAAAATTGCCGAGCGCCGGCCCTTTTACCAGATTACCACCCTGACCGACCGGATGAACTACTGTTCGTCGCCGATCAATAACATGGGCTGGCATATGACGGTAGAGAAGCTACTGGGCGTTCAGGTGCCGAAGCGGGCGCAGTACATCCGGGTCATTATGATGGAGCTGGCGCGCATTGCCGATCACCTCATCTGTAATGGCATCCTGGGCGTTGATACGGGCGCATTCACGGGCTTCCTGTACCTGTTTGAGGAGCGCGAGAACATCTACGAAATTTACGAAGAGATGTGTGGTGCTCGTCTGACCACCAACATGGGTCGTATCGGTGGTATGGAGCGTGACCTCTCACCGGAAGCACTGCGCAAAATCCGGGCGTTCGTCAAGCGTTTCCCGAAAGTGCTCAAAGAGTTTGAGAGTTTATTTAACCGGAACCGCATTTTCATGGATCGCATCATTGATGTGGGTCCCATTACAGCGGAGCGGGCGCTGAGCTACGGCTTTACAGGGCCTAACCTGCGTGCTGCCGGTGTCGACTACGACGTGCGGGTGATGAATCCGTATTCATCGTACGAGGACTTCGAGTTTGATATTCCCGTTGGGGAAAACGGCGATACCTACGACCGCTTCATGGTGCGCAACGAAGAAATGTGGCAAAGCCTGCGCATCATTGAGCAGGCACTGGAGAACCTGCCGGAAGGCCCCTACTACGCCGACGCGCCAGAATACTACCTGCCACCGAAGCAGGAGGTGTACCGCAATATGGAGGCCTTGATTTACCACTTCAAAATTGTAATGGGTGAGATCGACGCGCCGGCTGGTGAAGTATACCACGCGGTTGAAGGGGGTAATGGTGAATTAGGCTTTTACCTGATCAGTGACGGCGGCCGGGCACCGTATCGCCTGCACTTCCGTCGGCCCTGCTTCATTTACTACCAGGCTTTTCCGGAGATGTGCAAAGGCTCGACATTGTCAGATGCCATTGTGATCATGAGTAGCCTGAACGTAATCGCCGGCGAACTGGACGCGTAACCAAGAGGAAGGAAAGGAGGGCCTATGAAACCCGACTGGCAGGATTTGATTGTAAACTCCCACCTGGAAACGGTGGGAGCCATTCGCAAATTGCTCGACGACAAGGAATATGAAGAAGCCAGGGAAGGTCTGGACGAATTGTACGAAGCCATGTCGAAAGCAGAAAGGCGGGCGTTGATCAGTCAGTTGAGAAGGCTTATGCTCCATATTTTGAAGTGGCGGTATCAGCCGGATAAGCGGACAACCAGTTGGGTACGCAGCATTGTCAGCGCCCGGCAGGAGATTCGCGAGCTACAGGAAGATACACCCGTCTTAACAAATAGTTATATAGAGGAAATCTGGCATAAAGCTTTTGCTGGTGCCGTAGAAGAAGCAAAAGCTGAAATGAACCTTTCCCGTAAGGATAAATTTGAGCCTGCTGAACTAACCTGGCGGGAAGTCTTTGAGGACGAATACCTGCTGTAAGTATGACCGAAACGCAAAACACCGTAGAGTTTACGCCGGAGCGACTGGCGAAAGCGAAAGAAATAATTGCCCGCTACCCGGAAGGGAAGCAAAAGTCGGCCCTGCTGCCCTTGCTGCATGTTGCGCAGGAGCAGTGGGGCTGGCTGAGTCCGGAAGTGATGGACTACGTAGCCCGCATGCTCGACATCCAGCCGATTGAGGTGTATGAGGTTGCTACCTTCTATACCATGTTTCACATGGACCCGGTTGGCAAACATGTGATTGAATATTGCCGCACCGGACCTTGCTGCCTGATGGGTGGTGAAGAAGTATACGCCTACCTGAAGCAAAAGCTGGGCATTGATGCTGGTGAAACCACCGCCGATGGTCTGTTTACGCTGAAGGAGGTAGAATGCCTGGCCGCCTGTGGTATGGGGCCGGTATTCCAGATTCGGGAGAAGTATTACACGCATCTGACAAACGAACGCGTCGACGAAATCATCAATGAACTGTCGAAATAAGCCGTAACAATGGGAAAAAAGATTCTGCTTGAACATATCAACGTCCCCGGCATCGAGACCTTTGATGTCTACCGGAAGCAGGGGGGCTACACAGCCGTTGAGAAGGCGATCAAGACCATGACGCCCGACGAGGTTGTTGAAGAAGTAAAGAAATCAGGTGTGCGTGGTCGGGGTGGAGCCGGATTCCCGATGGGGATGAAATGGAGCTTCCTGGCCAAGCCTGAAGGTGTACCCCGCTACCTCGTCTGCAACGCCGACGAATCTGAGCCGGGTACCTTTAAGGATCACTACCTGATGAAGCATATACCGCATTTGCTCATCGAGGGCATGATTGTCTCCAGCTTTGCGCTGGGAGCAAACAAATCCTTTATTTACGTTCGTGGGGAGCTGATGTATGTCATCTATATTCTGGAGCGGGCGATTGAAGAAGCAAAAGCGAAAGGCTTTTTAGGGAAAAACATCCTCGGCAGCGGCTACGATCTGGAATTGATCGTTCAGCCGGGCGGTGGTGCCTACATCTGTGGAGAAGAGACGGCCCTGCTGGAGTCACTGGAAGGCAAGCGGGGTAACCCCCGGAACAAGCCGCCTTTTCCGGCGGTTAAGGGCCTGTACCAGTCTCCAACTGTGGTGAATAATGTTGAGTCCATTGCCACTACGCCCTGGATTATCAACAACGGGGGAGATGCGTATGCCGCCGTTGGTATTAGCCGTAGTACCGGTACCAAGCTGATTTCGGCGTCTGGCCACATTAAAAAGCCGGGGGTATACGAAATCGAACTCGGTGTACCGGTCGAAGAATTCATCTACTCGGATGAGTGGTGTGGCGGCATTCGCGATGGGCACTACCTGAAAGCGGTTGTGGCGGGTGGTTCATCTGTACCCATTCTGCCGGCGAACCTGATTCTGAAGCTGGCCAACAACGAACCCCGACTGATGACCTACGAATCGCTCTCCGATGGAGGTTTTCAGACGGGAACGATGCTGGGTTCGGGTGGCTTTATCGTGTTTGACGAAACGGCTTGTATCGTTCGGAATACCTGGAACTTCTCGCGGTTCTATCATCACGAGTCCTGCGGGCAGTGCAGTCCCTGCCGGGAAGGAACGGGCTGGATGGAGAAGGTACTCCACCGGATTGAGCATGGTCACGGCCATATGCACGACATCGACCTGCTGGTTGATGTTGCCCGGAAAATTGAAGGAAATACCATCTGCCCGCTGGGCGATGCTGCGGCTTGGCCGGTAGCGAGTGCCATCCGTCACTTCCGCGAGGAGTTTGAATGGCACGTTACCCATCCGCAGGAAGCGACTCAGCCGGGTGCGGTATATAAAGGCGAAATGGCCTTAGTCTAAAGCCACTGTAACGCTTTATCAGAAGAAGAAAATGGAAGAAAATAAGCCGCAACTACATAAAGTCACTATCGATGGCATTGAAATCGAGGTGGAGCCGGGTACGACCATTTTGCAGGCGGCCCGGAAAATCGGTGGCGATGTGGCCCCACCGGCCATGTGCTACTACCAGCCGCTGAAGGGCAGTGGAGGAAAGTGCCGGGCCTGTCTGGTGAAGGTGGCTGCCGGTTCAGCCAAAGATCCGCGCCCAATGCCCAAACTGGTGGCGTCATGCATTACGCCGGTGCAGGATGGCATGGTGGTGGAAAACAAAACCAATCCGCAGGTACTGGATACCCGCAAAGGTATCGTTGAGTTCCTGCTGCTGAACCACCCGCTCGACTGTCCGGTTTGTGACCAGGCCGGTGAGTGCGACCTGCAGAATTTTGCGTTTAATCACGGCCTGGCGTCGACCCGTTATGAGGAAGACCGCCGGACATTTGAGAAGCACGATATTGGCCCATACATCCAACTGCACATGACGCGTTGCATCCTGTGTTACCGCTGCGTGTATACTGCCGACCAGATTACCAATAAGCGCGTTCATGGCGTACTGGGCCGGGGCGATGCTGCCGAGATCAGTACCTATATTGAGAAAGCCGTAGACAACGATTTTTCCGGCAACGTCATTGATGTATGCCCGGTAGGAGCATTGACCGATAAAACGTACCGGTTCAAGAACCGCGTATGGTTTACCAAGCCAGTTGATGCGCACCGCGACTGCCCGACCTGTTCGGGTAAGGTAACGCTGTGGTATCGGGGAGAAGAGGTAATCCGCGTGACCGCCCGCAAAAACGAGTGGAACGAGGTGACTGAGTTCATCTGCAACACCTGCCGGTTTGAGAAGAAGCAGACGAGCGACTGGGTTATCGAAGGACCAACTAAGATTGCCCGTGGCTCTGTTATCTCAGCGAATAAGTACCGGGGAGATCTGAAAAAGCCAGACTTTGGCTTGAAGCTGGCGGCTACGCAGTACAAGCAAATCGACGACAAGCGGGATACCTCTCAACTGGCTATCCGTCAGTTGCCGGTCGAGCGCTTTGCCAAATTACCCTCGGCTAACGAACCAGAACCGTAAGACAACATACTATGAACCTAACGGAATTAATTATAAAGGCAATCATTATCCTCGTCGTCTTCGGTCTGACGCTGCTAATTGCCATGTATTCGACCTACGCCGAACGGAAAGTTGCCGGTTTTCTACAGGATCGCCTGGGTCCAAACCGGGCGGGACCTTTTGGCTTGCTACAGCCTTTAGCCGATGCGGGTAAGATGTTCTTCAAAGAAGACTTCATTCCGTCGAAGGCCAACAAATGGCTGTTTATTCTGGGACCTTGTCTGGCCATGCTGACAGCCCTGATGTCTAGTGCCGTAATTCCCTTCGGCGAAAGCATCAGGTTTGGTGATGTAATGGTGCCGGTACAGGCCATTGACGTAAATATTGGTATCCTATACGTCTTTGGCGTGGTATCGCTGGGGGTGTACGGCATCATGGTGGGTGGCTGGGCTTCCAACAACAAGTTTTCGTTGTTAGGTGCTATCCGGGCTGCCTCGCAGAACATCAGTTATGAAATTGCGCTGGGACTATCGATCATTGCTATTCTGATGATGACCGGCTCCCTGTCGCTGCGGCATATTGTCAGCGAGCAGGCTAGTTTCATTGAGTGGAACGTCTTTACACAACCGCTGGGCTTTATCATCTTTCTGACCTGTGCCTTTGCCGAGTGTAACCGGACACCGTTTGATTTGCCCGAGTGTGAAACGGAACTGGTAGGTGGTTACCATACGGAGTATAGCTCCATGAAGCTGGGTTTCTACCTCTTTGCTGAGTACATCAATATGTTTGTGTCGTCGGCGATCATCTCTACCCTGTACTTTGGTGGTTTCCACTATCCCGGTATGGACTGGGTACGCGAAACGCTGACAGGCTCACTGGGTGCGGTAGTTGGCCATAACCTGGCTACGCTGATTGGCACGATGGCGCTGTTTGCCAAAATCTTCTTTTTCATCTTCTTTTTCATGTGGGTACGCTGGACCATTCCGCGGTTCCGCTACGATCAGTTGATGAACCTGGGCTGGAAGAGTCTGATCCCGCTGTCGATCCTGAACATCGTCATTACTGGGCTTGGGCTGCTGTATAACATTAAATATGCAACCTGGCTGATCGTGGTTGTAATGGTCGTACTGGCCGCTACCAACGCCATTAAGGCTCCGCGCCGTCAGGTAAGGACAAGTGTCCCGTAGTCTTAAACAAAGACAACTATGCAGTTAACTAATAGATCAAAACAAGTCAGTAACAAAGAGATGACGCTGGCCGAGCGGATGTATCTGCCGGCAATTGCTTCGGGACTGGCCATCACCATAAAACACTTCTTTCAGAAGAAGCCGACAATCCAGTACCCGGAGGTAAAACGGTATCTGGGACCGGTGTTTCGCGGTCATCATGTGCTGAAGCGCGATGAAGAAGGCCGCGAACGCTGTACCGCCTGTGGTTTGTGCGCGGTAGCCTGTCCGGCCGAAGCCATTTCGATGGTTGCCGCCGAACGGGAGAAGGGCGAAGAAAAGCTGTACCGGGAAGAGAAATACGCGGCTGTGTATGAAATTAACATGCTACGCTGTATCTTCTGTGGGCTGTGCGAGGAGGCTTGTCCCAAGCAGGCCGTCTACCTCCGCCACGACCGGTTTGTTCCGGTATTTACCGAACGCGACGATGTAATTTACGGCAAAGACAAGCTGGTAGAACGGCTGGACGACCGCTACATCCGGACCAACACGGACGTAAAGGCCACGCCAACCGAGCCAAGCTTATCGCGAGCCGGTACGTAATATAGCCACCGACACGCCTGACCTGCTACCATACCGGTCAGGCTTTCTTCTTTATAGGTATTGACATGAAAACTACCGAAATACTTTTTTACATTCTGACCGGTATCACGCTGCTAAGCGCCATCAGCGTTGTTACAGCGCGCAACCCCATTCACAGCGTTCTGGCCCTGATCGGAACATTCTTTTGTCTTTCCGGTCACTATATTCTGCTGAACGCGCAGTTTCTGGCAGCCGTCAACATCATTGTCTATGCCGGTGCTATCATGGTTCTCTTCCTGTTCACTATTATGTTTCTGAACCTCAGAAAAGAAGATGAGGAGTCGAAGACAAACATGACCAAGATGGCGGCCGTGGTTGTAGGCGGGGTGCTGATGATTCTGATGCTGGCTATTTTCCGCGTTGCGCAGGTTGGCTCCTATAACCCTACCGACTACAATTCGCAGGTCGGTCTGGTCGAAAGCCTGGGTAAAGTGCTGTATACCGATTACCTGCTTCCCTTTGAACTGGCATCGGTTCTGTTCCTGGTAGCCATGGTCGGGGCCGTCATGCTCGGCAAGCGCGAACCTGGCGAACGGCATTTCTAAGCCGATAACAGAAACGCATACAAGCTCAGAAGAGGCTGCCGGGTTGGTAGCCTCTTTTTTTGTCCGGTACATCTTTCCACTCTGGTGAATTTTGGGTCTAATAGTATGCTTGCATAATATTCCGTTTCTGCCTTGTGATTTTTCGCAGGAAATTTTTGTTATTGCAGTAGTAAAATCAGAAGATACCAACAACTAAACCAGATATGGACGCATACGTAGTAGCCGGATATCGGACAGCCGTTGGCAAAGCCCCACGGGGCGGGTTGCGATTTACAAGACCCGACGATATGGCGGCTGAAGTAATTAAACATTTGTTGCAGCAGGTACCCCAGCTTGACCCGGCTCGTGTTGAAGACTTAATTGTCGGCAACGCCGTACCCGAAGCCGAGCAGGGCATGCAGATAGCCCGCTATATCTCCTTGCTGTCGTTACCAAACAGTGTACCGGGTATGACCATCAACCGCTACTGCGGCTCTGGTCTGGAGGCTATTGCCATTGCTTCGGCCAAGATTCACTCCGGTCTGGCTGATTGCATTATTGCCGGTGGCACCGAAAGTATGTCGCTGGTGCCGGTGATGGGTTGGAAAACGGCGCTGAACTATGAGATTGCGCAGAAGAATCCAGACTATTACATTGGGATGGGTCTGACGGCCGAGCAGGTAGCTGATCAGTTCAAAATCAGCCGCGATGCACAGGACGAGTTTGCCTATGAGTCGCACCAGAAAGCGTTGGCGGCCCAGCAAAGCGGCAAGTTCGACGATCAGATTGTGCCTATCTCGGTAAAAGAAACCTACTTCGACAGCGAAGCTGGAAAGAAGAAAACCCGGGAGTGGTCGGTTACTAAAGACGAAGGCCCCCGTGCGGATACAACGGCCGAAGCCCTGGCCAAACTGAAGCCGGTATTTGCCGCAGGTGGTTCCGTAACAGCCGGTAACTCGTCGCAGACTTCCGACGGAGCGGCATTTGTGATTGTGATGTCGGAGCGGCTGGTAAACGAATTGGGCCTTAAGCCGAAGGCGCGGATGATGTCTTACGCTACGGCCGGTGTAGAGCCCCGCATTATGGGTATTGGTCCGGTAGCGGCTATTCCCATCGCCTTGCAGAAGGCCGGCCTGAAGCAGGACGATATTGAAATGATAGAATTAAACGAAGCGTTTGCGGCTCAGTCACTGGCCGTCATTCAGGAGCTGGACCTGGACAGGAGCAAGATTAACCCGAATGGCGGTGCTATCGCTTTGGGTCATGCGCTGGGTTCTACCGGTGCGCGGTTGTCGGTGCAGTTGATTGACGAAATGCAACTAAACGGTCAGAAATACGGCATGGTATCAGCTTGTGTTGGCGGTGGTCAGGGCGTAGCGGGTATTTATGAAGTGCTAAACTGACGGTTGACGTATATAGAAAAAAGCCTTGTTTCCAATAGCTGGAACAGGGCTTTTTCCTTTTTCGAGGTGTAGCTGAATAGCAGAAAAATAATACAATAGTATGTTTGCATACTATTATTTTTTTGATTTCCTTTGTTGTAAATTAGTATGCACGCATAACAAATAAACTCATTTATCTATAGCCATGATTGCAACCGACAACAAAGCTTCTATCAAGGGCGGTGAGTTTTTGATCAAAGATACTGACGCATCGCAAGTGTTCATTCCCGAGGAGTTTACCGAAGAGCAGCGGATGATTGCCGCTACCTGCCGGGAGTTTCTGGAGAAAGAAATCTGGCCGCGTCTGGAAGAAATCGATAAAGCCAAGACCACGGATCTGATCTCCTCGCTGATGGACAAAGCCGGTGAACTTGGTCTGCTGGGAACATCTGTACCGGAAGAGTACGGCGGGTTTGGTATGAACTTCAACACCTCCATGCTGGTGGCTGAAGTAACCGGTGCCGGTCATTCGTTCTCCGTAGCCTTGTCGGCCCATACAGGTATTGGTACCCTGCCCATCGTGTACTACGGCAACGAAGAGCAGAAAGCCAAGTACCTGCCGAAACTGGCGACCGGTGAGTGGAAAGCAGCTTACTGTCTGACGGAACCGGATTCAGGCTCAGATGCCAACTCTGGCAAGACAAAAGCTAAACTGTCAGAGGATGGTCAGTACTACATCCTGAATGGTCAGAAGATGTGGATTACCAACGGTGGTTTCGCCGATGTGTATATCGTCTTTGCTAAGATAGAGGATGACAAAAATCTCTCCGCTTTCATTGTAGAGCGCTCCTACGAGGGAATCACGATGAATGAGCCGGAGCATAAGATGGGTATCAAAGGCTCTGATACCCGGCAGATTTTCTTCAACGATGTTAAAGTACCGGTGGAGAACCTGCTGTCGGAGCGGGGCAATGGTTTCAAGATTGCCGTTAATATCCTGAACATTGGCCGTATTAAATTAGGCGTTGCGGCTGTTGGTGGCTCAAAAGAAGTCACGACCAATGCTATTCGGTACGCTAATGAGCGTCGGCAGTTTGGTACCCCTATTGCCAACTTTGGGGCTATTAAGCACAAACTGGGCGAGATGGCCGTGAAGATATATGCGTCGGAATCGGCGAGCTACCGGGCCGGTCAGAATATCGACGACCTCATCGAGGACCTGAAAGGCAAAGGCATGAGCGATGCGGATGCCAAGCTGAAAGCCCTGGAGCAATTTGCTATTGAGTGTGCCATTATGAAAGTACACGGCTCCGAAGTGCTCGATTACGTGGTAGATGAAGGCGTTCAAATCTACGGCGGTATGGGCTACTCGGCTGATGCCCCAATGGACCGCAGCTACCGAGACGCCCGCATCAACCGCATTTTCGAAGGTACCAACGAAATCAACCGGATGCTGGTGGTCGACATGCTGCTGAAGCGGGCCATGAAAGGCGAACTCGACCTGATGGGTCCGGCCATGGCCGTAGGCAAAGAAATCATGTCGATTCCTGACTTCGGTGCCGACGAGGAAGAAGGTCTGTTCATAGCCGAGAAGAAGGTTCTGTGTAACCTGAAGAAAGCCGTGCTGATGGTATCCGGTGCTGCTGTGCAGAAGTTCATGACAAAACTGTCGGAAGAGCAGGAAATATTGATGAGCATTGCTGATATGGGCATTGAAGTGTATGCCGCCGAATCTGCCCTGCTACGAGTTGAAAAACTTATCGGTATCAAAGGCGAAGCCGCCGTTGCGCTACAGAAAGATATGGCGTTGTGCTACCTGCACGAAGCCGTGGAAAAAGTAAATAATGCCGGACGGGCTGCCATCACCTCGTTTGCCGAAGGCGACGAACTGCGCGTGATGCTGATGGGCCTGAAACGCTTTACCAAGATTGAACCGATGAACCTGAAGAACGCTCGTCGCCGGATTGCTGATGCGATGATTGAAGAGAACCGGTACATCTTCTAAGATAATACAATTCACAACAGCTGAAAACCGATAAGCCGGCCTTGTTTTAGGGCCGGCTTTCTTGTTATATAGCGGTTTCAAATGCTTCCTCTGCCATGAACCGCATTGACCGATTAACCGCTATATTAATTCACCTGCAAACGAAAAAAGTTGTAAAAGCCCAGGAACTGGCTGACCGGTTTTCCATCAGCCTTCGGACGGTATACCGCGATATTCGGTCGCTGGAAGAAGCGGGTGTACCCATCGGAGCCGAAGCTGGCATCGGGTATTTTCTGGAAGGCTACAACTTGCCCCCGGTCATGTTTACCAACGCCGAAGCCAGTGCGTTGCTGGTCGGCGGGAAGTTTGTAGAGAAGCTAGCGGATAAGTCACTTACCGAACCATTCCAATCGGCGCTCTACAAAATTAAAGCAGTGATGAAAGGCTCCGAAAAGGAATATCTGGAGGAATTGGAGCCTAAAATTGCCATCCACTCATTAACCAGGCCAACGCCTTATTCCGACCACCTCCTGAACGAAATCCAGGAAGCCATTGCCCAGCAGCAGGTCCTTTCCATTGAGTACCTGTCCAATTACAACGAGCAGATTACCCAGCGCGAAGTAGAAGCCATTGGCCTGTACCACTACGGCCGTGGTTGGCACCTGATTGGCTTCTGTACCCTGCGTCAGGATTACCGCGACTTCCGCGTCGACCGTATCCGGCAGCTTACCAATACCGGCAAGCGGTTTACCAGCCGACGGCTATTATCACTACAACAGTACCTGTCGCGGGAAGTCGAGGCTATGCCGCAGACCGATGTGACGCTAGTCTTCCGGAAGAATGTCGTGCGTTTTATGCAGGAGCAGAAATACGTCTACGGCTATGAATCCGAAGAGAGCTTGGGCGATACGGTAAGAATGCATTTCAAAACCCGTTTTCTGGAGGGATTGAGTCGCTGGATATTGATGTTTGGGGATGATGTATCGGTAGAATCGCCGGAGTCGCTGAAGACGCTGATGCGGTCACTGGCGGCCGAAATTCGCGACCATTATTTACCCGAGATTTCCTGAAAGCCTACTGACATAGGGCTGTCACTGCCCCGGTTTACCTTTGTTATGGTCCTTAAAACAACAGATACCATTACAACACAAACCGTTTCTACCCCAGCCGTCCAACTCACTGAAAAGGTCGTGCCGCCGTTCACCGCTCTTTGCTTTACTACCCGAACCACCCTGAAGGATTTATCGCAGTACTACGGCGTAGTCGCCAGCCAGCTAACTCAAGAGGCAGAGCGGCTGAATCTGGAGGTAAACGGACCGGTGCAGTGGGTGTATACCGGAGCGACCGGTGATATGGACAATGAATTTCAACTGGAAATTACCTTACCCATCAGTGAAGCTCATGGTGAGCCGGAAACGTTTACCTTTCAGCAGTTTGATTCATTTCGGTGCGTATCGTACACCCACACCGGTCCCTGGAGTGACCTTATGGCGGTGTATGACGCGTTCTTTGCTGAGTTTTACCGGCTGGGTTATCAGGACGGTAGCAACGTGCGTGAGATTTACGCTGTTGTGGATGTTGATACCCCGGCCAATAACGTCACCGAAATCCAGGTCAGCATTGAATAACCCCCTCTACCAGCACACAACCTGCTGAATAGTAGACGAACGGAATGAGTACACCGGAAGCCCAATCAGGCTTCCGGTTTTTGTTGTTGCCGGCCCAGGCTCAAATTAGCATACAGGCTCTTGACATTTTTCGTATGTTTATCATCTGATTACTAACCCTAACTCCATTCATGAACGATTCATTCACTTTCTCCCGGCGTGATTTTCTGCAAAAGATGTCGGCCGGTGTCGGTGCCTCGGCGCTCTCGCTACCCTTTCTGGCTCAGGCTGCCCAAGCCGACCCACTATTTCAGGACAGGAAATTAGGCATCGCCTTAGTTGGTTTAGGTAGCTACAGCACCAACCAGCTGGCACCTGCCCTGCAAAAGACGCAGCATTGCCGGCTGGCTGGTATTGTTACCGGCACTCCATCCAAGGCCGAAGCTTGGAAGCAGAAGTACAACATCCCGGACAAAAACATCTATAACTACCAGAATTTCGACCGCATCGCCGATAATCCGGATATCGACGTAGTGTATGTGGTGCTGCCCAACAACATGCATACTGAATACGTCATTCGGGCCGCCAGGGCAGGTAAGCACGTTATCTGCGAAAAGCCACTGGCGATTACCGTAAAGGAATGTCAGGATATGATTGACGCCTGTAAAAAGGCAAACCGGCAGTTGGCCGTTGGGTATCGGTTGCACTATGAGCCATTTACCCTGGAAATGATGCGGCTGGGTCAGCAGAAGGTATTCGGGGCGGTGAAGTTTGTAGAAGCCAGCGACGGCTTCAAGGCGGGCGACCCGAACCAATGGCGATTGAAGAAAGCCATGGCCGGTGGCGGTCCGTTGATGGACGTGGGTATCTACGCCGTCAATGGTGTACGCTACGTCACCGGTGAAGAACCTATCTCCGTAACGGCGCAGTTTGGCCCTAAAACGAACCCACAAAAGTTTAAGGAAGTAGAAGAAACCATGTTCTGGCAGTTTGAGCTACCCAGCGGGGCTGTTTCCAACTCTACTACCAGCTACAGCGCCGGGGTTGAACGCCTGTATGCGGCCGCCGAGAATGGCTGGTTTGAACTTCGTCCGGCGTTCGGGTACGGCCCGCTGAAAGGTAACACCAGTAAAGGTCCGATTGAGCAGCCCATCGTCACCCACCAAGCCGTGCATATGGATGGTGTCTGTAAGACGCTGCTGGACGGTCAGAAGCTCCCCGACCATATTACGGGTGAAGAGGGTCTTCGCGACGTTCGGCTGTTGCAGGCCATCTACCGGGCCGCTGAAACGGGTCGCAAGATTGACCTGAAGGAGAGTGGGTTTGTGAGTAAGTCTCCGTATTCGGCTGCGACGGCCAGTAAATGATATACGGGTTGGGTGATAGATTGTAGTTGATTCGCTAACGCTTAAAACGGTTTGGAAAACCGTTGTACAGATGAGAGCAGTACTTTGTCGCCAGTTTGGTCCACCCGAGAGTTTGCAGGTGGAGGATATTCCGTGGCCGGTTGCGGAAAAAGGGAAAGTGGTCATTGAGGTAAAAGCCTGCGGTGTCAATTTCCCGGATACGCTGATAATTCAGGGTAAATACCAGTTCAAGCCGCCGTTCCCGTTTGCACCGGGGGGCGAAGTGGCTGGCATAGTTCGGGAGGTAGGCGAAGGCGTTACCCACCTGAAACCGGGTGACAATGCCTTTGCCCTGACCGGCTGGGGTGGCTTTGCCGAAGGTGTGCTGGCCGATGGCTACCGCACCTTCCCCATGCCACCGGGTATGGATTACCAGACGGCGGCTTCGCTGATGTACACCTACGGTACCTCCTACCACGCTTTAAAAGACCGGGCGCAGCTACAATCGGGCGAGACGCTGCTGGTATTAGGCGCAGCCGGTGGCGTTGGTTTAGCGGCCGTATCGCTGGGCCACATCATGGAGGCGAATGTCATTGCTGCGGCCTCTACTGATGAGAAGCTGGAACTGTGCCGCCAGTATGGTGCCACCGAAACAATTAACTATTCTACGCAGGATTTGCGGGAGCGGATTAAAGAAATCACCGGCGGCAAGGGTGTCGATGTAATTTATGACCCCGTCGGTGGTGATTTAGCCGAGCCGGCCTTACGCTCCATGAACTGGCGCGGGCGCTATCTGGTCGTGGGTTTTGCCGCCGGTCAGATACCGAACATTCCGCTGAACCTGCCGTTGCTGAAAGGCTGCTCCGTTGTCGGGGTATTCTGGGGTTCCTTTGCGGAGCGACAGCCGAAGGAAAACTTCAAGAACTTCCAGAAACTGCTCGGCTTTATTCAGCAGAGCAGGCTCAAGCCGCACATCCACGCCACCTACCTGCTAGAACAGGCCTCCGACGCGCTTAATGAAATGCTGAGCCGGCGGGTGATGGGAAAGATTTTGGTAGTGCCGTAGTAGGCAGTGTACTATGTACGGGTCAGCCTCCGGCCGGCCCAGCCGCGCCAGCGGCTAACCTCCAGGCTAGCCGCTGGCCAGAACGCTTTAGATTGACACGTGTGGTTATTGGCGCAATTGTTCTGGACTGATTTGTTAGCCGCTGGCGCGGCTGGGCCAGCCGGAGGCTGACCCGTACATAGCCTACTCCTGCATCAGCAAAAAGGACTTAATAAACTCGTCCAGGTCACCGTCCAGTACCGCTTCGGTGTTGGAGGTCTGATAGCCGGTGCGGTGGTCTTTCACCCGGCGGTCGTCGAGGACGTAGCTGCGGATTTGCGATCCCCACTCAATCTTTTTCTTGCTGGCTTCTACCTCGGCGCGGGCAGCATTCCGCTTTTCTACCTCAATCTGGTATAGCTTTGATTTCAACAGGCGCATGGCTACTTCTTTGTTCTGTAGCTGGCTCCGTTCCTGCTGGCATTCGATGATAATACCGGATGGTTTATGCCGTAGCCGAACGGCCGTTTCGACTTTATTTACGTTCTGTCCACCGGCACCGCCTGACCGGAAAGTGTCCCAGTCGATATCGGCCGGATTTACCTCAATCTCGATGGTATCATCAATCAGCGGGTAAGCGTAAACCGACGCGAACGACGTATGCCGGCGGGCATTGGAATCAAACGGTGAAACCCGAACCAGGCGGTGTACGCCATTTTCTGATTTCAAATAGCCATAAGCCAGCGGTCCTTCGACCTCAATGGTGGCTGATTTAATACCGGCCGTATCACCTTCCTGGTAGTCGACCTGTTTTACGCTGTAGCCGTGCTTCTCGGCCCAGCGCAGGTACATGCGGTAAAGCATATCGGCCCAGTCCTGGCTTTCGGTACCACCGGCACCGGAATTTATTTCCAGTACGGCACTAAGCTGGTCTTCCTCGTTGCTGAGCATCTTCTTCAGCTCCAGTTCTTCCAGCGTAGCTGTTACCTTCTGGCCTTCCTCATCAACCTCTTCTTCCGTAACCTCGCCGGCTTCGTAGAATTCGAAGAGTGTTTCGAGGTCGCCCATCTCGCCATCGAGCTTGTCGTAACCACCAATCCAGCCCTTTAGGGCACGGACCTGCTTCATGGTATTTTCGGCGCGTTCGGCATCATTCCAGAACTCGGGCTGGAAGGTTTGCTGTTCGAGGTCGGCTAAGCGTTCTTTCTTGGTGTCGTAGTCAAAGATACCCCCTCAAGGCCTCAACTCTGGCCTTCAAGTCTTTCAACTGGTCTGTTGTCATCTCGATGTTTGGTTTTTACAAGGTCGCAAAGATAAAACAATTCCCGGCATACCCCTTGTTTTGGGTCATCGGCAGAATTTATGTGAACGGGTCCGCTGGTGTAGCCGGCCATTGCCGAAGATGATTTAGCGGTCGGTGCGGCATATCAACTTTTCGGCCTAACTTTGCGTTCCTCAAGCAGGTAGTTGAGCTATTTATTTTCTGACCACTATACAATCTGAAAGATGGCATCACAATACGATGTAATCGTTTTAGGCAGCGGGCCGGGTGGCTACGTAGCCGCAATTCGGGCCTCGCAGTTAGGCATGAAAACAGCCGTTGTTGAGCGCGAAAGCCTCGGCGGTATCTGTCTGAACTGGGGCTGTATTCCCACCAAAGCACTGCTGAAAAGCGCCCAGGTTTTTGAATACATTAAACACGCTAAAGACTACGGCATTACCGTCAATGACTCCAGCGCCGACTTCAATGCCGTTATCAAACGCAGCCGTGGCGTAGCCGAGAGCATGAGCAAAGGCGTTCAGTTCCTGATGAAGAAGAACAAAATCGATGTCATCTACGGAACGGGCAAAATAAAGCCGGGTAAAAAGCTGGACGTAACCGACAACGACGGCAAAACCACTGAATATTCCGCCAAGCATATCATCATCGCCACCGGCGGCCGGGCGCGGCAGTTACCGGCAGTCCCTATGGATGGCCAGAAAGTTATTGGTTACCGGGAAGCTATGGTACTGGAAAAGCAGCCAGCCAGCCTGCTGGTTATTGGTTCAGGAGCCATCGGTGTCGAGTTTGCCTACGTATACGCCAGCATGGGTACCAAAGTGACCATCGTTGAGTTTATGCCCAACATTGTGCCGGTTGAGGATGAGGAAATCTCGAAAGAGCTCGCCAAGCAGTACAAGAAGATGGGCATCGACATCTATACCAGTTCGGAAGTAACCAAAGTAGATACCAGCGGCAAAGGCTGTAAGGTGTTTGTCAAAACGAAGGATGGCGAAAAAACCTTTGAGGTTGATATTGTCTTATCGGCTGCTGGGGTAGTTTCCAACATCGAGAACATCGGTTTGGAAGAGACTGGCATTAAAACAGAGAAGGGTAAAATTCTGACGGATGACTTCTATCGGAGTAATGTAGAAGGCTACTACGCCATCGGCGACGTTACCAAGGGACAGGCACTGGCGCACGTTGCTTCCGCCGAAGGTATCATCTGTATCGATAAAATTGCCGGTCACCATGTAGAACCGCTGAACTACAATAATATTCCGGGGTGTACCTACTGTTCACCGGAGATTGCTTCGGTAGGATATACCGAGAAAGCGGCCCGTGAGGCAGGATATGACATCAAAGTTGGTAAGTTTCCGTTTACCGCTTCCGGCAAGGCGAAAGCCGCCGGCGCGCCGGAAGGCTTTGTGAAAGTTGTTTTCGATGCCAAGTACGGTGAGTTTTTAGGTGCTCACATGATTGGCTACAACGTAACCGAGCTGATTGCTGAGGTGGTAGCGGCCCGCAAACTTGAAACGACCGGTCACGAAATCCTGACGTCTGTACACCCACATCCAACCATGTCGGAAGCCGTAAAAGAAGCTACCGAAGTGGCGTACGGCGAAGCGATTCACTTGTAATAATTGTAAGTAACCGCAGAAGCGGCTAATTAAGCCCTCATCACATGCTCCGGCATTTGGTGAGGGTTTTTGTTTATCCAGTACTCATAAAGGCCATACCCTACAACGGCCAGGTATTCTACCGCCGTCAGCAGCAGATTCTCCCGGTAAGGTAAGCCGCTCTGGTAGGTAGCATAAGACAGCCAGATAAGTCCCGACCAAACCAGCGGAAAGCGAAAGTTGGTAAACACACTGACCGCTATTAATGTAGTAGCGTACCAGGGATGTACGGTGGTGGCCAGCGCAAAGTAGAGAGTTAGGGTAAGTATAAGCTTGGTAGAAACAGAATTGGTTAGCTTTTTATTAAAGGCTATCCATAAAACGCCCAGTGTCGTAACTAATGAAAGCCAAAATCCGGCCTGCACAATGATGTTGTAGCCTTTTATCCAGAAGCCAACTTCCCGGATGAGGTAATACACGCTGGCGTTGAACTCAAACTTCTGGAAGTACAGATTAATACTGGAAAAGACATTCTGCACCAGCGCCACACTGGCAAAAGGAAGAAACAGAATACCTGTCAAAACCAGGGTTAAGGCAGCATAAGCAATACCCCGTCGCCAGCCTAAGTACTGAATTGCTAAGGGCAGAAAAAGCAGGGGCAGCAGCTTGGTACAAACTGCAAGCGCCAGCGCCCCGGCCGATAATACCCACCGGTTCTTTACCAGTAGCCATACGGCCATTAGCACAAAAAAGATAACGATGGCTTCAAAATGCACATTGCCGGTAAGCTCCAGAATAACCAGCGGGTTCAAACCGTACAGGAGCGCCAGATTGGGATTCCGGTTGAAGTGCTTTAGCAGACGGACCAGTAGCCATAAAACACCAAGCTCCGCAAGCAGAATCGAAACTCTTAACGTTACTACATTCCCTAAAACATTGTCTGGCGACAGCATAGCCGCCAGGCCAAACAGAGCCTGGTTGAGCGGAGGATAAACGGTGTAGTAGTCGGGTGAGTTGAGGTAGATGAACAGGTTACCGTCTACACCGGCTCTATCAGCCAGGGGACTGTTAATAATCCCACTGGGAAGATAGAGATACGGATTGAAGCCATGCACCAGCAGCCGGCCATCCCAGATAAATCGATAAAAGTCATCAGATAGTCTTGGTAGGGCAAACAGCAATGTTAGTCGAAAGGCAATGGAGGCTGCAAACAGGAAGCGGTCAGGCGCTTCTGAAAAACCTGGTATAGTACCACTATCACCTGGCTGCGCAAGGCGATGGTACCACAATGGCCGCACGCGTAATAGATAGCCCCAAAAGAGCAGGCCGTATAAAGAAAGAAGCGTGCCGAATTGCTCACGCGGCACGCCATACGCGATAAAGATGTAAAGACCAGCCGACAACGCCAGCCAGCCAATGCGAAACGGTGTAAGGGTCATGTGGTTAAACCCACCGGACTTGGCATGGGCCGATCACTGGCTGTTGAGCCAGGTACCGATGGCCGGCGCATGGAGTGGGTCAGCGAATATACGAAGACCATACCAAAGCCAGTCGTCAGCATGATGTGGAATACCAGCATTCGATAATCATGCAGGTAAAAGCCCAGGGCAATACCGCCCAGGAAATACAGGACCATCAGCCCTTCCAGTACCGTCAGTAGTGTAATACCCCGGTTGAGGTAGATATTATTCTGCCAGCTATCCTTGGCGGTGTTTACATTGAACTTGGGGGTACGCACAAACGGGGTTTTCCGGCCGATATAGCCTTCAATAACGGCAATGGTATTGTGCAGCGATAAACCCATCATCAGCGATGAGTACATCGGAAAATACCACCCAAACTGAGTCGGCTTCTGGTGACCCGACAACCAGAAGGGTATGCCGTAGAACAGCATCAGAATAATTAGATTGAACTGGAAGAAGTTAATCAGGTAATATACGGACTCCCACTCCGGGTGAATGCTCCGGATATATAAGACTGGTACGCTCAGGATGGCCAGCGCCAGCACCAGTATAAACGTTGAGCTGCTGAACAGGTGGAAGAAGGCGTGTATTTTGGCGACGAATGGCACACCCGGTGCTTTCAGCACCTTCAGCATAATCTTGCGGGCGCACTCGGCGGCTCCCTTCATCCAGCGGTACTGCTGTGACTTCAGCGCATTCATGGCGACTGGCAATTCGGCGGGGGAGCCGATGTCTTCGCGGTAGACGAACTTCCAGCCTTTTAGCTGAGCGCGGTAGCTGAGGTCGAGGTCTTCAGTCAGGGTATCGCTGCTCCAGCCACCGGCGTCCAGAATGGTTTCTTTACGCCAGACCCCCGCCGTACCATTGAAATTCATGAAGAAGTCGGCGGCATTACGGCCACCCTGTTCAATGAAGAAGTGAGCATTCAACCCGAAGGCCTGCAGGCGGGTAATCAGTGAATAATCTTCGTTGAGGTGTGTCCAGCGGGTTTGCACAATACCGATCTTCGGATTGGAAAAGTGGGGGAGGGTCTTCAGCAGAAAATCGGGGTCGGGTACGAAGTCGGCATCAAAAATAGCAATGAACTGTCCCTTGGCAAAGTCGAGGCCGTAGGCGAGCGCACCGGCTTTGAAGCCTTTCCGCTCCGGACGCCGGATGTGCTGAATGTCGTAACCCATGCGTTGGTATTCGGCTACCTTACGGGCCAGAATACCAACGGTTTCGTCGGTAGAGTCATCCAGCACCTGAATCTCCAGCTTTTCCTTTGGGTAACGTAGGTCAGCTACCGCATCAATAAGCCGCTCAACTACATATAGCTCATTGTAAATAGGAAGTTGAACCGTCACGACGGGCAGGTTATTCCAATCGACAGAATCAGGTGTAATGATATTCGCCTTCCGCTTTGCCTGTGTACGGAGGTAAATAATAATCAGGCTGAGCTGGCCCAGGTTATACGTGAACAACAGCACCAGTGTGAGACCGTATAGAATTAAAATAAGTGCTTCCATGTGTTGGACAAATAGTGTCTATTTGCCGCTCCTCATGCCAGTATCAACGGGCTTTACCAATACTTAAATATGGTGGTAATAATTTTATAGCCTGCCAATACCGTGCCTTTGACTGTTCCCGATATTTTAGAAAAACCGATTCGCCGGCGATAGCTGACGGGCACCTCCATAATCCGCAACCCCTGCTTAGCGGCTTTCAGTTGCATCTCTACGGTCCAGCCGTAGGTAGTATCCTGCATCTGTAGCGCCAGCAGTTTATCAAATCGCATTGCCCGAAACGGCCCCAGGTCTGTGTAGCGTACGCCGTATAACCACCGCAGCAACGTAGTGGCTAACCAGTTGCCAAATACCTGCTGGGGAGTCATAGAGCCCGACTGCCGGTTGCCCAGTGCCCGCGAACCGATTACCAAATCAACCTTTTCCTCTACAATCGGCTTTACCAAAGCCGTCATTTCGACCGGGTAGTCTGAGTAGTCGGCGTCTAAAAAAACCACAATGTCCGGTTTTTGTTGCCGATTGTTAGCGTAGGCTATGCCCCGCAGGCAGGCCCGGCCATATCCCTGTACCGGTTCGTCGAGAACAGTCGCCCCGGCCTGCGCTGCCTGTACCGCCGTCTGGTCGTTGGAGTTGTTGTTGACAACGATAACTTCCTGCACCAGTTCCTTCGGAATTTCGCGTATCACATTGCCGACGGAGTTCTCTTCATTAAACGCCGGAATGATAACGACTATGACGGGTTGTTCCAAAATCAACAAAGCTTCATTCAACTGTCAAAGCTACACGTTCTGGATTAGAATCTGTTGTCTGGCTACCGACATTAATGGGTATTAACCATATTTGGGAAATTATGAACACGGATTGGTAAGCTAGTAGTAAAGCATCATGGAAATATCATTTATCGGAGCGGGCAATCTGGCCTGGCATCTGGCCCCGGCCCTGGAAAATGCCGGGCATCACATTAATGAAGTGTACAGCCGGCAAGCACAAGGTGCCCGGCAGCTCGTCGGTATACTCTACGATGCCCATACCCAGCCGGACCTGAACTTTGCCGACAGTGCCTCTCAGCTATTTATCCTCGCCGTTCCCGATGACGCTATTGACGAGGTTTGTGCCCAGATTGTACTTCCCGAAAACGCCATACTGGTGCATACGTCGGGCAGTAAACCACTGAGCCTATTGCAGCAGCTACTAGGAGTATACAGCGACGTACCGGTGCGAACCGGCGTATTTTACGCCTTACAGACATTCAGTAAAGGGCAGCCGCTGCTGGACTTCGAACAGATTCCCCTCTGTATTGAAGCCAGCGACCGGGATACCGAAGCGCAGTTGGTACACTTGGGGCAGGAGCTGAGCACGATTGTTTATCTGGTAAACTCGCAGGAGCGGAAGGTGCTGCATCTGGCGGCTGTGTTCGCCTGCAACTTCTCCAACCACCTGCTGGCGCTGGCCAAAGACCTGACCGATGCCGAAAATCTGGAGTTTGACTTGCTGAAGCCGCTGATTGCCGAGACCTTCCGGAAAGCCATGAACGCCAAGCATCCGGCCGAGGTGCAGACGGGCCCCGCTCGCCGGGGTGACCAGACCATTATGCAGATGCATACCGAATACCTGGCCGCTCATCAACCCCAATGGTTACCTGTTTACCAGCCACTATCCGAAAGCATCGCTCAGCGGTATCGCCGTTAGGGCCTATTCAGCATCTGAATCTTCCAGTTCAAGCAGCGTCGAGACAATCTGAACGGAGGAGTGCAGCGTGCGGTGTACCGGACACTTTTCGGCAATCTCCAGCAGGCGGTTGCGTTGTTCGTCGGTTAAGTCGCCTTCTACCTCGATCTCCCGCGAAATCTGGTCAAGCATGGGTTTCTTCTCGGTATGCTCTGAGTCCTGCGCGTGAATCTTGTCGTGCTGCAAATGCACGATCACGTTCTTTAATGGCCACTGCTTGCGGTCGGCGTACATCCGGAGGGTCATGGCGGTGCAGGCACCTAAACCGGCTGTGACTAGGTCGTACGGGGTTGGCCCCAGGTCGTGCCCGCCGGGTATCGCTTTCGGTTCATCGGCCAGCAGCGAGTGATTGCCCGCTTTCACCTCCGTGGTCAGGGAGTCCGGTCCAATGCGCACGGCAACGCGTTTGTGCGAAGTCAGTGGCTCAGCCTGTGGGATGTCAATGTAGCGCTTGACCCAGCTGGCTATCATCTCGCCCCCATACAGCGAATCCTCCGGCTTGGTCATCAGGTGGTCGGCACCGTCGAGCGAGATAAAACTCTTGGGATGACGGGCCGCCTGATAAATGGCTGCGGCATTGTCGATACTGACGGTTCTATCCTGCGGGGAATGCAGCACCAGCAGTGCCCGCCGTAATGCGTGAATATCGGTGGCTGGCTCAAATCGGCTTAGATCATCCAGGAACTGCTTCTGCACCGTAAAAGTCCGTCCGCCAATGCTAACCTCTGCTTTGCCCTCTTTTTCGATCTGAGTCAGGTCTCCTTTCAGCAAATGCTTTACATGGTCAGGGTCACAAGGCGAGCCAATGGTCACTACCGCTTTTACAGACGGTAACGAACTGGCGGCCATTAAAACGGCCGTACCGCCCAGTGAGTGACCAATGGCCAGGGCCGGTGCCTGATAGTGGGTTTCGAGGTGTTCGGCGGCACTAAGCAAGTCGGCAATGTTGGAGGAGAAGGTGGTGTCGCCAAATTCCCCTTCGCTCTCACCCAGGCCGGTAAAGTCGAACCGGAAAACGGCGATGCCATTCAGGCTGAGCGCTCTGGAGATGTTGCGGATAGCGGTAAAGTTCTTGGTGCAGGTAAAGCAATGGGCGAACAGGGCAAACGCATGAGGCCGCCCGTCGATGGGTAGTTCGAGCAGACCGGAGAGTACGTGGCCATCTTTATTCTGGAACGAAACTTTGATTGATTTCATAGGCAGCAGGTTAAGTAACCAACGTCAGTGGGCAACAATTGTTCGCTCGATCTGCTCCAGCGAGGTGCCTTTGGTTTCCGGCATGATCCGCCAGACAAACAGCAACTGCAGCACCATCATGATGCTGAAGAACAAAAAGGTATTGCCGCCCCCGAAGGTATCGGCGATGTACGGGAAGGTAAACGCAATAATGGCGGCCATCAGCCAGTGCGTAAAGCTGCCCAGCGCCTGCCCGCTGGCCCGTACTTCGTTCGGGAAAATTTCGGAAATAAATACCCAGATAACCGCTCCCTGCGAAAAGGCAAAAAAGGCGATGTAAATAAACAGGTAGATAGGCACGGTCATGCCGCTGAAATCCTGCACGTAAAAAGACCGGGCTACCAGCCCTAGGGTAACGATTAGGCCGACGGAGCCAATCAGCATCAATACCCGGCGGCCAAAGCGGTCGATGAAGTTCATCGCCAGCAGCGTGAAAATAAAATTAATGAGGCCCACGCCCGCCGACGACAGCAGCGCCGAACTGGTTCCCAGTCCCGTCATCTCAAAAATTCGGGGTGCGTAGTATATAATAGCGTTGATGCCAGATACCTGATTAAACACCGCAAACAGCACCGCCAGCATCACCGGCGTCCGGTATTTGGCCGAAAACAGGGATTCTGAGGGGGAGTCCTGCACCAACTGATGTGTAGTAATCACATCGCTGACTATAGCATCGGCATTGGCCGGGTCAATCTGCGCCAGTACCGCTCTGGCTTTTTCAACTTCGCCTTTTTTGGTGATCAGCCAGCGCGGGCTTTCCGGAACCCCCAAAATGGTGATTAAAAAGAGGAGTGCCGGCAGCGCTTCAACGCCGAGCATCCACCGCCAGGCATCCTCGCCAATGCCCTGTAGTGCGTAGTTCGACAGGTAAGAGACCAGAATCCCAAAAACAATGTTGAACTGAAACAAAGCTACCAGCCGGCCCCGTGATTTGGCGGGCGAAATCTCCGTGATATACATTGGAGCCGTTACTGACGATGCGCCCACGCCCAACCCGCCGATAAACCGGGAGAACAGAAACACATACCAGTCGGTGGCCACCGCTGAGCCGATAGCCGACAACAGGTATAAAAGGGCAATCCAGAAAAGGGTGGTCTTGCGGCCCAGCCGATCGGAGGGAATGCCGCCGAACAGGGCGCCGATCACGGTACCGATCAGGGCAATAGATACCGTCAGGCCATGTTCAAACACGTTCAGGCTCCAGTACTGTTGAATGGCTTTTTCGGCACCTGAAATCACCGCCGTGTCGAAACCGAAGAGAAACCCACCAAGGGCAACGACGATCGACCAGAGAAAGACTTTTCGGTTGTTCATAGTGGTCTTTATTTCTGCTAAGATAAGAACCGTTTACTAACTTATGTTACCTTTTGTCTACTCCAGTATAAGTACGCGAATTCAAAATTGCGGGATTCCCCTCTACCTGAAGACCTGCAGGTGCCGCTACCTTTGTTGCACAAAATAGCCACACCACAAAAGAACAGTAAGCAATGGAAAAGCAATTCTGGTTTAAATCTTGGGAGTTAGAAGGGCACTACACCAGCTTCCACCGTCGAGACATCCACCCATTCGTTATGGAGCACCTGACACCGGAGGTCCTGACAGGAAAGTCCATCTTTGTTCCGCTCTGCGGCAAAGCCGTCGATATGGTCTACTTTAGCCTGTATGCCGAGCGGGTGATCGGTGTAGAAATCGTAGAGAAGGCTGTATTTCAGTTCTTTGACGAAAACAAACTGTCCTACGAGCGAATCGGCAACCGGTTTGTGTCGGGTAACATCACCATTTTCTGCGCGGATATGTTTACGTTGACGCCCGAAGAAGTGGGCGAAATTGATCTCGTCTATGACCGGGCTTCGCTGGTAGCGTTGCCATTCTCCATGCGAATGAATTACCTGAGGAAGCTGGAAGAACTGACCCAGCCGGGCTGTATCTATTTCCTGAATACGCTGGAATACGCACCCACAATGGATACCCCGCCGTTCAGTATACCACCGGCTGAGGTAGAACGTTATTTTTCCAACTATGCCATTAATCATGTTGAAAGCTCACTGCAGCCCAATCATGGTATGGTTCATAAGTTCGGGCTGGAGTACCTGATCGAGCACGGCTTTATGATGCAAAAATTGTATGGCGCCAGACGGTCACTCACTACCGAATCGGTAATCAACCGTTACAGCTTTTCTTACGATTCCTGATTCAGATAGCTAAGCGATTATAAAGCACTATTGCTGAAAAAAGGAAGCCGGGGCTGCTGCTCCGGCTTTGCTGTTTACGAATTAGGCGGCTGTTCCTGTAGCCTCTTTTTTAGGTCGAAGGTATGGGGGGGAAACAGGATTAAGATTTTATTCGTATCAAAGGCATCTTTGATTGTTTTGATGGCTTCGCTGGTAGCGAGTGGGGCGCTGGTCAACGTCTGGTCGATCCAGAACCAGACCATAAATTGAACCATTTCTCCTGTAAAAGCCCGATATAGCATTTGAACCGGCCGGTCTTTTCGAATAAACGGTAATGTGTTGATAGCTTTATGAACTACCTCCTGGGCTTTGTTTAGGTCGTCCAGGTAGGAAACGCCGGCAACAATCTCCAGGCGTCGTTCGCCTGAACGGGAGTAGTTGATAATCGGCTTCTGAAAAACATCCTTACTGGGAATCTCAATCTCCTGCCCCTGCATATTATCCAGCACGACCGACCGGAGTTTTATCGAGATAACACGGCCGGTAAAGCCGTTGGTCTCAATGGTGTCTCCGAGCTCAATAGGTCGCTGAATGGCAATCATGGTGCCGGAGATAAAGTTAGTCGTCAGATCCTGGAAGGCAAAACCAACCGCCAGCGCAATGACTCCCGCCCCGGCCAGCAGGGACGTAACTGTTTTGTCGAGGCCCAGCACGCCCAACGCAAAGAACAGTCCAATTACATTGATTACCAGCACTACAATACTTTCAAGCAGGCCTTCCAGAGACGCGTTGCCATTGACATGGCTCAGAATGCGAACCAGTACCCGCCGAGCCGTTCGGGCAATCAGGTTGAAGATAAGAATGACCAGAATGGCAACAACCAGATTAGGCAGGTTACTGATGGCAATTTTAGACCACGCTTCGAGCCGCTGGTAGATCAGCCGGACCATTTCATTCACTTCCATTAGCATAAGAACAGACGTTGAGGTTTCTTATAAAAACCGCCAGCTATCCCTACTGTTTCCCAAACTTCCTAGGAGGGTAGGGGCGCAGGTCGTTATCCTACCGTGTCGACGCAGCCTTCCCTTAAGTAATCCAATGGTTACCGGCTAAGCGAATTTTGCTATTTTTGGGCCAAAACCCACAGGAATGATCCCAGCCAATTTTATTGAGGCACTTCATCAGGAGATTCTACAGACCCAGTACGGCCGGTACCCCGCCGAGCTGTACGACCCGATCCGCTACATTATGAATCTGGGTGGCAAACGCCTTCGTCCGCTCATGACGCTCATGGCCGCCTACCTGTACACCGACGACTGGAAAAAGGCACTCAAACCAGCGGTGGCTGTCGAGGTATTCCACAACTTTACCCTCATGCACGATGATATTATGGACCAGGCTCCGCTACGCCGGGGGCAGCCAACGGTGCACGAAAAGTGGAATCATAATATCGCCATTCTGTCGGGCGACGTCATGCTGGTCAACGCGTATGAATTATTGCTGGATGTGGAGACTCCTCACCTGAAGCGGGTTTTGGCGCGCTTTAACCGGACAGCCGCCGAAGTTTGCGAAGGACAGCAGTGGGATATGAATTTTGAAACCCGCTGGGATGTCACTGAAACGGAGTACCTGGAGATGATCAAGCTGAAAACGTCTGTATTGCTCGGCTTTGCGCTGGAGCTGGGTGGTATCATTGGGGGAGCCGATGAAGCCAACGCGGCCCGGTTGCGCGAAGGGGGCATTGATATAGGCATCGGCTTTCAGTTGAAAGATGATCTGCTGGACGTGTACGGTGACCCGGCTAAGTTTGGCAAGCAGGTCGGCGGAGATATTATTGCCAACAAAAAAACGTTTCTTTTAATAGAAGCGCTCCAGCAGGCCACCGGCAGCCTTAAAGATGAACTCACTGGCTGGCTGAGCCGGACCGAATTTGATAAGCAGGAAAAGGTGCAGGCCGTTACGGCTATTTATGACCAGTTGGGCATCCGCGAAATCACCGAATCCCGGATTAACCAGTATTTTGCCGAGGGATTTGCTAATTTTGACCAAATTGAGGCTGAGCCTGCCCGCAAAGACATGCTGCTGACATTTACCCGCCAACTGGTGGAGCGCGAAAGCTGATGTAACCCTACGATCATGAGTATTACCATCGCCATAGTTATTATTACCGTTGTGCTGAGCCTGTGGGCGTGGAGAGATACGTCTCTTATGGACCGCTGGGTGATGAATCCATACAAAGTAGCCCATAAGGGACAGTATTACCGCCTGATTACCTCCGGCTTTCTGCATGCCGACTTTGGGCACCTGTTCTTCAATATGTTCAGTTTCTGGATTTTTGGCGGATTGATTGAGCGTATTTTTCTGGGCCTGTTCGGGCCGAGCGGAGGCTTTTTTCTGCTCCTTTTCTACATAGCCGGTATTATTATTTCTGACATTCCCACCCTGATCAAGCACCGTAACAACAGCCGCTACAATTCACTGGGGGCGTCGGGCGGGGTTTCTTCTATCATCTTCGCGGCTATTCTGTTCTTTCCCCTACAGGACCTGTGCCTGTACGGTATTTTTTGTATGCCGGGATTTATTTTTGGTATCCTGTATCTGATTTACTCCTATTACGAATCCCGGCGCGGGGCCGGTTTCATCAACCACGACGCGCACTTTTACGGAGCTCTGTTTGGCGTACTTTGTATGGCTATTGTGTACCCGCCCGTGGTGCCATCCTTTGTTGAGCAAATTGCCGGCTGGCGTCTTTTTTAAACATGAAATCTCCAGCTTATTACTTTGCCAGCAATGTCTTTACGACTGGCAACGCCTGTTCGGCCCATTGGCGGTACTGCTGGCCGGAGAAATGAAGGCCGTCGGAGGCAATCTGTGAAGGGTCTCCGGCTGCTGTACGAGAGGTAGTTGTAATGTCGATGTAGGCAATATTCAGTTTTGCAGCTTCTTCCTGCGCCACAGCATTGAAAGCGTCTATCTCGGCGGCAATCTTCCGGCGGTCGCGTCCCTGCGCGAAAGGTGATACACCCCAGTCGGGAATCGACAAGATGAATACCCGCCCGGCGTTCCCTCCGGCATAGCGGGTGGCGGTTTGCAGCAACTCGCGAAACTCGGTGCGGTACGTCTCCAAAGTCTGACCGCGGTATTGGTTATTGACGCCAATCAGCAGCGATACCAGGCTGTAGGTCTTCTGGTTGTTGCTGGCTTTGATGGCTGTCTGTAGCTCATCGGTAGTCCAGCCGGTGCGGGCAATAATTTCCGGAGCAGCGACATCTACACCCTCATTCCTAAGCATTTTGGCTAACTGAACACTCCACCGGTCAGCTTCGGGTACACTTTCGCCAATCGTGTATGAGTCGCCGAGGGAGAGAAAGGTAAAGGTATGCCGGGTAGTTATTGGGTCGGTAGTCATAACATCGTTCTGCTGAGAAGAACAGCAGGCCAGTAAAGCTAGCGTAAAAGTGAATAAGGCCTTCATAAGTAAGATCGTCCTTGCGCGTTCTAAGGTTGAGGTGGTCCGGTTTAGGTTTACAGTGAATTCTCTTATCTGGTGTAAAAATCCTGTTCAAATACTACTGGGCTCTTGTTGCCCAAAGACGAATGTCGACGAACTCGGTTATGGTACACTTCAATGTAATCAAAGATCTCTGTTCGCGCATCATCCAAATTCATAAACGCACCATCCTCTAATACTTCCGCTTTGAAACGGCTCCAGAACGACTCTGCATACGCATTATCGTAAGGATCGTCAGCCCGACTCATACTGGGCTGTAGCTGCCAGCGATCAAGTAAGGTCTTTATCTCAGTAGAAACGTATTGACCGCCCCGATCCGAATGAATAATCAACCCCTTAGGTGGTTGCCGTAACTCAAGAGCTGTGGCTAAGGGCTTGACCACCAAAGTGTCCTCCATGTTATCATCGACGCGCCACCCCACAATTCGACGGGAGAACAGGTCCATCCAACTCGCCAGGTAAGCCCATTGCCCATCCACCAGGGGTAAGTAGGTGATGTCGCTAACCCAAATTTGATTAGGAGCCACAGGTAATGGTTCATTAAGCAGTCGGTTAGGCCAATAACCTTTGTTATGACGGCTATCAGTGGTACGAGGTACAAAGCTTTTGGGTTGAATCGCCACTAAACCTTTTGCTTTTAAGATTGTACGGACCCGATGACGGCCAATAGGCTGACCTGCTTCCTGCAATTCAGCGACAATACGACGACTGCCGTATCGACGTTTATGCGTCTTAAACACTTGTTCAACGGCTTGAATATACTCTTGCTGAGTGCTACTAGGCTGATAACTGGCCCCGCGCAGGAAGCGATAATAGGCGGTTCGGCTCACATTCATGACGCTACACAGTGTAGAAACAGAAAACTCTGCACTAGCAGCCTGGATAAAATCGTAAACAGACCTTAACTCCCCCGGCTGAAAATGCTCAACGGGGCCGCCCGGCGGGCTTTTTTTAAGATCTCTCGTTCAATCTCTAGTTGCTGAACCCGTTGTTGCAACCGTTGATTTTCCAGTAGCAACTCACTGGCGGGTCCGGCTGATAGGGTTTTTTCTCCCCTTTGGGCTCTTTGTCTCCACCGGCCCGCCGGCGCGGTCATACTTGCGACGCTTGAGAGGTTTGTTTTTAGGTTGCATGATCTTGCAAAATTAGACAAGTTCACTGTGCCGATTTATTAGACCATCTCAGTTATCAACACCCATTAGGGAGAATATTCTACAATGCTGTAACCAAACAGCAACTACACCTTTGCCGCTACCAATCCGGCCGGTATATTTTTTTAGCAACCTTTCTTGAAAAGTCAATTTAATACGCTATAAATTAGGTTTTTAACAAAGGGCGGTGAAGAATCATGCCACAAACTCAGTTTGGCAAACAAAATGGATAATTTTTTGTAAACAGGATAGTGTGCTCACTAATGTATGGCAACCATGTTAGAGAAATTAGACGAGATACGGGAAAATATATTTCGCTACCTCGAAGCCCGGATTGAACTCTTCAAACTGGAGACTCGCAGCAAGGTAGAGGAAGGAGCCGTTACGGGTACCTACTTTGTAGGGTTGGCCTTATTAGCCACAATTACAACCATTTTTGTTTTTACGCTGCTGGCGGCATTCCTGAACCACGTTCTTGATAGCCGTTACCTTGGTTTTCTAATTGTTGCCGGATTTTTCCTGATTCTGACGGCCATATGGTTCTTTGCCAAAAATGGTATTCAGAACTGGATCCGGAATACAGCATATAAGGCGATTAAAGCTCGTCAGGATCATAAAGCAGAAGAAAAGTCAGAGGCCATCCGTGAGTTGATGGACCAGACCAGAGCCACGATGCAGGAGAGCGGAAGAAGTTGGGAGCAGGAGCAGCAGCGATCAGGCGCGCACTAAGTCAGACCGGGAATTCCTTTCACAAATGAATTTTTTATTAATTTAGACCTGCAAAACCAATGCAAGACCCGAACATACCTTTTGCTGATACCTCAGCCAGAAGGGCTCAGTTGCAGGAGGCAACCGAGCAATACAAGTCGTCTATTGAAGATAATGTACAATCTTTGAAAGGCGATGCCAAAGAAGTAGGTAAAACAGTTGCTTTTGTAGCTGGTGTAGGTTTGGCCGTTTATCTGATTGCCGATGCCATCCTGCCTAAATCAGACGAGTATCGCTACGCTGAAAAGTACGGTGAGCTGGATGATGAGGACTATGATGAGGATGACGACGATAACGATAGAAACAGCTATCGGACGAATTTCGTCGGCCAACAGGAGGAAAGCGATGCCAAGCACGTAACACCAAAGTCGAATAAGCAATTGACCAAAGAGATAAAAGAGCAGCCTAAGAAATCCGCGATAATCGGTATGGTAGGCGGTCTGGTCACTTCAATCCTTACGAATCTGGCTAAGCAGCAGGCTTCGGAATTCTTATCGCGATTACGTCAGAATAATGCAACAAACGCATCCGCATCATCTTCAACCGGTTACCGGGGCTCGTCACCGGCTTCTGGATACACTAATCCGTACTAAGCAACTTGGTAAAAAAGCGTATGCCGTCTTGCTCGATCCCGATAAGGTCGAGCAAGACTCGTTTATAGAGCTGCTTACCCGTACAACCCAATACCATGTTGATTTCTTTCTGGTTGGTGGTAGCCTGATTACCAATTACGCTCATCGCCAGCTGGTTGATGCCATCCGGCAGCATACCCAGACCCCAACCATCCTGTTTCCGGGGAACTGCCTTCATATCGAACCGGGTGCTGATGGAATCCTGCTGCTATCACTCATCTCGGGGCGCAATCCTGAGTTTCTGATTGGCCAGCATGTGATTGCCGCACCTTTGCTGAAGAATAGTGGCCTGGAAATTTTGCCAACCGGGTATATGCTGGTCGATAGCGGAGCGCAGACTACCGTTTCATACATCAGCAATACGACTCCGTTGCCGTACGATAAGCCCAGTGTAGCAGCCTGTACTGCCATGGCTGGCGAAATGCTGGGCCTGAAGCTTATTTATCTGGATGCGGGTAGCGGAGCCCGTCGGCCGGTGTCACCGCAAATGATTGCGGCCGTCCGGCAGGCGGTGGACGTGCCCATACTGGTGGGGGGAGGAATCAATACTATTGAAAAAGCACATGCAGCTCTTCAGGCCGGTGCCGACCTGATCGTTGTCGGGAACGCTATTGAGCAGGACCCCGATTTTTTACCCGAACTGGCTGCCGTTGTTCACTCGTATAATCAGGCACCGGTGCAGGCATAAACAAAAAGAGCAGGTGTCAGCCTGCTCTTTTTGTTTTTACACGTTCATTAGTGACTCCCGACGGCGCATCTTACCGGCCGGAATGCCGAACATCATTTTGAACCGTCGGCAGAAGTAAGCCGTGTCTTTGTAGCCTACTTCGGCTCCAATAGCCCGGATGCTCTTCTTGCTGGTCCGCAACAGCCCTACGGCTGCTTCCATCCGCTGGTATTCAATATAGTCCTGGGGGTTAATACCCGTTAGCATCTTAAAATACTGCCCTACGTAGTCTTCAGACACGTTGGCAACGTTGGCCAACACCTTATTTGATAAGTCACCGCCCAGATTCTCCTTAATGTAAGCAAAGATGTCGATGAGACGTGGGTCTTTGAAGTAGGTACTGTTGGTTACCAATTGCTCAACAAACAGCCGGTGCTTCAGAATGTACCGGATCACTTCAATGACAATCTCCTCTGTTTTGATCTTAATGATCCGGCCTTTGCCTGCCGAATCATTCATGTCTTCAGCCAGAATCTGGTTGATGGTATTCGCCAGATGCTCTTCGCCCTTAATGATGAACGGCGGTATGTCCAGGGAGGTAAAGAAGTTTACGGAGTCGAATACCTTCGCTTCGAACGAGACGTAGCCAAAAGAGTTAGGCAGGTTACCAATTCGCTCCGGATCGCGGTTCGCTTCGAAATACAGCTCCCGGTGCGTCATAAACTCTTCGTTGCTCACCGTTTTAGGGTTGCTGCCGTCACCATAGGTTACGGTGATGTGCTTTCCGCCAGGGATGAAAAGCATATCGCCTTCGTCTACTTTTTGTTTTTCTTCACCGAAGGAAACCTCACCATCGTACAGAATAGTCAGCGAGTTTTCTACATCGTAAAAATTCTTTATAGTAATAGGTTGTAAAACCCGAATATTTCGAGACTTAATAAATTTTACTCCCAGAGATTCTATAATCTTGTTATAGTCTTCCATATACCAGATATTTAATGGGCTGGTGGCAATGATTTGCTGTTTATTGCACAAATCTAATAATTTGTACAAAACTAATACAAGTATAAAAGTTTCCGAATAATAAAAAAAAGAGCGCGGAAACGATAAATTTCCGCGCTCTCATTTTGAAAAATTTACTTTTTACCAGAAAACGGTTATCGGCTTATCTCCCGGGCTATCACTAATTTTTGTATTTCCGAGGTTCCTTCATATATCTGAGTAATCTTGGCGTCGCGCATGAGCCGCTCCACATGATATTCTTTTACGTAGCCGTAACCGCCGTGAACCTGAATGGCTTCTACTGTTGTCCACATGGCTACGTCAGACGCGAAGAGTTTGGCCATAGCCGCAGCCTGTACGTAATCTTTGCCTTCGTCCTTCAGCCGGGCCGCCTTGTAAACCAGCAGCCGGGCCGCTTCAATTTTAGTAGCCATTTCGGCCAGCTTAAACTGAATCGCCTGGTGGTCGAAAATGGCCTTACCAAAAGCCCTGCGTTCCTGGGCATATTTCAGGGCCAGTTCGTAGGCGCCAGCGGCAATACCTAATGCCTGTGCGGCAATACCAATCCGTCCGCCATTCAGGGTCGACATGGCAAACTTAAACCCAAAGCCATCCTCGCCAATCCGGTTTTCCTTCGGAACTTTCACATCGGTGAACATCAGCGAGTGGGTATCCGATGCCCGGATGCCCAGCTTATCCTCTTTTTTACCAATGGTGAAACCCGGTTGACCTTTTTCTACAATCAGGCAATTGATGCCTTTATGATTCTTGGCCACATCCGTCTGGGCCATGACCAGGTAGATATCAGCAGATCCACCGTTGGTTATCCAGTTTTTGGTGCCGTTGAGCAGGTAATAGTCGCCCATATCAACGGCGGTGGTATGCTGTGAGGTTGCGTCGGAGCCGGCCTCGGGTTCCGATAGGCAGAACGCGCCAATTACTTCACCGGAGGCCAGGCGGGTCAGGTATTTCTGCTTCTGCTCCTCGGTGCCATAGGCCTCCAAGCCCCAGCAAACCAGGGAATTGTTGACCGACATGATAACTGAGCAGGAAGCATCTATCTTCGAGATCTCTTCCATTGCCAGCACGTACGAAAGGGTATCCATGCCACCCCCGCCATATTCCGGCGCAACCATCATGCCCAGGAAGCCCAGTTCGCCCATCTCCTTCACCTGTTCTTTGGGGAACTTTGCTTCACTGTCGCGCTCAATAACGCCGGGCAGGAGGACATTTTGGGCAAAATCACGGGCCGCTTCCTGTACGGCCAGATGTTCCTCTGTCAGGTTGAAATTCATGCCTTGTAGTTCCAGCGTTGCTAATGCCATGTTCTTGTTTCAGTTTGTTAATGATGTAGTGATAGGTAAATTTAAAAAAATTATTGCAAAATTCGTATGCTTGCATACTAAAGTACGGCCTTTGCATGACGCCCACACCGGATATACAGCATATTACTTACCAATCGTTCCAACTGGCTTACCGGCAAGTAGGGTATGGACCGGCTATACTCCTGGCGTTTCATGGCATTGGGCAGGACAGTGGGTGCTTCCTGCCCCTGGCTGATACCATTGGACAACAGTTTACCATTTACAGCTTCGATTTATTCTTCCACGGTGCCAGCCCCGGTCCTGCCTCTGAGGAGTTTGTACTTACAAAAACTGACTGGACCCGAATTGTTTCGGAATTTCTGAAAGAAAAAAGCATTAGCCGGTTTTCGGTGATGGGCTTCAGCATGGGGGGGAAGTTTGCGCTGGTCATTGCCGAAGCGTTTGCCGACCGTCTTGATCAGTTGATTCTGCTGGCCCCTGATGGTATAACAATTAGCCCCTGGTATAAATTAGCGACCGGTACTGCGTTAGGACGGGCGCTTTTCCGGTATTTCATCGACCATATGCCGCTATTTAGCCGGGCTGGTCGTGGGCTGGCTGCGCTGGGACTGGTCGATCGTAGTGTCCTTCGATTTGTCCAAAGTACCCTTTCAACGGTTGATCAGCGGGAGCGGGTGTACCGCTCCTGGGTAGGTTTTCGGAAGCTGAAGGTAAAGCTGGATACACTGGCCCATACCCTGAATCATCATGCTGTCCGCATCCGTTTTTTCGTCGGTTGCTTCGACCGGGTGCTGCCTGTTCATTTTACTAAACCCCTCACCCGAAGGCTACATACTTATGAACTGATTATGCTGAAGACGGGGCACCACCGACTGATTGAGAAGGCTGCAACTGCTATTTAGCACGGGAGAGGGCGCGTTTTAGCACGGAGAAAAGACCAACAATAGATACTAACAGCAATACCGCAAACGCTATTTTGGTCCAGCTTCCTTCATTCGGGTTTTCCAAAAGTGTACGAATTTCCCGTGCCTGACTGCCGGTCCAGATAGCCAGAATGGTACGCGGAACCATTCCCAGAAAACCACCAATGAGGATATTTCGCAGCCGGGCGCCCGATAAAGCAAAGACGATGTTTGTGACGGCAAAAGGTAGAATAGGCGATAGCTTGGCAAAAAAGATAAACCGCACTTCCTGCTCCCGAATGCGGGCCAGCATATTTCTGACTTTCGGGTTTCGTTCCAGCACAGCACGCACCTGATCGTGGTCGAGCCAGTGGACGATGATGTACACCAGAATAATAGCCACCATATTCAGGAACAGCAGGGGAGCCAGGGCATGCCAACCCAGGAAATACCCGAATACGAGGGCCAGAAAAGTTGGTAACGTTAGCGAAATAGTGGAGGTAATACTGCAGACAATGGTTGCAATAAGCCAATGCCAGCCATTAAAAGCGGCAATAACCGGTTCGTGCATAACGATATAGTACACCACCAAGGAGGTGGTAAACAAAGGTATGACCGTCAGCACGACGCTGGCAATAGCCGGATACGTTAGTTTCTCTACTACTTGCTCTTCCACGTATATGTAACAAAAAAGTCGGGCAAACGTTGGGTTTGCCCGACTTTGCGGTCTTGGCAACGATTAATTCCGCAGCGGTTTGCCACCCTGTAACAGACTTTGAATCCGCTCCAGGGTTTTCTTTTCGCCCGAGAGGGACAGGAAGGCTTCACGCTCCAGATCGAGCAGGTACTGCTCCGTTACCATTTGCGGGTAGCTCAGGTCGCCCCCGCAGATGACGTACGCCAGTTTGTCGGCAATTTTTACATCGTGGTCGGAGATGAAGCGGCCCATGCGCATCGCGGTAACCCCTGCTTTGAATAAGGCAATGCCTGTACGGCCCTGTACTTTAATGTCATTTCGTGGCTTTGGCTGCGTGTAGCCATTGTCGGCCAGTTCCAGGGCTGCCTGCTTGGCTTCGGCAATTAGGCGGCTGCGGTTCAGCACAATCTGGCTGCCGGGCCGCAGGTAATTCATTTCTTTAGCCTCCTGCGCCGAAGTCGATACCTTCGCCGTCGCGATGTTCATAAAGATGCTCTGGAGGATATTTAATTCCGGATCGCCGGTCTGGTACAGGTCAGAGGCACGGGCAGCCATTTCTTTGGTACCACCACCGGCCGGAATCAGCCCAACACCCACTTCCACCAGCCCCATGTAGGTTTCGGCATGGGCGACAATCTGGTCGGCGTGCAGGTTCAGTTCACAGCCACCGCCCAGCGTCAGGCTGTGCGGTGCCGTCACCACCGGAATAGCCGAGTACCGCGCCCGCATCATCGTTTGCTGAAACTGCGCAATCATGAGGTTGATCTCGTCAAATTCCTGCTCAATGGCGAACATGAATAACATCGCCAGATTAGCGCCCGCCGAGAACGCTTCTGTCGATTCGTTGCCGATGACCAGTCCACGGAAATCTTTTTCGGCAATGGCAATGCTCTTGTTGATGCCTTCGATAACTTCGGCCCCGAAGGTGTTCATCTTGGTATGGAACTCCAGGTTCACAATGCCATCGCCAAGGTCATACAGTGTAGAGCCGGCGTTCTTCCAGACTACGTTGTTCTTTAAGTTCTCCAGAATAATAAAGCTTTCCGTTCCGGGAATAGCCTTGTAGCTCTTTGTTGGAATGTCGTAGTACTTCTGAACCCCATTATCCACCTTATAGAATGAATCGGCTCCGCTGTCGAGCATCTCGTATATCCACTGGGCCGGCTTCATGTTCTCGGCCTCCATTATCTCAAGCCCTTTGCGCACCCCGATAGCATCCCAGGTTTCAAACAGACCCAACTGCCAGCCGAAACCGGCTTTGATGGCTTCGTCAATGCGGTACAGTTCGTCGGAAATCTCCGGTATGCGGAAAGTGGCGTAACGGAACCCATCGGCGAAGGTTTTGCGGTAAAACGTGCCCGCTTTGTCCTGACCCGCCAGCAGCACCGAAAACCGCTTTTTCAGGTTATCGATGTTCTTGGTGGTCTCCAAGGTAGCAAATTTTACCTTTTCCGAAGGCTTGTACTCAAAGGTTTTGAGGTCAAGGGCCAGAATCTGCGTCTTCCCCTTATCGTCTTTCGTCTTTTTATAGAATCCCTGACCGGTCTTATCGCCCAGCCATTTGTTCTCCATCAGCTTCTGCATACCGGCCGGCAACTGGAACGCATCCCGCGACTCGTCATGCGTTAAGGCCTGGTGCAGGTTGTTGGAGACATTGACCGTTGTGTCCAGCCCCACCACATCCGACAGCCGGAAGGTACCCGATTTTGGCCGGCCCACGACTGGCCCCGTCAGCTTATCGACTTCTTCGACCGTCAGACCCATCTCTTCGGCTACCCGAATGGTCTGCACCATGGCGTAGATACCGAGCCGGTTAGCAATAAAGGCTGGGGTGTCTTTGGCCAGCACGGTGGTTTTGCCCAGGTACAGGTCGCCGTACCTCATCAGAAAATCGATGATGGTGGGGTCGGTATCCGGACCAGGGATGATTTCGAGCAGGCGCAGGTAGCGGGGTGGGTTGAAGAAGTGCGTCCCGCAGAAGTGCCGCCGAAAATCGTCGCTGCGCCCTTCCGACAACATATAAATTGGAATACCGGATGTATTGGAGGTAACCAGCGTACCGGGCTTACGGAACTGCTCTACGCGCTCATACAGTGACCGCTTAATATCAAGCCGTTCAACAATGGCTTCAATTACCCAATCGTATTTGCTGATCTCCTGCAGGTTGTCGTCAAAATTGCCCAGTTTGACCCGGTCGGCGAATTTTGGGCTATACAGCGCTGCTGGTGACCCCTTGAGGGTGCTCTGAAAGGCTTCGTTAACAATTCGGTTCCGAACCACTGGTTTATCCAGCGACAATCTCTTGGCTTGTTCGGCGGGTGTGAGTTCGTTCGGTACAATATCGAGCAGCAGCACCTCAAGGCCGATGTTGGCGAAGTGACAGGCAATGCGGGAGCCCATGATGCCGGAGCCTAATACGGCTACCCGGCGGATGCTGCGGTTTTTGATGGCGGTTTTCTGTTGTTCGAGGGTTGCTTCCATGAAATGTACTGTAATTCTGTAATCAGTGGATTAGTATCTCCGTTGCTGTTGCCATAACTTGTCATTAAAGCAGGAACGTTATTCCATCGTTAATGCTTCCGTCTCGGACGATGAGCTTTCTTTCAGCCGGCCGTTTTCCTCCTCGACAATCCGGTTGATTTCTTTTATAACGTCAAAAAAGACCACCAGTTTATCCAGGGGAATCCGTTCGCGTATCATATTATTGAACTGGATAACGCCGTCGCGGGCTATCTCCCTCTTCTTTTTACCTTCTTCGGTCAGCATAATACGCACAAAGCGCTTATCGTTCTCATCGGTCTCGCGTCGTATCCAGCCCCGGTCCTCCAGGCTTTTCAGCATTCTGACTAGGCTTCGGGGCTCCATGCCCAGTAACGGACCAATTTTGGTGGCCGGTGTACCGTTTTCAATATCGATGTTCAGCAGGACATAGCCGATGGCCATTGTCATATCGTACCGGGCGGCATACGCATTATACATCCGCGAAATGGCATGCCAGGCCCATTTAACATGAAAATCAACCGTCTTCTCCTTTTTCATACCCGTCTCGCTTCTATTCCATGTGCTTGTCAAGGTCGGTAAATCTACAAGTTTTTGAAGATATTATGCAAGCATACTATTAATCTGGTATGACTAAAATGGACTTAAAAAGTCTACCCCAAGTTACCTGCAGCATTTTCGTCACCGAAAAGCTATTCAGAGGACCTGGGGTACATCCGGAATTACTCGGCAGGAACGGCAACTACCGCCACATCGATGGGCTTAACGGTGCGGGCAATAAAAATGCTCAGGAAGATTATGGTAATGGCTACATACCCAACCCAGTCGTAGTGAAGCAACTGGCCGGTTGGCGATTTCTGAACGATTAGCCCAGCTCCGTACGTAGCCGCAGCCTGGGCCAGAAGTTGCACCGACGAGTTGAAACTCATGAAGCTACCCCGCTGCTGGGGTAACACTACCGACGATACCATAGCCTGTGTAGGAATCATGCGGCCGTTGGTAAAAATGAAAAAGATACCCGATACAAAGAGCACATAGGTCATCGGCGAAGGCCCCATTTGCGTAATCAGCAGAATCGGAAGGAGCGACAATACCGCGAAGACCATAAAAACAGGCAGTTTGCCCTGACGGTCGGCCAGTTTACCCACCAACGGAGCCGAAAAGATGGTCAGCGCACCCCCAACCAGATAGATCAGATACAACTGGCTTTCGCTGAAGCCGGCGTTAGACACCAGCGAAGGCGACAGAAAGGGAATTATACTGAAATGTCCCAGCATGAGTACCGTAGTCAGCAAGAGGGCCCGTAGCTGGTTTGGGTTTTTTACTACGGCCGTGATGGCGGTAATCGGATGCGGCCGGCTGCCTCGCTGCTGCACGTGGGCATTGATGCGGGGAACAAACCGGATAATTAATCCGGTAACAATGCCACCTAAGCCGCCTAAGGCCAGAAAGGGAGCATGCCAGCTGATTTCAGTAGCCAGATACAACCCCAGCGGAATACCCACCACCGAAGCCACGGAGAAAGCAGTCATAACAAATGACATGGCCTGCGCCCGGCGCTGGTAGGGAAAGGCATCGCTCACGATAGCCATCACCTGCGCACCTAATATACCACCGAACAAACCGGCTATGGTACGGGCCGCCACCAGCAAACCGAACGTAGGAGCCAGCCCGCAGGCAAGGGTGCCGACTACAAACCCGATGTAGCCGAACAGAATGACCTTTTTCCGATCAAAGCGGTCGACCACAAACGCGGCCAGAAAACCGGAAGCGCCGGCACTCAGGCTATAGGCAGCTACCAGAAAACCAAACTCTTCGGTGCTCAGATTGAAGTACCGCATCAACTGCGGTCCCATCGGCATCATGATGATAAAATCGACAATGTGCGTGAAGTTGATGCAACCCAGCACAAACAACAGCAGTTTTTCCTGACGAGACATTATAATAGTGTTACTCCGCCAGTAGCTTATCTACCAGCCGGTTAAATTCTTCGACATATTCATCGTAATACTTGCCGGTACCCGGACCGGAGAAACCGGTATGAATATGCCGAACGTTTCCTTTCTTATCCAGAAAAATGGTGGTTGGGAAGGCGACCACCCGGTTCAGGGCCGGTAAGGCTTTGGAGGCTTCGGCTTTATCATTCGTTCCGGCCAGCACCACCGGGTAATCGACATTAAAGCGGTTGACCATCCGTTGCAACTTGGGTGCAGACTCGGTCAAATCGGCTGATTTCTCAAAAGCCAAACCCACAACCTCCACACCCCGCTGCCGGTTCTTTTGGTACCAGGGGCTCAGAAAGTTGGTTTCGTCCATGCAATTGGGACACCAGGAGCCCAGAATCTGGAGAATGACAACTTTATTCTTAAACCGCTCGTCGTTGCTGGACACCACTTTACCAGTTGCATCCGGGAAACGGAAGCTAATCGTTTTGTTGCCGGGCTTGAGGTACGTCAGCGTAGCCGGGTTGGGCAGCGTGGCATTGGGGTCCAGGCGGGCGGTCCAGTTTTCGACGTAGGTAGCGCCGGAGCGAAAAGTACCGCTTAGACTACCGTCCGGCTGCTGTTTTGCCTTGAATAAATAAGCATGGTTGCCGTCGAACGTTGACAGAAACAGGCTATCGCCGTAGACATTGCCCTGGAGGTAACGGTAATCGCCGGTAGGGGTCAGAAACGTCCCGGTGAGTTTATCGCCCTGCTGGTCAAACACGCCAACGGCCAGCGTGGTATCTTTGCTATCGACGGCGCGGAAGAGCGTAGCCCATTTACCGGAAACGCTCGCTTTTGCCGGTTGGCCATTGGGCGCAAAGCGGTAGTTAACCCCGTGCTGTGCTTCAAACGGTAAAATCTGATAGTCGTTCCCAGTGCGTCGCTTGCGCCAGATGCCCTGTAACTGGTTGTCGGTCACTTTCGCCACCAGTTCTGATTCGAAAATGCCCATCGGAATACGAAGAGAATCGTTTTGCACCGTGGCTGTATCCATCTTAAGCCGCTCATTGGCGGTAAGCGCAAACACGGTATAAGTCTTGCCGTCGGCATTCGGCTGAATATCTAATCCAAACGGAAGTTCTCCGCCGGCAGTCTTTAGAACGGCCCGCCAGGTACCGGATTTTACCGAAACAGGTTGATCACTGGTGCAGGCTATGGGTAGCCCAATCGTAAGAACTGTCCAGAACAGTAACTTTTTCATTCATTCAGGAAGTTTGTGCGGGTGGCTTTATCAGCCGGTCGGTGGCATTTCGCCGAAATTGCTATGTTTGTAACGGCCACCGATTCGCTAAGGTTCCTGACCAATTGGCGATTCAGGGTTGTCTGGTTGAAAGACAAAAAAGTGGCCGGGAAATGCTACTGTATGCACACTACTAATTACCACGAGCCGGTGATGCTGGAGGCCTGTCTGGACGGACTGGCTATTAAACCCGGTGGTACGTACGTCGATGTTACCTTTGGGGGCGGAGGGCACAGCCGGGCTATTCTGGAGCGGCTGGAGGGCGGCCGACTGCTGGTTTTTGATCAGGATGCCGATGCCAAAGCCAATGCTGATGCGCTGAACGATCGACGGCTTACTTTTATAGCCGCCAATTTCCGGCATCTGAAGCGCTACCTGCGCTTGTATGCCATTAAGGAAGTAGACGGTATTCTGGCCGACCTGGGTATATCGTCGCACCAGATTGACACCCCCGAGCGGGGTTTCTCGACGCGTTTTGACGCTGAGCTGGATATGCGGATGAATCAGCAGGCACCCGTTACGGCTGCCCAGATCGTCAACGAGTATCCGGAGGAAAAGCTGCACCGCATTCTGGGTATGTATGGCGAGGTAACCAACGCCCGCACTTTGGCGGGGGCCATCGTATCGGCGCGGCTGAACCGGCCGATGAAAACCGTAAACGATCTGAAGATGGTACTCCAGCGCTATGCGCCCCGAAACCGGGAGAACAAGTATTTCGCTCAGGTATTTCAGGCCTTACGTATTGAGGTAAATGAAGAGCTGAAAGTGCTGGAGGAATTCCTGGAACAGGTACCGGATGCGCTGGCACCCGGCGGCCGGCTGGTGGTGATGTCGTATCATTCGCTGGAGGACCGGTTGGTGAAGAATTTTATCAATAAAGGGAAGTTTCACGGCGACGTAGAAAAGGACCTGTTCGGCAACGAGCAGAAACCCTTGCAGGCGATTACCCGCAAACCCATTGAGGCCTTTGCGGAAGAAGTAAGCCGGAACCCCAGGGCGCGGAGTGCGAAACTGCGAATAGCGGAGAAGATAGAGTAGGCAAGTTTTAGTAGGCAGTTTGCAGTGGACAGAATAGGTTAGCAAACGTCAGGCTTTATTTTCTGGATACTTTCAATTGCCTGCTGCCCACCGAGAACTACCTATTGCCTACTAAAAATTGCAGACCACAAAAAAATGGCGCTGAATACATTTAAGACACCGACGGAGAAAGCACCGCCTAAGGTTCGGCAGAAAAAGGAACCGAACCGGCTACAGCGGTGGGTTGACGAAACCGCTTTACGGCTTTTCGGGCGCGAAGACGCGTGGCCGATGCGCAACCTGGACCGCATTCTGTGGGTTTCGCTGCTCTTGACCATTTACATTGGCCTGAACCACAATGCCGAGCGGCTGGTCCGGCGGATGCTGCGTACGAAGACCGAAGTAGACGAACTGCGTGCGCACTACACGAGCCTTCAGGCAGAATTTATGCGAAGCAGCAAACAATCCGAGATTGGCAAACGTGTGGCAGCCTTTGGCCTGGTTAACAGGCAAGTTACCAAAGACGATAAAGGTATCCAGAAAGATACGATCATACCACCCCAAAAAATAGTCGTAAAACGAGATGAATATTAAGCAGGATATTCTTCGTAGGGCCACGCAAGCGTATATTTTTATCATCGTAGTGGCCGTGACGATCGTCGGGCGGCTGGTGCACGTGCAGTTCTTCCAGCAGTACAAAGGTAAGTACTGGAGTCAGCGCATTGATGGCATCCGAATCAAAAGCGATACCCTTCGGGCCAAGCGGGGTAACATCTACGCGGCCGACGGCAATAGCCTGCTGGCTACATCGCTGCCCTTTTACGAAGTTGGGTTTGACCCGCACGTAGCGAAGGACAAGTACTTTGATGACAAGATTGACTCCCTGTCTGTTCTGCTTGCCAGGATGTTCAAAGATCGTTCGACGCAGGACTATAAAGAGATGCTAAAGTCGGCCAGAGACAACGAGCGGCAGCGGTATGTCCGGCTGAGCCGGCGGCTGATCAACTACCAGGAGCGGCAGGAGATGCGGAAATGGCCTTTTTTTCGCAGTACGTCCAAAGTGGCGGCCCGGGGTGGTGTATTGCGCCCCATTTACAAGCGGTATCATCCGTTTGAGCAAATGGCCAAGCGAACCATTGGCGACCTGAACCCGAAAACAGGCCGGGGGCTGATTGGCCTGGAAGCCAGTTACCAGACGCATCTGGCTGGTAAGGATGCTGTGGGCACAGTTGAAATTCTGGCCGGGGGCGTTCCTAAACCGGTTGGTAGCGGCCCCAGCCTGAAACCGGAGCCGGGCCATGACCTGATCACTACACTGGACGTTAACTTTCAGGATATAGCCGAAACGGCCCTGCGAAATGCCCTTGATAATTACCAGGCCGACAAAGGGTGCGTGATTGTGATGGAAGTGGCTACCGGCGAGATCCGGGCGATGGCCAACCTGACCCGCTACACGACCGGTGGTTCTGTCCGATACCTGGAAACCTTTAATCACGCGCTGGCCGGCCGCACTGATCCGGGTTCAACCTTTAAGCTGGCGACGATGATGGCCCTGCTGGAGGAAAAAGCTATTTCGCCCGAGAAAAAGGTAAACACCGGTGGTGGCTCCATGCGCTACCACGGCCTGACCATTGCTGATGCCAGTGGCCATGGTTCTGGTATCCTGACGGCCCGGCAGGTGTTTGAAAAGTCGTCCAACGTGGGTATCCACCTGCTCATGCGCGATTACTTCTACACCCGGCCTGAAACTTACTGCCGTTACCTGAACCAGTTTCGGTTAACCAAGCCGACCGGCATCCAGATGCAGGGCGAAGCGACGCCGTTTGTCCGCAATCCAAACTCAAAAGGGTGGAGTAAAACCTCTCTGGCGTTTATGGCCTATGGCTACGAAATGGCAATTACGCCCTTGCAGATGCTGACGTTTTACAATGCCGTGGCTAATAACGGAAAATGGGTGCGACCTATGATTGTCAAGCAAATCAGGCTGGCCGATGAGGTACTCGAAGAAATTAAGCCTTACACCGCACCTGAGCCAATCTGTTCGCCCCAAACGGCCAAACTTGTCAGGGAAATGCTGGAAGGGGTGGTGACCCAGGGAACAGCCAAGAAAATTCAAAGCCCTAACTACCGCATTGCCGGTAAAACCGGAACGGCCCAGAAGATCATAAGCGGTCGCTATCAGGTAGGACGTTACTATACATCGTTTATTGGCTATTTCCCGGCAGACAAGCCTAAATATAGCTGCATAACGGTGGTGGATAATCCGCACGGTGACCATATTAATGCCCTGTACGGTGGGAGTGTGGCGGCTCCGGTGTTCAGGGAGGTCGCTGATCGCATTTACGGGTATGATATTAACATTCACGAACCGGCCATGATGGCTCGTCGGGGCCCCCATTCGGTACCAGGGCTCAAGGCCGGTTACGCCAATGATTTGCATATTATTGCCAGTGAAGCGGGCCTTGGCAGTCAGCCGGCTACTGAAGGCTGGGTACGCACGGTAGCGAACGGTAACCGGGAGACCTGGCGTAGTCAGGAAACGCGGCCGAATCAGGTACCCGATGTACGGGGGCTCACGCTGCGCGACGCCTTGCACCTGCTCGAAAACAGAGGACTTCGTGTGTCGGTGCAGGGACGGGGCAAAGTAACCGAACAATCCATTGAACCCGGTATGGCCCTGTCCGGGATAAAACAAATAACACTCACGTTGGAATGACCATCAAAGAACTTTTGTATAAAGTGCCGATCCTCGCTACGGCGGGTGATATGGAGGCAGTTATTAATACCATTACGCTGGATTCCCGAAAGGTCGGGCCCGGCAGCCTGTTCGTTGCCGTTCGGGGTACGGTAACCGACGGGCATAAGTTTATTGACACGGCGGTGCGGCAGGGTGCTTCGGCTATCCTTTGCGAGGAGATGCCGGCCAATCCTGCACCGGCCGTTGCTTACGTGCAGGTGCAGGATAGTGCCTATACTCAGGGCCTGACCGCGGCAAACTTCTACGGCCATCCATCTCGCAAGCTGAAGCTCGTGGGGGTGACGGGTACCAACGGAAAAACCTCTACGGCTACGCTGCTTTTCCGGCTATTCCGGGCGCTGGGTTACCGGGTAGGGCTGATCTCGACGGTACAGAACCAGATTGATGATACCGTTATTCCGGCTACGCACACGACACCGGATATAATCACCACGAATGCGCTGCTGACCGACATGCTGAAGCACGGCTGCACCCACTGCTTTATGGAGGTAAGCTCCCATGCCGTGGTGCAGCAGCGTATTGCCGGGCTGACGTTTGCCGGCGGCATTTTTACCAACATCACCCACGACCACCTCGATTTTCACGGTACATTCGATAATTACATCAAAGCTAAAAAAGGCTTCTTCGATCAGTTACCCGCTTCCGCTTTTGCGCTGGTCAACATCGACGATAAGCGGGGGATGGTGATGCTGCAGAACACCGCTGCCCGCAAAGAAAGCTTTTCGCTGCAAACACTGGCGACCTTCAAGGGCAAGCTGCTGGCCGATAGCCTGTTTGGGCTGCACATGGAAATCGACGGAAAGGAGGTCTGGTTCAAGCTCATTGGCCGGTTCAATGCCTATAACATCCTGGGCGTATACGGAGCCGCCGTGCTGCTGGGCGAAGACCCGGAAGAGGTTTTGACCCAGCTTTCCGGCCTGATGCCGCCCCCCGGCCGCTTTGAGCAGGTGGTATCCGAGGAGCAGATCGTGGGTATTGTTGATTATGCCCATACACCCGATGCCTTGCAGAATGTGCTGGAGACCATTGACGGGCTGCGGCAGGCCGATGAGCAGGTGATCACCATTGTCGGCTGTGGCGGTAACCGCGATGCCGCCAAGCGCCCCATTATGGCCGAGATTGCCTGCAAATTCAGCGACAAGGTCATTATGACGTCCGATAACCCCCGCGACGAAGACCCAATGGCTATTCTGGAGCAGATGCAGGCCGGTGTACCGCCCATCGACTTCAAGAAAACACAGACCATTCCCGATCGGCGCGAAGCCATCCTAAAAGCCGTATCGATGGCCAAACCTCATGATATTATCCTGGTAGCCGGTAAAGGACACGAGACGTATCAGGAGATAAAAGGGGTGAAACATGACTTTGATGACCGGCAAGTGCTGCGGGACGCCTTTGCGGAAGTGAAGTCTGGTTCGGTCGATACTCATTAGAAGAAATTAGAATAACCGAAATAAGCGCTGTAACTTTGATGGCTCCATTGGTGTCTGAACATTTCGGGTAGCTGCCGGTTCATACACTGATTTTCAGCTTACCCAGTATGCTTTATTATCTATTCTCCTACTTAGATCAGCAGTTTGATCTACCCGGAGCCGGGGTGTTCCGATACCTGTCTTTCCGCGCTGCCGGTTCCCTTGCGCTGTCGCTGCTGATTGCCGCCATCTTTGGTCGTCGCATCATCAATAAACTCAGAAGTCTGCAGATCGGCGAAGAAATTCGTGACCTCGGTCTGGAGGGTCAAATGAAAAAGCGGGGTACGCCTACCATGGGTGGGTTTATCATTCTGGCCTCCATGCTGATTCCGGCGCTGCTGTTTGCCAAGCTATCCAATGTATACATTATTCTGCTGCTGGTAACGGCCGTCTGGACCGGCCTCATTGGCTTCCTGGATGATTATATCAAGGTCTTCAAAAAAAACAAAGAAGGACTGGCTGGTAAGTTTAAGGTTGTCGGTCAGGTTGGATTGGGGCTCATTGTTGGCTTAACGCTCTATTTTAATCAGTACGTCAAAATCAGGATTTACCAGCCGCGTACACTCAGCACATCCATTGCGCCGGATGTGTACCGGGATGTTAAATCGCTGGTAACTACGGTTCCCTTCGTCAAGAACAACGAGTTTGATTACAGCTCGCTGCTGCCTGGTTTTATTCCGGAGCAGTATACCTGGATACTGTTTGTGCTGATAGTTACCTTCATCATTACGGCCGTATCCAACGGGGCAAACCTTACCGATGGCATCGACGGGCTGGCGGGTGGTACCTCCGTCATCATCGTGCTGACGCTGGGGGTACTGGCTTATCTGTCGGGTAACAAGATCTTCTCGCAGTACCTGAACATCATGTACATTCCCAATGTGGGTGAACTGGTGATTTTCTGTGCGGCCTTTGTGGGGGCCCTGGTCGGGTTTCTCTGGTATAACTCCTATCCGGCGCAGGTCTTTATGGGCGATACCGGTAGCCTGATGCTGGGCGGGGTAATTGCGGTACTCTCCCTGGCCATTCGGAAAGAGCTGCTCATTCCGATCCTGTGCGGCATCTTTTTTGTCGAAAGCCTGTCGGTCATTCTCCAGGTAACCTACTTCCGCTACACCAAGAGAAAGTACGGGGAAGGCCGGCGAATCTTCCTGATGGCTCCCCTGCACCACCACTTCCAGAAGAAAGGCTACCACGAAGCCAAAATTGTAACCCGCTTCTGGATTGTCGGCATTATGCTGGCGGTTATTAGTCTGGTAACGCTGAAACTGCGATAGAGTGGATAGTCGTTACGAGTTAGAACGACAAATTTCTTGTCTTTCACCTGATTATCACCTATATTTGCACTCCCGTTTTCGGACGGGAGTTTTTTGTGTTTGCAAATCGTCTGTAAATCAATCAATACGCTCAAAATCCAGTGAATACGTTAAGCTACAAAACCATCTCTGCCAATAAGGAAACGGCGCAGAAGGATTGGGTGATCGTAGATGCTCAGGGCGCGGTATTAGGTCGTCTGGCCAGCCAGGTGGCCGCTATTATCCGCGGCAAGCATAAGCCCAATTTTACCCCGCACGTTGATTGTGGAGATAACGTGATTATCATCAACGCCGAAAAGATCCGTCTGACCGGCCGCAAGATGACTGACAAAGTATACGTTCGTCACACGGGTTACCCGGGTGGTCAGCGTTTTACTACGCCCCGCGAGTTGTTGGAGAAACATCCGACCCGCGTACTCGAGCACGCCGTGAAAGGCATGCTGCCAAGAAATCGTTTGGGCCGTCGCCTGTTCACCAACCTGCATGTTTATGCCGGTGACAAGCACCCCCACACAGCACAGCAACCGAAAGAAATTAAGTTGTAAGAACCAAAAGAATGGAAAGAATTAACACCATTGGCCGCCGGAAAACTGCTGTTGCCCGTGTGTATCTGTCACCCGGTACCGGTGCCATCCAGGTAAACGGAAAAGAGTACACCCAGTACTTCCCCTCTGAGATTCTGCAAATCATTACGAAGCAGCCTTTCGCAACCATCAACGCCAATGAGAGCTACGATGTGAAAGTAAACGTTCGTGGTGGTGGTATCGCCGGTCAGGCTGAAGCCATCCGGATGGCCATCTCCCGCGCACTGGTTGAGTCGAACGCGGAGTTCCGTCCGGCCCTGAAGAAGGAAGGCTTCCTGACGCGTGACTCGCGCATGGTCGAGCGGAAGAAATACGGTCGCGCCAAGGCCCGCCGTCGGTTCCAGTTCTCGAAGCGCTAATCATCAGCATAGGGCATTGTGCCTGGGGCAGACTGAATACACCCTGCCCCCCGCTCCAAGCCCCCTGCTTTATTTGTCCAGACAGTACTTAGATGATGCCGACGTACTGTGCTGCGTATTTTTTAATCATTCATTATTCATTGTTCATTAAGCAAAATGGCACAAGTAGAATATAAAGACCTGCTCGACGCTGGTGTACACTTTGGTCACCTGACGCGTAAGTGGGATCCCAAAATGGCACCGTACATCTTCATGGAGAAGAACGGTATCCATATTATTGACCTCAACAAAACGTTGGCCAGCCTGCAGGAGGCTTCAAATGCCATCAAAGGAGTTGTTCGGTCGGGCCGCAAGGTGATGTTCGTGGCAACGAAGAAGCAAGCCCAGGAAATTGTGTCGGAAGAAGCGCGTCGGCTGAAAATGCCGTTCGTAACCGACCGATGGCTGGGTGGTATGCTGACTAACTTCGCCACCATCCGGAAGTCGCTGAAGAAACTGCAAAGCCTGGAGAAGATGCTGAAAGACGAGGCAACTGTCAACAACCTGGCTAAGCGTGAGCGACTGACGCTAACCCGCGAAAAAGATAAACTGGAGCGCGTATTGGGCGGTATAGCTGACCTGACGCGCCTGCCGGCAGCCCTGTTTGTGGTGGACGTAAAGCGCGAGCATATTGCCGTTGCCGAAGCTAACCGGTTAGGTATTCCGGTCTTCGCGATGTGCGATACTAACTCGAACCCGGATTTGGTTGATTTCCCAATCCCGGCCAACGATGATGCCTATAAATCCATTTCACTGATTACGCTGGCCATCGGAAAAGCGATTGAAGAAGGCCTGCTGGAGCGTAAGCAAGATAAAGACGATCAGCGTCTGCAGGAAGAAGAGGAAGCCAAGCGCCAGGAAGACCAGTCACTGATTCAGGCGAAGGCCGAAGATGAGTCGAAACTGGTTGAAGGTGCCGAGGCTACCGGCTCACCCGCAGCGATTGCCGAAGAAGATCGGGGCGAATAATCCCACTCTCTAAGGTAACGAATCGAATAGCCCGTAGCCCTGCTATGGGCTATTCCGTTATAATCCTCCGCCGGAAGGCAAGCAAACATTATTCTGACAATCATTCAATCTCTATAATTTACTATGGCTATTACCGCACAAGACGTTAACAGACTTCGGCAGGAAACGGGAGCCGGTATGATGGACTGTAAGAAAGCCCTCACCGAGGCCGATGGCGATTTCGACAAAGCAAAAGAGATTCTGCGGAAGCAGGGTCAGAAAATTGCTGACAAACGTGCCGAAAACACAACGGCTGAAGGTGTAGTGCTGGCCGAAGTGAGCGAAGACGGTACCAATGGTAAACTGATCGCTCTGGCCTGCGAAACCGAGCCGGTATCCAAAGTAGCTGACTTCCAGAACCTGGCTAACCGGGCAAAAGAAACGGCTCTGGCCACTAACGCCGAAAACAAAGAAGCGCTGCTGGCGGCTCCGCAGGAAGATGGTCGCACGCTGCAGGAGCATATCGTTGACCTGATGGGTAAAATCGGTGAGAAAATCGACGTCGTAGCTTACGAAAACGTAACGGCTGAGAAGGTAGTCTCTTACATCCACTCGAACGGTAAACTGGGTGTACTGGTAGGTCTGAAAAATGCCAACGGTACCGACGTAACCGAAGTAGGTAAGGACATCGCCATGCAGATTGCCGCTATGAAGCCGGTTGCTCTTGACAAAGATGGCGTTGATTCGACCATCGTTGAGCGCGAAATCGAAATCGGTAAAGAGCAGGCCCGCCAGGAAGGCAAGCCCGAGGCTATGCTGGAGAAAATTGCCATGGGTAAGCTGCAGAAATTCTACAAAGAAAATACGCTGCTCAACCAGGAGTTTGTAAAAGATAATTCTGTAACGATTGCTCAACTGCTGGATCGTACCAGCAAAGGCTTGACGGTATCTGAGTTCAAGCGCGTATCGATTGGTTAATGCTTTATAATTACACTTCGTTAGCCCTGGCCTGTTGGTCAGGGCTTTTTTGTTTTTCAATAGATTGCTTCATATTTTACTGCCAGCTAATCTGCTGCTCAAACAGCTTGAGCAGCGTTACCAAACGAGCATAAACTCGTCTCAGAAAATAAGTACTGCCGGAATGAAAGAGTATACCGACGAGGAGTTGATCCGCTCGTACGTCGTCACCCAGCGTAACGTCTACTTTGAAGCCCTTTACGAGCGGTACTGTGACAAGGTGTACCGTAGGTGCTTACAGTTGACCAAAGATCCGGTAAAGGCCGAAGACTTCACACACGACATTTTTCTGCGGCTTATTGTCAGGTTGGGGAGTTTTAAAGAGCAGGCAAAATTCTCCACCTGGCTGTACTCCGTCACCTATAACTACTGCATGGATCACCTGCGCAGCCATAAGCAGAAGGAAGTATATGTGGAAGAAGGGTACGAAAATTTTCCGGATTATACCGATTCCGACGACGCCGAAGTAGCCGAAATGGAAGCTAACCGTCTGCACAAGGCGCTGGACCATCTGACATCTGAAGAGCAAAGTCTGCTGCTGATGAAATACCAGGATGACCTGAGTATCCGCGATATTGCGAGTATGCTGAGGCTGACCGAAAGTGCCGTAAAGATGCGACTGAAGCGGTCGAAGGAGAAGCTGCGCAAGTACTATCTGGAGGGCGTGCTATTCTGGTTGGCGTTACTGCTGAAACTGCTGACTACATTCAAATGGCCATTCCGCTAAACCCAATTTATGGAAAACCCATTCAAACAGCTGGAGCCGGATGCCAGTTGCCCGGCCCACCTGAAAACCGAACTGGTGTCGGAGATTGACCTTATCCGGAACGCCCTCCAGGTGGTAGTGCTCTATACCGGTAGCCTGTTTGATGTGGCAGCCGCTATGGCAGATACTGGCCAGTCTAAATCTGAAACTAACCCGTAACATGAACAACCTACCGAACCTGACCGAAATCCTGATCAACACGTTTCAGACGCTGATTAACCAGTTTGTTTCGTTTGTGCCCCGGCTGATTGGCGCATTGGTCATTCTGCTCATTGGGCTGGTACTGGCGAAAGGGGTAGCTTCGGTTATCCGGAAGGTGCTGAAGCGCGTCGGTTTCGACAAGATAGGGGAAAAGCTCAACGAGATCGACATTATCAAACAACTAAACGTAGAAATCAAGCTGAGCGAAGTTGTTGCTAAAGTCCTGTACTATTTTATCCTGCTGGTTTTTATTACGGCGGCTACCGAAACGCTGGGTGTAGCGGCCATTACCAGCATGGTGCTGTCGCTGGTTAATTTTATTCCACAACTGGTAGCCGCAGCCATTATGCTCATCATCGGTATCCTGGTTGCCGATTCCCTAAAGCGGGCGGTAATTAGTATCTGTCAGTCTTTCAATATAGCGTCCGGGCGGTTGCTGGGTATGGTGGTGTTCTTCTTCTTTCTGATCATTACCGTTATCAGTGCCCTGGGGCAAGCGGGTATTAATACCGAGCTACTGGAGTCCAGTTTTAACCTGCTTATTGGGGGCATCATCTTCGCTTTTGCTGTGGGCTACGGCATTGCCTCCCGCGATGTGCTGGCGAATATGCTATCGTCGTTCTACTCCAAAAACAAGTTTCGGGAGGGGCAGACGGTTCAGATTGATGACGTAAAAGGGAGCATTGTGCAGATCGACAACACCTCACTGACGCTCCGGACGGGCGACTCAACCACCATCTTTCCGCTACAGACGCTTCAATCGAAGAGGATAGAAGTGTTCGATTAGGCTAAAAAGCCCATAAATATTACGCTTTGGCTAAAAAAGCCTCAGTCATGTGACCGGGGCTTTTCTACTATTCGTTTATTTTTGCCGACCCAAACCAAGTTAATCAAACCGGAACGGCATGGCAGCGCAGAAATTAGTTGTTTTAGGCGGTGGTGAAAGTGGAGTCGGAGCCGCCCTGCTGGCTCAGGCAAAAGGCTTCGAGGTATTTTTGTCCGACAAAGGTCAGTTGCTGGAAAAATACCGCTCCATTCTGCGCGAAGCCGGTATTCCCTTTGAAGAGGAACAGCATACTGAAGAGCGTATCCTGGAGGCTGATGAAGTAGTAAAAAGTCCCGGCATACCGGAAAAGGTCCCCCTGGTAAAGCAACTAAAAGCCAAGGGCATTCCCGTTGTCTCAGAAATTGAACTGGCCGCCCGTTACACCAGGGCTAAGCTAATCGGTATTACGGGGAGTAATGGCAAAACAACCACTACGCTGCTGACCTACCACCTGCTGAAAACAGCGGGGTTGAACGTGGGACTGGCCGGCAACATTGGCGACAGCTTTGCCAAACAGGTAATCGACGATACGTTCGACTATTACGTACTGGAGCTAAGCAGCTTTCAACTGGACGATATGTACCGGACCCGGCTGCACACGGCCATTCTGCTGAACATCACCCCCGACCACCTCGACCGGTACGAATACACCTTCCAGAATTACGTCAACTCCAAATTTCGCATCCTGCAGAACATGCAGCCGCAGGACGACTTTATCTACTTCCAGGAGAGCCCGGCCGTAGCTGATGAACTGGCAAAACGCTCCCCGGAAGTAAACCGGCTCCCTGTCTCGCTGGAGCAGGCTATCAATCCCGGCGGATACTTACAGAATAGCCGGCTGATTGCCCACAATCGGTCACTGTCTTTTGAACTGGATATGGCCGAACTGCCGCTGAAAGGTCCACATAACGCCATTAACATGCTATCGGCAGTTTTGGCGGCCCAGTCTGTGGGCGTAGACAGTGACGCGATCGCCGAAGGGCTAAGAACATTCAAAAATGCATCCCACCGGCTCGAACCGGCTGGTACCGTCAATGGTGTAGCGTTCATCAACGACTCCAAAGCCACCAATGTTGACTCGGTATTTTACGCCCTGGCCAGTATGGAAGAACCCGTTATCTGGATTGCCGGCGGCCTCGACAAAGGCAATGATTATAGCCAGCTGGATGGGCTGGTGCGTCAGAAAGTGAAAGGCTTAATTTGCCTGGGAAAAGATAATCGTAAATTAACGGAGTATTTCACCGGCATCGTACCCATTCTGTACGAAACGCAGGATGTGAAAGACGCCGTGGCTAAAGGGTTGGAATGGGGGCAACCGGGCGATATGGTGCTGCTGTCACCCGCTTGCGCCAGTTTCGATCTGTTCCGCAACTACGAAGACCGGGGCAATCAGTTTAAAGAAGCCGTACAGTCGATCGCTAACTAAACGCACTATGACCTTATCTCTTCGCGACTGGGCAAAAGACCACCTGAAAGGCGACCGCCAGATCTGGTGGATTGTCCTGTTTCTATCAATCCTGAGCGTACTGGTGGTGTACAGTGCAACAGGCACCATTGCCTATCAGAAGATGGAAGGCAATACCGAACTATACCTGTTTAAGCACGGTTCGCTGGTTGTAGCTGGTTTAGCGTGCATGTACATCGCCCACCGGTTCAACTACGTGCATTACGCCCGGCTTTCTAAATTCGGCATGTGGTTATCGGTTCCATTACTGATCTGGGCGTACTTCAACGGAACCAACCTCAACGATGCCTCCCGCTGGATAACCATCCCGGTTATTAACCAGACATTTCAACCATCTGACTTAGCCAAGCTGGCTTTAATAGCCAATCTGGCCGCCATGCTGGCGAAGCGGCAGCGGATCAAGTACGATCCGCAGGTACTGGTCAACATGATTGGCTGGATCGGTATCATCTGCGCCTTAATAGTGTTAACCAATACCTCTACCGCAGTATTGCTGGGTATAACCTGCTTTCTCCTGATGTACATCGGCCGGGTGCCGGTACGATACCTGATCGGCATGGTTGTCTTTTGCGTGATAGTTGGTGGATTGGCTTTGTTCCTGGGGCAACGCTTCGAAACGGTAAAAGGCCGTCTGGAGCGCTTCAGTAATACCGAAAAAATAGATTACCAGGTAGAGCAGTCCTACATTGCCTTAGCCAACGGCGGTATACAGGGTCAGGGACCCGGCAACAGCCACCAGCGCAACTTTCTGCCTCACCCATACTCCGACTTCATTTTTGCCATCATCGTCGAAGAATATGGCCTGATCGGTGGGCTACTTACCGTGGCTGCCTACATCTGGCTGCTGGCGCGGGGTATGCGAGCGATCCGAAAAAGCACCCGCCCATTCGGTGGGCTACTGTCTGCCGGACTAACCTTCAGTATCGTCTTGCAGGCGATTATCAACATGTCGGTAGCCGTTGGGCTGGTGCCGGTAACCGGTTTACCCTTGCCGTTGCTCAGTATGGGCGGCACATCGTTGCTTTTCACAGGCACGGCTATCGGTATTGTACTCAGCGTGAGCCGCGACGAAGCGGATGAAAGTAATATCTAGTAGACTTTAAAAAAATGCGTGTAATCATAAGTGGGGGCGGAACGGGAGGACACATCTATCCGGCCATTGCCATCGCCAACGAACTCAAGGCTATTGATCCAGCCATTGACATTCTGTTCGTCGGGGCGGAGGGGAAGATGGAGATGGAGAAGGTACCAAAAGCGGGTTATAAGATTGTGGGCCTGCCGGTGGTGGGTATTAAACGGGAGCTGACGCTGGAGAACCTGGCCTTTCCGGTGAAGCTGGGGCGCAGCTTTATGAAGGCGCAGCAGATTATCCGGGAGTTTAAGCCCAACGTAGCCGTAGGGGTTGGGGGCTACGCAAGCGGACCGCTGCTGCTGGCGGCATCGTTAAAAGGTATTCCAACCTTAATTCAGGAGCAGAACTCCTACGCCGGACTGACCAATAAGCTGTTGTCCCGCTGGGCCAAAACCATCTGTGTGGCGTATCCCGGTATGGACAAGTTCTTTCCAGCCGATAAGATTATCACAACGGGTAATCCGGTACGGAAAGACATCCAGTTTGCCGCGCAGCAACGCGAAGTCGGCCAGCAGGCATTTGGGCTGGAGCCCGGACGGCAAACGCTGCTGGTGATTGGCGGGAGTCAGGGCGCCCGCACCCTGAACGAGACCATGGAGCAGGGGCTTTCCCGCTTTATCGACGCCGGTATCCAGGTGGTGTGGCAAACGGGCCCGCAGTTTATCGAACGGGCACGGAAGGCCGCAGCAGAAGCCGGCTCTCCGCTCATCAAACCGTATGACTTCATCTACGAAATGGATAAGGCCTATGGTGTCGCCGATGTGGTGGTATCGCGGGCGGGCGCGTTGTCGGTGTCGGAGTTGTGTCTGGTCGGTAAGCCGGCGATTCTGGTGCCGTTTCCGGCGGCTACGGACGATCACCAGACAAAAAACGCGATGAGCCTGGTGGAGCATAACGCGGCCCTGCTCATTGGCGACCGGGCCGCCCGGACTGAATTGATTACGGCCACGCTGGCACTAATTAACAACCCCGCCCAGCAGCAGGAGCTAAGTAAGAATATTATAAAGCTGGCTAAGCCGGATGCCGGCCGCCAGATTGCCGAAGCGGTGCTGAATCTGGCCGAACTTTAAAAAGTACCATTTAATAAATTGTTTAGAGGCCTTTCAGCCACTTTTCTGAAATTGCCGGGGACGAGTAGTCATACCGAAAATTGCTAAAAATTTGAGTTTAGATTCCGTTAAATACGTCTATTTTCTGGGTATTGGGGGTATCGGCATGAGTGCTCTGGCCCGCTGGTTTGGGGTCAATGGCTACCCGGTTGCCGGCTATGACCGGACACCTACTCCGCTGACGGAGGCCCTGCAACAGGAAGGCATGGTAATTCACTTCGACGAAGATGTTGAAAAGATACCAGCCGCTTTCCGGCAAAACCCGGCCGAAACCCTGGTGATCTATACACCCGCCGTTCCGAAGACCCACAAAGAATACATATACCTGACCGAAAACGGCTTTACGCTGCAGAAACGCTCGCAAGTGCTTGGTTTACTGGCAGGGCAGATGAAAACCGTAGGCGTAGCCGGAACCCACGGGAAGACGACTACCTCCTCGATGGTGGCGCATATCTTGCGTCATGCCGGGGTAAACTGCGCAGCTTTCCTGGGCGGTATCACCCAAAATTACGGGACCAATTTCCTGCTCAACGAGCCGGCCGAGGACCTGTCATCTGTGGTATGCGTGGTAGAAGCGGATGAGTTTGACCGGTCGTTTCTGACCCTGTATCCGCACCTGGCAATCGTGACGTCGACCGATGCCGACCACCTCGACATTTATGGTGACCGCAATGCCCTGCTAGACTCGTTTGGGGCTTACGTTAACCAGATAAAGCCTGAGGGCGTGCTGTTCCAGAAAAAAGGTTTAGGACTGGCCGGACAAACAAAGGCGGAGTCGCGCGAGTTCGCGTTGGAGGAGGGCGACTACTACAGTCGCAACCTGCGGATCGACGATGCCTGCTTCGTGTTTGACCTGATGTATCCGCAGGGCGTTATCTCCGATATCCGATTAACAGTACCCGGTTTTCATAACGTTGAGAATGCCATTGCAGCCTCGGCTGTAGCGCTTGAACTGGGGGTAGCTCCGGCTGCCATCCGTGATGCGCTGAACAGCTACCGGGGAGTAAAGCGCCGGTTTGAGTACCATCTCAAGTCGGAGAAAGTGGTATTTATTGATGATTATGCTCATCACCCAACCGAAATCCAGGCGTTTCTGTCTTCGGTAAAAGCTTTATACCCGAATCGGGAGCTTACAGCGATTTTTCAGCCGCACCTGTTTTCGCGAACGCGTGACTTTGCCGAAGGATTCGCCGAAAGCCTGTCGCTGGCCGACCATGTGATTTTGCTGGACATTTACCCGGCACGTGAATTACCGATGGAGGGTGTGACATCAGACATCATATTTCGGAACGTATACTCGAAAAGTAAGCGGCAATGCACCAAAGACGAGTTGTTAGCCGTTTTGCGGGAAAGCCCAACAGAATTGGTTGTAACCATCGGTGCCGGTGACATTGACCAGATGCTGGAGGGTATAAAAGGCCAATTACTAACCAATGAATAAATTTATCTGTATGCGCAGCTAGCTTATTTACAGATGTTTTCTACATTAGGAGTAAAAAAAACGTGGTTATGGACGCTGGGAGCCGGATTATTGCTCTTAGGTTTGCTGGCTTTTACCGAAGTCAGACATAATCAGAAGCGTTGTCAGGCTATTATCGTCCGGATTAAAGAGCTTGACGGCCACCGGTTTTTGAGCCAGCGGGACGTAAAGCGTTACCTGACCAGGGATGGTACAGACCCTATCGTAGGAGACCTGTTTACCGACATTGACCTGCGGGAACTGGAAAAACGGTTGGCGCAATATGGCCTGATCAGCAAATGCCAGCTATCGCGTGATTTAAGCGGTAACCTGATCGTCGATATAGAGCAACCCCGGCCCCTGGCCCGACTAATTACTTCGGGAAACGGACTCCGGACGGCATCGGGACGGTATATCAGTGAAGAAGGACGGTTTTTTGCCTTATCCATGAATTACTCGGCACGGGTGCCTTTAGTAACCGGAGGGTATTTTGAGAACCGGCGTTCACTGTCCACCGAAAAGACACAACCGCTGCTGAACCTGCTCCGGTTTATCCATGCTGACCCGTTCTGGCGGGCACAGGTCGCTGAGTTGGAGGTGGATCGAAACGGAGAGGTTATTCTGTTTCCGCAGGTGGGAGAGCATCAGATCGAAATTGGCGAGCCGACTGATGTTGAGACAAAATTTAAAAAGTTAAAAGTATTTTATAAACACGTGTTACCCCTGAATGGTGCCCAGGCGTATAAACGAGTAAGTGTTCAGTACCGTAACCAAATTGTGTGCGAATAAAGACAATGACGGACGAAAAGATTGTGGTAGGGCTCGATATTGGCAGCACCAAGGTGTGTGCTGTTGCCGGGCGGCTGGTTCGCAACAAAGATCACGCAACGATCGAAGTGCTCGGTGTAGGCCGGGCCGCTTCGGACGGTGTTAACAAGGGCTCGGTAGTCAATATTACCAAAACTGCACGGGCAATTGAACAGGCTATTTCGGAAGCGGCTAACCAGTCCGATCTCGATATTCAGGTTGTCAACGTCAATTTTAGCGGGCAGCATATAGCAGCCCGTCGCCAGAGCGGCAGCATTACCCGCAGCTCTCCCGGTGATGAGGTAACCACTACCGACATCAATCATCTGCTGGGAGATATGTACCGAACGGTCATTCCCGCCGGTATGGAAATCGTTCATGTCCTGCCCATGGATTTTACCGTCGATAACGAACTGGGGGTCGAAGATCCCGTGGGACGTAACGGGGTGAAGCTCGGGGCGGAATTTCAGATTATTACGGCGCAAACCAATGCCGCTACCAACACCCGAAAGTGTGTGGAGCGCGCTGATAATGGTCGTATTAAACGCGAGCAGATGCTGCTGTCGCCCTTAGCATCCAGTCTGGCTGTTCTCACCAGCGAGGAACGGGAAGCGGGCGTGGCCCTGGTCGATATTGGCGGGGGCACTACTGATCTGGCCATCTATCACCGGAACGTACTTCGGCACATGACGGTATTCCCCTGGGCGGGAAACACGTTAACGGCTGATATTCAGGAAGGGTGTAAGGTGCTGCCGCACCAGGCTGAGCTGTTGAAAACCAAGTTTGGCAATGCCGATCCGACGGAAGTGAAGCGCAACGAGGTGGTTTCGGTACCGGGCCTGGTTGGCCGTCAGCCCAAAGATGTGCTGCTGAAGAATGTAGCCATCATTATGGAGGAGCGGCTCAAAGAGATTGCGGCTATGGTGCAGGCCGAAATCATCCGATCGGGGTACGAGCACAAACTACTGGGGGGCATTGTCCTTACCGGCGGCACCGCATCAGTGCCGGGTATCGAGCGTATATTTCAGCGCGTAACCGGCATGGATGTACGCATTGGCTATCCGGACCAGCTGGAGCATAACCCCAGAGCTGATCTGGTAGGCGACCCCGCCTATGCTACCGCATTGGGGTTAGTCTGGGCAGGCTTCAAACAACTGGATGAACGAATCTCGTTTGTGAGTGATCCCGGCCGCCAGGTGGAACCTCGTCCCATGGTTTCTGCCCCTCAGAATCCGGTTTACGGGCGCAAGGAGGAATCGTACGGTCGCGAAAAAGAGAAGGTAAAAGAGCCGGAAAAGAAAGAAGGATTCGGTGTCCGGGTCTGGGGAGCGGTCAAGCGTTTCCTCAACGACGACATCGGCAATACAGAGACCTACTAACCGAGTACACGTGAGACCGGCTCTGGTGGGCCGGTTTTTAGTACATAGCAAGAGAAAAGACAGACCATTCATTAGCTAACAATATTATGCTGGATCACGGCTATACGTATGAAATCCCGGACGACAACCAGCCGATCATCAAAGTAATTGGTGTAGGCGGGGGGGGGAGTAATGCCGTTAAGCACATGGTGGAGATGGAGATCAAAGACGTTGACTTTGCCGTTTGTAATACAGACCGGCAGGCCTTGTTGAGTAGTCCCGTGAAAACCAGGTTGCAACTGGGGGCTGGCTTAGGGGCCGGAACCGACCCCGAAGTAGGCAGAGAAGCGGCCGAAGCAAGCATTGAAGACCTGCGGCATCTGTTGGGCAAACCCGTTGAAATGGTCTTTATTACGGCTGGTATGGGCGGGGGAACCGGTACGGGTGCAGCTCCCGTAGTGGCTCAGCTGGCGCGTGAAATGGGTTTGCTGACCGTGGCTATTGTAACGGCTCCTTACAAATATGAAGGAAGCGACAAAAAAGAACAGGCCATGAAGGGTATTGAACTGCTCAAAAAGAGCTGCGATACTGTACTAGTGGTGCTGAATGATAAACTCGCTGAACTCTACGGTAAGCTGCCGTTGCGCAAAGCCTTTGCCCATGCCGACAACGTGCTGGCGACGGCGGTTAAAAGCATCGCGGAGATCATTACGACACGGGGCGATGTCAACGCTGACTTCATGGACGTGAAGAAGGTGTTACAGAATGCCGGTCAGTCGGTAATGGGCTCGGCAGATGCCGAGGGCGAGGAGCGAGCTCTGCAGGCTATTCAGGAAGCGCTGAACTCACCGTTGCTGAATGACCGTGACATTCGCGGAGCCAAACGAATTCTGCTGACGATTTCGTCCAGTTCCGAGTATGAAGTAACCCTTGACGAGCAGACAGTCATTTCGGACTATATTCTGTCCAAAATTGGCGAAGAAGCCCGGATGTTCAAGCTGGGAGCCATCTTTGACGATAGCCTGGGGCCCAGACTACGGGTAACGGTCATTGCTGCCGGTTTTGACACGATGAACGAGTTTAAGGAATCGCTTGGCAAACCGGTTGTTGAACTTACTCCCGAGCCGGAACCGGAAGAGGATCCAGTAGTAGATGAGGTTGAACTCAGCGAGTCAGAAGAGCCGGAGGAGGAACTGGTAGGAGTTGATCCCATGGAGATGGTATCTTCTGCTGAAAGAGAGCGGGTAACACCGACTAATCCGGTATTTGTACACGCACCCACCTCAACCATTAATAATATGCACTCCTTTGCCGATGTCCTCATCGCCGAGGAACGGCCGGAAGACAGTGTACAGATTCAGCAGATGATTAATGGCTTTCTGAACAATCGCTATACAGAGCGGGAGCTGGACACTCCAACGTACCAGCGTCATAAAGTTAACCTGCACGAATTGCCGCTTGGTGCCGAGAATGAACTGGTGCGAATGCGGCTCAACGATTAATCTGTTTATAGATTTATCAGAAGCCCCCGACTGCTCGGGGGCTTTTTTATGTCATCTTTAAAACGCTATAATTTGGCGGGCCTGCTGGTGGAGTAGCTCATTATAAAGTTCATGCTGAATACTGTCTCCCTTCCAATAAGTTTTGATTTGGGCCAGTTTTACCCGCAACGCCAGCGTGTTTGACCCCAGGTAGCTAAATATGTCATTGAGGTGGCTCAGCGCCAGCGCACCGCCCTGGTGACCAGCTGATAAACCAACGAGAGCTATCTTTTTGTTGGAAAGTCCGCTTGGGTAACTCATGCCGTCGATAAACGCTTTTAGCACGCCCGGGTAGGAATTATTATACTCAGGCACGATGAAAACCATCTTTTTGGCCCGTTCAACAATGTTTTTATAATGGTTAAATTCCGGATTCTTTCCTGTATTTTCGTACAGCGCGGTAGCGGTAAAATCGGCCGGTAAACCGCTGAGGTCGAGCAAATAACTGTCGGCGTGATGCTTGTTGAGGATCTGCTGGTAGTAGTAAGCGATGTGTTTGGTCAGGGAGTTGCGCCGGTTGGTACCGACAATGACAATAATTGTATCGTCCGTAAAGGCTGGACTGTCAACGGGATTCATACAGGCGGTCGGTAGACAATTCTGGGTAGCACAACAGACAAACAGCTACCGGTTTTTTCATAACAACCCACTGGTAAATAAGTTCAACGTACGAATGATCAAAGTAGACGATGTCCAACAGGCCATTCATGCCCTAGCTGATCCTGAGCGGGCTCCGCTGGTAGCGCGATTTTTCAAGACCGGATCCGGCCAGTATGGCGAGGGTGATCAGTTTCTGGGCCTGACCATGCCGCAGCAGCGGGAGATAGCCCGTCAGTACCTGCACCTCTCAACGGATGAGGTAGAGTACTTGATCCATGATCCTTACCACGAAGTCAGGATGACGGGGCTGCTCATCTGGACGTACCAGTGTAAAAAAGCTGGAGCGGCCCTTGCCGGTGCAATCCAGCGGGAAGCCGTTGCCCAGCGATATTTGGCCAACCGGACATACATCAACAACTGGGATTTGGTGGATGTAACCTGCCCGGAAGTGATTGGGAACTACCTGCTGGATCAGGATCGCTCCATTCTGTATGATCTGGCGCGGCAGGACCATCTTTGGAGCCAGCGCATTGCCATTGTGTCTACTCTTGCTTTTATCCGCAGAAATCAGCTGGCCGACACGTTCGCCATTGCGGAGTTGTTATTGAATCACAAACATGATCTGATTCACAAAGCTACGGGCTGGATGTTGCGGGAGGTGGGTAAACGGAATCCGGAAGCGCTGGAGGAGTTTTTGCATGACCATATCCGGCAGATGCCCCGAACGGCCCTCCGCTACGCCATTGAGCGGTTTGAACCGGGTCGTCGAAAGTACTACCTACTGCTGTAGTTGTTCAACTCAATTTTATGGTATCTTTGCATCCCTATTGCCAATGGTGTTAAGTTATTATTAAGCGCAGACTAAACACGTTAAACTGCAAGCTGATACATGTCCTGGTTCATACGCAAAGAAAAAGGCATTATTACCCCAACTGAGATGAAGCGGGAGGCCCCCGACGGATTGTGGTACCAATGTCCGAACTGTAAAAAAATCATGCATACGCGGGAGCATAAACTGAATGCCTATACCTGCGTGCATTGTAACTACCACGAAAAAATAGGTTCCGAAGCGTACTTTGGTCTGCTGTTCGATAATAATCAGTTCACTGAACTGGACGCCGACATGATTTCGGCCGATCCGCTGACGTTTACCGATACCAAAACCTATCCCGACAGGGTCCGCTCGACCATCAAGAAAACAGGTTTGAAAGATGCCGTCCGCACAGCGTACGGAAAGATGAACGAGGTGGACATTACCATTGCCTGTATGGACTTCGGCTTTATCGGCGGTTCAATGGGCTCGGTGGTAGGTGAGAAGATTGCCAGAGCGATTGACCACTCGTTACAGACGAAGACGCCTTTCCTGATGATCTCCCGATCGGGTGGGGCCCGGATGATGGAAGCCGGTTTCTCGCTCATGCAAATGGCCAAAACATCGGCCAAGCTGGCGTTGCTGTCCGAAGCGCAAATTCCCTACATATCGCTGTTGACCGACCCTACTACCGGCGGGGTTACAGCCTCTTTTGCCATGCTGGGCGACTTCAATATTGCTGAACCGGAGGCTCTAATCGGTTTTGCCGGGCCCCGCGTGATCCGCGAAACCATCGGCAAAGACCTGCCCAAAGGTTTCCAGAGTGCCGAATTTGTTCTTGAGCACGGCTTTCTCGACTTTATCGTCGACCGCAAAGACCTCAAAGACAAAGTATCCAGTCTGCTGCAAATGCTTCAATAGCCGGTGGCATGGGGTGTGGAGCAGGGGGTAAAAGCTCTGCCCCACGCTCCCGGTTCCCGGCCCCCGGCTCCATGCGCTTAGTTTCCCATCCCGTTCTCTGCAATTATTACGTGACGTATCGCTGCAATGCGACCTGTAGTTTTTGTGACATCTGGGAGCGGCCATCGCCGTATGTGACGGTAGAGAACGTGCGAGATAACCTACGCGACCTGAAGCGGCTGGGCGTCAAAGTGATTGATTTTACCGGCGGAGAGCCGCTATTGCACCGTCAGCTTGATTTACTGCTCAGAGAGGCTAAACAGGCGGGTTTTGTTACGACCTTAACGACCAACGGCCTGCTGTATCCCAAATACGCGGAGCGACTACGTGGGCTGGTGGACATGCTGCATTTCTCGCTCGACTCTCCCGTTGCCGAGGAGCATGACCGCTCGCGGGGTATTAAGTGCTTTGACAAGGTGATGGAGTCTATTGCCCGGGCGAAGCAACTCGGGGAGCGGCCCGATATTCTGTTTACCGTCTTCGAACACAACGTCCACCAGATCAAGCAACTGCACGAGGAAATCTGTCTGCCCAACAATCTGGTGCTCATTCTCAACCCTGTTTTTGAATACAATGCCGTAGAGACCGGCGGGCGGTTTTCCGAAAAGGCGCTGCAGCAGATGACCTGGTGGGGACGGCAGAAGAATGTTTACCTCAACGACGCCTTCATTTCCCTGCGTCGGGATGGTGGCAACCACATCGATAATCCGATTTGCAAGGCTGGCAGTACTACGCTCGTTATCTCTCCCGAAAACAAACTGGTACTGCCCTGTTACCACCTTGGTTTGAAGGAGTTTTCCATTGACGGTCAGCTATACGACCTCTACCGCTCGCAGGAGGTGCAAAAGCTTGTGGCACTCGAGGGGCGTCTACCGGCCTGTGAGGGCTGCGCCATCAATTGCTACATGCAGCCGTCCTTTGCCGTAGAGCTGAACAAGTATTGGTGGAAAGCCCTGCCCAGTACCCTTAAATACAACCGCATCAAAGGTACCTGGAAACAGTTGCTGTAGCTGCTACTGCTTCACAATCTTCTGCATGTAACTCCGTCCGCCGATCTCTGTTCGGAGCAGATACAAGCCCGTAGGTAAATTAACCATACCAAATTCCGACAGATGTTCTGCTTCGGGGCTGGCTGAACTGCATTCGCCCAGAACACGGCCATTGCTACTCATCATTTGAAGTTTTAGCGTTGACGCCCGTCGGCTGCTGACGCGTACCTGAACGCGGTCGGAGGTAGGGTTTGGAAATACCGAAATGTGAATGTCCTCATTAGGGTATCCTGGTGCCAGACTGGTAATTACAGGACCGGTAAAAGCCGATTCATAGGGAGGGAGGGTACCCGGTTGACTATTTCTATCCTCGACTATAATAATCATTTCGTATAGGGTGGTACCAATCTTGGTTCCGTTACGCCATTCTTCAATACTCATGGCAAAACTGAACCTACCCACTTCAACGGGAGCGTCCCAGACAAGGTCACCCGTGCGGCTGTTCAATTTAAACGTACCGCGCTGGGTAACATCGTTCGGGAACTGGAACGGATAAATCGTTGATACATTCTGGGCGCATGCACCCCCCATTTGAGCAGGGATACTGGTTAAGGGGTAAGCCAGAGAATAAACAAGACTATCGCCATCGGTATCAGTAGACCGTAAATTAAACGTGGTACGTTGGTTAGCGGCTGCGCTGAAACCATTGGCCGGAATGCCTAGAACGGGTGTGCTGTTCGATAGGTTGGTGGAAAATGTTGTAGACATAAAGTACGCCTTATTTACCGCATCTGTGAGGTTTCGAACAGGCGTACGGTTGTTGACCGATGCGGATGCCGTATAAGCACCTGGTCCGGCGTACGTGTGCGTGGCCCGGTAGATATGGATACCTATATTGCGATTCTGCTCCAGCGGTTGCCGGCTGATGCGCATCGCCTGGCCGGTAGTGCCGTCGCCAAAACAGAGTGACACCTGTTCTTGTTGCGTAGAGGCATCGTTACCTTCTCCCGTGTTTAGAAACAGAATGACATTGTACTCATACTCCAGTGTTGAGGAGGCTGTTTTCTTGACTTGAATATACCCACCCATCAGGTGTGTACCCAAAACACGGATCGTTAGCAGACAAAACAAGGCAATCAATGTAGCAGTTTTCATGGTCAGGAGCGTTTGAGAGGAAAGAGTACGACTTTTCAACTCAAAAAGTATATTCCGCCGTATACCCGTTACACCTTTTTTATTGAACGATTATCCGCAACGCTTATGCTCTACACACAGCATCAAACCGCTAGTTTTCATAACCATTCTTTCCGGTACATCCTGGCTCATCTCGATGACCATGTCTTAACCCTGACCCTGAACCGGCCCGAGAAAAAAAATGCGCTGAATCCGGCAATGCTCAATGAGTTAGCTTTTGCTTTAACCTATGCTCACTACGAGAAAGCGGTATGGATGATAGTCCTCGGCGCAAAGGGCGATGTGTTTTGCGCAGGCATGGACCTGCAAAGTTTATCGCAACCCGCAGAGGGGGCAGAAGCTGAAATCGATTGTAACCTGGTGCCGGAACCCGCCGGACCGGTCCGGCTGGCTGAGCTTTTTGCCAGTGTCCACAAGCCCTGTATTGCTCGTGTGCAGGGGTCTGTCTATGCAGGGGGATTTTTGCTGGTCGCCGGCTGCAACTATGTGGTAGCGGTTGATTCGGCATCGTTCAGTCTGCCCGAAGTGAAGCGAGGCTTGTTTCCGTTCCAGGTAATGGCCAGCCTGCTCGACCTTATGCCAGCCCGCACGGTGCTGGATCTTTGCCTCCGTGCCCGATCGATTCCGGCGAGCAGAGCCTTGCAGCTGGGTTTAGTCACTGAAGTGGCCGAAGCCGAGAACCTGGACAATGCCGTACGCCGGCTAGTGCAGGAGCTGAAGCAGTTTTCGCCGAAAGCCATACAGTTTGGTCTGCGGGCCTACCAGCAGCTAAAAAGCCTGGCTCCCGATCAGCGTCAGGCATTCCTGTACGAGCAGTTCCAGCAGATTCAGCAGACCACCGATGCCAAAGAGGGTATGGCAGCTTTTCTGGAAAAGCGCCACCCAAACTGGCAGAACGAGTAGTGGCGGCTACTTTACGGAAAACTTATATACAGTTGTTGAATTGTACGTCTGCCCCGGCCGCAGCGCCGTACTCGGAAAATTCGGGTGGTTAGGCGAGTCGGGGAAGTGCTGTGTCTCCAGACACAGCCCAAAGCGACGGCCATAGGCGATACCTTCTTTGCCCGTTACCCGCCCGTTCAGGTGATTGCCTGTATAGAGCTGTACGGCCGGCTCAGTAGTATACATTTCCATAAAGCGACCGCTCTCCGGATCATAAACGGTAGCGCCCAGCTTTAGCTTATTCGATTTATCGGTAAACACAAAGCAGTGGTCGTAGCCGTGGCCGTACCGAATCTGCGTATGTGTGGTATCGTTGATGCGGGCACCCACTACGGTCGGTTTTGTAAAGTCGAACGGTGTTCCGGACACAGGTTGCAGCTCGCCGGTCGGAATTTGACTTTTATCGGTAGGCAGGTACTGGTCGGCGTTTATGCTCAGCACATGACCAAGTACATCGCGCTTCATGCCCGACAGGTTGAAATAGGCGTGGTTGGTCAGGTTAATGACAGTCGGCTTATCGGTCGTGGCTTTGTAATCGATGCGAAGAGCGTTATCTTTCTGGAGGGTGTAGGTAACATTTACGGCTAGCGTACCGGGGTAACCTTCTTCCCCATCGGGCGAGGTATAGCTTAACCTCAACGCTGGTTCTGCCCCTTGCACCGGTGTGGCGGTCCAGAGCTTTTTGTCAAAGCCGACCCGGCCACCGTGGATGTGGTTGCCGCCACTGTTGGCCGCCAGGGTGTATTCCTGCCCGTCCAGTGTAAATTTCCCTTTGGCAATCCGGTTGCCGAACCGCCCGATAATGGGTCCGAATGACGGGGTACCTTTCAGGTAATCAGCGAAGGTAGGAACGTTTAGGGTAATGCTTTCCTGTTTGCCTGTCCGGTCCGGAGCCGTCCAGGAAACGATATAGCCGCCATAGTTAGTGATTTGCACTTCCATACCGGCGGCATTGCGCAGGGTAAACAGGTCGGCCTGGCGACCGTCGGGGAATTGACCGAATATAGCTTTTTCAATACCAGCTTTCGGTCGGGTGGTAGTTTGACCAGCACCGGTTTGGTATAACAGTGTACTCAAAACAAGGGAGAGGATTAATGTAAAGGCTTTCACTGGGATCAGGGTTAGTACGGTCAATATACCGGAATAAGGCTAACCCGCTGCTTACCTAATGAGAGTGGCCCGAAAATTTCGGTAGTTGTACGTTATTTTGGAGGAACCGGGCTCCAGGCGTCCCAAATGGCCCGGGCTGTTTTGGCAATTACCTCATCCCGTACGGCATCGTCTGCTTTTGAATCGGAGACAAAAACTGCCAGGGCTATGTGCTGCCCGTTGGGTAGAGTGATGAGGCCGATGTTATTGGTGGCTGCCGTAATTCCGTTTAACGTTCTGGAAGAACCTGTTTTGTGGGCTACCAGAGTGCCTTTTGGTAAAAGCGCTTTGATGCGTTGCATACCCGTCGGCGTTGCGGTGATCCACCGAAACAGCAGGTCACGGCTGCTTTTAGACAATGTGCGCCCTTCCTGCAAGGCTTTGAGCATGATAACGGCATCGTTGGGCGTACTCCAGTTGCGATATTGTACGGCATTATCGCTACCGATCTCCTTTTCGGTATTCGCCACAATCATGTTTTTAACCCCGATACCGTGCAGATACCGCATAACGGTCTGTGGACCGTCAAGCAGGCGTAACAGTACATCACAGGCGCTGCCGTCGCTTTCGGAAACATTATACCGGAGCAGTTCGCTTAATGTGAGTTCGGTACCATTTGGGTATTTGTCACGAATAGGGCTGTGTTGAGCGGGCGAGACATAGTCGCGCTTTTCTACCCGGACAGGTTGATCCAGTTTTAAAGTTCCCTGATCCACCCGCTGCAGTACAGCCATGCTGATGGGCAGTTTGTAGACACTCTGCATGGGAAACCGCTCATTACCATGCAAATCTATCGACTTGTCGGTTTCAACTATGGTGGCGGCTATGCCTACGCGCCCGTTTGCAGAACGGGTGATCTGATCAAGTTGAATGTGGAGCGCGGATTGGGCAAATAGGGATGAGGAAAAAACGAGGATGAGAAGGAGGCAGCAGGATTTCATGGAAATGTAAATGGCTGGATAGAAGTACTGAGCTTTTAGCTATTGATGCGCCAGATGCCCCGGCCAAGCCAGCTAGAAGCTAACCCGTACATTACAAATCAGGGCAGTTCTCGCGTCGACGGGTGTCGATGATATTCTGAATTTTCCAGATGCCGTTCAGTTTAACCAGGGTGAAGACATTGACGCCACAGTGGCTTTTCTGCTTGTTGTAGTAGAAAGTATACGGTGTCCAAGCAGTGGCTAATTCACCGTCAATCTTTATATCCATCCCCGAAAGGCGCTCATCAAGGGCACCGGCAGTTTGCTTACCTACTGATGCTATAAAACCAGGAATAGCCTCCTGCCGTACCGATACGACACCTTCCTTGTTTTTAATAACACTTTGCAGCGTAGCATTGGGAGCAAATACCGCCTTAAACAAGGTAGTATCAGCTTTCCGCATTCCATCAAACATTTGCGTGATGGTGGCACGGACGGTCTGCTCCTCGCCGGATTGGGCTAGGGCAATGGAACTAAGGAATAAGCTGCTGATAAGCAAAATGGCTTTCATTCAATGCGTTGTTTGCGACCAATGATAAAGTATAAAATAGAGCCAAAGAATGGCAGAAACAATATAACTAAGAGCCAAATAATCTTATCTGTATCGCTTCGGAATTTACTACGCAGCACATCAATGACAGCAATAAGTGGCAGTATGATAACTAAGCCAAGAAGGAGTAATCCAAGCAGAATTTCAGGGCCGCCTATGCCAATGAATAGTTGCATGAGATATGCCGTTTAGTCATGAAGTGACTCAATATAGGAGTAAGTTGAAATAAACAAAAATGGGTTTACACAGACGGTTTGCCTGGTAGACCCATTTTTGTTTATTCTATTGATGAACGAGATAGTCAGGAATCAGATGTACTGGTTAATAATCATCTCGAACAGTTCCTGCTTACCGCTAATCTGCTTAGGCTCCCCATTCTGCATCGCATAGTTTCGCAGGTCGTCCAGCGTCAGTTCACCCTTCTCAAAACGGGCCCCTTCACCACTGTCGTAGCTGGCGTAGCGGTTTGTACGGAGTTTCTTGTACTGCGACTTGTTCAGGATTGTTTCGGCCGTGATGGCTGCACGGGCAAAGGCGTCCATACCAGCGATATGGGCGATGAAAATATCTTCCAGGTCGGTTGAGTTCCGGCGCGTCTTGGCATCGAAGTTCACCCCGCCAGATTTCAGGCCACCGGCTTCCAGAATTACCAGCATCGCTTCGGTGAGTTCGTAGAGATCGACGGGGAACTGGTCGGTATCCCAGCCGTTCTGGTAGTCGCCCCGGTTGGCATCGATGCTGCCCAGCATATTGGCATCGGCGGCTACCTGCAATTCGTGGGCGAATGTATGGTTGGCCAGGGTAGCATGGTTGGTTTCGAGGTTTAACTCAAAATCGTTTTCCAGGCCAAACTGCCGCAGGAAACCAATTACCGTAGCCGCATCGAAATCATACTGGTGCTTACTGGGCTCCATCGGCTTCGGCTCAATGTAGAAAGCACCTTTAAAGCCCTGCTTGCGGGCGTAGTCGCGGCTGATTTGCAGGAACCGGCCCAGGTTCTCCGTTTCCCGCTTCATATTGGTATTCAGCAGCGACATATACCCTTCACGGCCTCCCCAGAACGTATAGCCGGAACCGCCCAGTTCGATAGTGGCGTCGATGGCGTTTTTCACCTGCCAGCCCGCGTGCGCCAGTACGTGAAAGTCAGGGTTAGTTGAAGCGCCATTCATGTAACGCTCGTGCGAAAACAGGTTAGCCGTACCCCACAGCAGTTTTACGCCACTGGCCTGCTGCTTTTGCTTGGCGTAATCGACAATCTTACGGAAGTTGCTCTCGAATTCACTATTGGAGTTGCCTTCGGGGGCTACATCCACATCATGGAAACAGTAGAACTCCATGCCCATTTTGGTGATGAACTCAAAAGCCGCATCCATTTTGTCGTGCGCGGCCGCCAGCCGGTCGGCGTTAGCATCCCAGGGAAAGTGCTTCACACCGGGCCCGAAGGGGTCAGCCCCGGTTCCGCAGAAGGTATGCCAGTAGGCAACAGCAAACCGGAAAAGGTCTTTCATGGGTTTGCCCATAATGGGACGGTTGGCATCGTACCATTTAAACGCCAGGGGGTTATCCGACTCGCGGCCTTCGTATTTGATCGCTTCCTTAACAAATGGGAAGTACTCCTTTTCGCCTAATGTGAGACTAAGTTGTGACATACGCTTTAACGCTAATTTTAGACTAAAGACAGGCAATCGGCTTTATCTCCTTTTGCCAGGAGATTTTATCCGGATTATTTCACTTCATAACAGGGGAGAGCTGATCCAGCCACCGTCCGTACGCATCCTGGTAGCGATCTTTGTCGCGGATGTCGGCGTCTATGGTCCGCACGACTTTCAGGCCGGTAAACGCTTCGTTGCGATTCTTATAAAGGCCAAGCCCCAAACCGGCCCCACGGGCCGCTCCCTGAGCACCATCGGTGTTGTAGAGTTCAATTTCGGCACCAGTCAGATTGGCCAGCGTATCGCCGAAGATAGGGCTCAGGAACATATTGGCTTCGCCCGCCCGGATCGTTTTCAGCCCTACGCCCACCTGCTCCATCACCTGAATGCCGTAGTAGAGCGCAAAGACGATACCTTCCTGAGCTGCCCGGATCAGGTGTGGCAGACCGTGGCGAGTTAGTTGCAGACCCTGGAACGTTGCCCCCAGATCGCGGTTCTCCAGTACCCGCTCGGCTCCGTTACCAAAGGGAAGACACACCAGGCCGTCGGCCCCAACTGGTGAATGGGCGGCTATATCATTCATTTCGGCGTAGCTGACCGAACCCCGCAGCACCTGATTGCGCAGCCAGCTGTTCAGGATACCGGTTCCGTTTACGCAGAGCAGCACACCGTACCGGGGCGCATCGGCTGTGTGGTTGACGTGCAGAAAGGTATTTACCCGCGATTGTGGGTCGAACTTGGCCTGCTCACTCACGCCATATACGACGCCCGACGTACCGGCCGTAGCGGCAATCTCGCCCGGATCAAGTACATTCAGCGAAAGCGCATTGTTGGGCTGGTCGCCGGCACGGTAGGTAACGGGTGTACCGTGGGCCAGACCCAGCTCGGCGGCTGCCGACCCGGTCAGGCGGCCCTGTTCCGAAAATGTTGGTTTTATCGTGGGTACCAGTGATGCGTCGAACCCGTAATAGTGCATCAGAAACTCGGCCGGACGGTTTTCCAGGAAATCCCACAGAATACCTTCCGATAAGCCGGAGGGGGTCGTCACGATGTCGCCGGTCATGCGGGCCGCTATATAATCGCCGGGAAGCATGAACTTATCCACCTCGGTATAAATACCGGGCTCGTTGGCTTTCACCCAGGCCAGTTTGGCAGCTGTGAAGTTGCCCGGTGAGTTCAGCAGGTGCGTTAGGCTCTTGTCCCGGCCAAGCGCTTCAAAAGCCTGATTGCCATACGAAACGGCCCGGCTGTCGCACCAGATGATGGACGGCCGCAGCACGTTTAGATTTTTATCCACCACCACCAGCCCGTGCATCTGGTACGAAATGCCGATGGCCTTGACATCCTGCGGCGGAACAGTAGCCTTAGCGAGCACTGCTTTCGACGCCAGACAGGCATTTTGCCACCAGGCATCCGGGTGCTGTTCGGCAAAGCCCGGTTCAGGGGCTTCAATAACCATTTCGGTTTCGGGAAAAAAAGCAGAAGCAACGGCGGTGCCGGTTTCGGCTTCCAGCAGACAGGCTTTTACGGACGAACTTCCAACGTCAAATCCAAGAAGATACATGCAGCAGGTGATTCATAAACAAATTCGGGTGCGAAGTAAAGCATCTTCAGGCAGTTGGACAAACCATATCCAGTGACTGCACCATTAAAGCCGGTTAAGAGAGATCGATCATGGCTTTAACGACACCGCTACCGGGCTCCAGCCAGCCCGGAAAACTTCCGGCAACGGCCGTCAGTGAACTCCGGTGCGTGATCCAGGGGGTTGTGTCCAGTCTGCCGGCCTCCATGGCCCGGATGATGGTCGTGAACGTGCCCGGCAAGGCGTTTCGGCTGGCCATCAGGGTGATTTCTTTCCGGTGAAACATAGGGTCCTGAAAGGTAACGTCACCCTGAAACAGCCCAACGTAAACCAGCTTGCCGCCCTGCGCGACAAAGTCGAAGGCTTTCATCATCGAGGCCGGATTTCCGGTAGCATCGAAGACTACGGTTGGCAGATCACCGTTCAGGCACTCCGGCAAACGCACCGGCAAGTCCTCATTGGCCGGTAATGTTTGCGCCACGCCCAGCTGTGAACGACAAAAGGCAAGGCGGGTTTCCTCCCGGTCGGTCACGACCAGCGGAACGCCGGCCAATTTTACAAACTCGATTACCGAAAGACCGATAGGACCAGCACCGATTACCAATACGGTATCCTGGGGCGTCAGCCCGGCCCGTTCAACCGCATGAGCCCCAATGGCCAGGGTTTCAACGAGGGCGAGTTGTTCGTATGAGAGGGTAAGCGAGGGGTGGAGCTTGTGGACGGGCACCTTCAGGTATTCGCGCATACCGCCGTCGGTATGCACGCCCAATACCTGGAGGCTTGCGCAGCAGTTGGTCTTACCGCGCCGGCAGGCAATGCAGTGGCCGCAGTTCAGATAGGGTTCTACCGAACACCGGCTGCCAATTTGCAGAGTCGAAGCCTCATCGGCTAATTCGATAACCTCAACGCCAAGTTCATGGCCCAGAATGCGAGGATAGGTAAAGAATGGCTGGCGACCCCGGTACGCATGCAAATCGGTTCCGCAGACACCAATACGATGGATTCGGACGAGGGCCTCTCCGGGTAGTAACGTAGCGTCAAACGTAGATTCGTGGTAATGAAGCTGGCCGGGGGCCTGAAGAGTGACCGTCTGCAAAGCTGTATAGATAAATACGTGTACTTATAAGAGACGGCTAAAGGCATATTTTACTCGAAAAAATCGTCTGGATATCGAACGGTCCCCTGTATACCGGACAGACTATCTTTCACCAGCTCTACGGCCATAAAGACTTCGGCCGGTACCTGAAACGGTGGTCGGATACCCCATTTGGTAGTGGGGATGAATTCAAAGCGTGGGTAATAATGCTCATGACCAAGCACGACTACGGAGGTAAAACCAAGTTCACGGCTTCGCTTCAATCCTTCACGGACCAGCAGGCTACCAACTCCCTGGCGTTGAAAGTCAGGTTCAACTGCTAAGGGAGCCAGCGCCAGAGAGGGTGTTATCCGAAGCTGATTGTGAATGATAATCTTCGAGAAAAGAATATGGCCGACAATTTTTTGTTCATACATAGCCACCAGCGACAGTTCCGGAACAAACGCATTGCTCTGGCGCATTCGATTAACCAGGCGACTTTCGTCTTCCCGCTCAAACGCCCGGGCAATGACTTCATAAACGGAGCTTTGGTCTGGTAGCCCTTCTTGTTGTATTATAAATTTCATGTTACCACCTGGGCACATTGTTAATGCCCGATAATGCTAAGTAAATATACGGGCTAAAACAGATTTGTGTTCAAGAATTGTGAAATGAATTTTATGTTTCAGGGTTAAGCAGCTGGTGTTTAACGTTCGGCAGAAACACCGGATAAGGTGGGTGTTCCGGTATTTTCAGGTTGTGCACGCGCTGCTTCCCTTCTCTCTGTGAACAGAAAAAACCATTTGACTGGTAACTGTTTTATGCAGAATCGGTTGAATAAGAGAACCTATGCCAAAGAAGACCCGCTGCAGGCTGTTCTTATCCTATCGACACAGTAGATACTATGCATATACGTTATGAAGAATAATCGACTTATTATAATCTCGTATCGCCTGCCATTTTCCTTTAAGACGGAGAACCGGACCACCTCGGTAAAACCCTCCGCTGGCGGTCTGGTGACGGCGGTTAAATCACTGGATCTAAGCGGCTCTTCTCAGAAGCCTGTCTGGATTGGCTGCGCCGATTTTACTCAGCGCGCCTGGGAAAAAAACCGGCCTCTGGTCGATAACGATGACTTTGAATATGTGCCTGTTTTTCTGGATAGAAAAACGAACCAGGATTTTTATAATGGTTTTGCTAATTCCGTGCTTTGGCCCCTCTTTCACTATTTTCCATCCTATGTAGACTACCGGGATGAATATCTGAGAGCATACCAGGCTGCCAATCAGGCCGTATGCGCAGTGGTTAGTGAGGTGGTTCAGCCGAGCGATATTGTCTGGGTACATGATTACCATTTTCTGGCCTTGCCCCAACTCATCCGGGAGCGTCACCCGAACGCTACAATTGGGTTCTTTCTCCATATTCCCTTTCCGTCTTATGAACTGCTGCGGCTCCTTCCGGTGAAATGCCGCACGTATTTGCTGACAGGACTGCTGGGAGCCGACCTGGTGGGGTTTCATACAACCGACTACACAATTCACTTCCTGCAGTCGGTGCAATTGGCGCTGGGTATGCAGCATAAGATGTGGAAAGTTTCGTATCAGGAGCGGCTGGTGCAATCGAATGCCTACCCCATTGGTATAAACTACGCGTTGTTTAATGAAGCCTACGGCGATAATGAGGTTATAAAAGAGCGCGTTGAGTTAAAGTCAGCCTACAAAGACCAGAAGATAATCTTCTCTGTTGACCGGCTGGACTACACCAAAGGCGTGATGCAGCGGCTCGATGCGCTGGATGCGTTCCTGCAGGAGTACCCGGAATGGCGGGGGCGGATTGTGTTTATTCTGGTGGTAGTGCCGTCGCGGGACGAGATTCAGCGGTACTGGGAGCGGAAGCAGATGATCGAGCAGGCTGTGGGCCGGATTAATGGCAAGTATGGAACACTGACCTGGCTGCCTATTATGTACCAGTATGCCTATCTGGCGTTTCCGCAACTGATAGCGCTTTACACCGCCTGCGATGTAGCCCTTATTACTCCTATTCGGGACGGTATGAATCTGGTTGCCAAAGAGTTTATAGCTACCCGGAAAGACCAGCAGGGCGTATTGGTGCTGAGTGAGATGACCGGAGCCGCCAATGAGTTGGGCGAAGCGTTGCTGATTGATCCGCTGGATGAGTTTGAGGTTGCCGAACAGCTGAAGCTGGCCCTGGAGATGGCGCCGGAAGAGCAAACCCGGCGCATGGCGATTATGCAGCAGCGGCTCAGCAGCTACGATGTAGAAAAATGGGCGAACAGCTTCATGAACGATCTGCTGCAAACCCAGGAGATTTTGAAAAAGAGCCACCCCCAATTGCTGAAAGCTGCCAGAAAAAAAACCATGCTGACTCGGTTTGCCGAGGCTCAATCCCGGCTGCTTTTGCTGGACTACGACGGTACCCTGGCTAATTTTGCAGCCAGACCGGAGTTGGCCGCTCCGTCTGAAGAAGTAACAGCGGTACTGAGTAGTCTCGCAGCTATACCTGGTAACAAGGTCGTAGTGATCAGCGGCCGTGATCACGAGACACTGGAAAGCTGGCTTGGCCATTTACCCATTGATATGGTAGCCGAACATGGCTCTTACCTGAAACAGGAGGGGGGCTGGCGAAACGATCTGCTGGACGATGGTTCCTGGAAAGAGGTGGTCCGGCCTTTCCTGAATGATTTTGTAAGCCGCTGTCCAGCTTCTTTTGTCGAAGAGAAAAACTATTCGCTGGCGTGGCACTACCGGAACTCAGATCCGGATACGGGTTTTCTCCGCTCCCGCGAACTCATTAATACCCTGGAGCATCTGCTGCCTTATCAACTCCGGGTACTGGATGGCAACAAGGTAGTGGAGATCAAAAACGTAGACACTGATAAAGGAAAAGTAGCTAAACAACTAACGCTGGCCCATCCGTATGAACTGGTTCTGGCTATCGGCGACGACCGTACGGATGAAGACATGTTCTGTGCATTGAATTTAACGAACCACTTCACCATTAAAGTAGGAAAAGGCAGCACCAACGCGAAACACCGTTTGGAAAGCGTCTCGCAGGTGATCTCGCTATTGCGGGAACTGGCGGAACAGTTCAAAAGCACTCCAGCCCTCTAAGGCGCTAAGCCTGGTTCGCATTCTTTCTTTCCATTGGGGCGGCCGGCAGAATACTTATGTGCTCTTCTGCACTTAGTTGCTTTAAGGTATCGGCGAATTGCCGGCGAATCAGGTCTCGGTTGTACACAGCCCCGACGGAGTGGTTGGCCGAATCTGCCACCCGTTTTGCCTGTTCAAGCAGGATGCCCAGACGGCCAGCGCTGGCCGTTTGAGAGGCAACTGTTTTGATAGCCACCAGCAGCCGGATGAATACGGCGGTATTGCCGGCCGCGCTGTCACGAATCTGATCGAAAGCCTCTGCCACGAAGGAGTCAAAAGTGAGGCTTTTAGCGATCAGCCGTACTTTACGGTTGCCGGATTCGTCGGTGCGAAATGGTTTCTCAATGCGTCGCTGAGCCAGTTGGGCCAGAATAGCGCTGAGGTAGTCGATGCTCAGGATGGCAGTGGTGGTATCATTCACCCCCGGAGATAACGCTTTCAGGGCGATGTCTACCAATTGCCGGATACCAAAGGCAGCATCCTGGTGAATGGTTCGGTAGCGGCTGATGGTGAAAGCCTCATTTAGGGTCTCAATATCAGCATCTTCTACCTGAAGGTTACCTATTATCGTCACCAATAACGTATCCTGAACAACAAACTCACCAATTGCTTTTTCCATCTGTACTACCACATCGTTGGCTTTGGCAAAATTGAACAGCGTATCCTCATCAATGGATTGCAGATAGCCCGACGCGCTGGCAGGTATGAGCCGTTGAGGTTCATTTTCCAGCTTTTTCAACACGTCCTGATTCTCCGCTTCAGGAGCCTCTTTGCCAACATCCTGAGGAAATAGCCGGTGTACAGCCTGGATGGTTTCTTCGGCCGCCAGCGAAACAATATGCGAGGCCTGAATGGATACAGCAATATGGTGGATAAAATAAATCAGAACGGCTATCCCTACAATTGCCAGTACCAGCCCAAACAATACACTAAGGGATGGAATGAATTTATCCTCATCGCCCCCGCGTATAGTGCGCAATACCACCAGGCAGTAGCTGAACAGGCCTACAAAAAAGCCCAGCACTAGCTGATTGGTGCGGTTAGTCATAAAGTTTCGCAGGATGCGGGAGGTATACTGGCTGGATGCCTGCGCAAGCGCCGTGATGGTTAACGAAAAGGTAAGACCGGCAACGGTAATCATTGATGTGGCAATGGCCGTCAGCATACCACGGGAGCCATCAGAACCGGCACCAAACAGGCGGGGGAACTGCTCCAGAAAATCATCGGAGGCCCAACTGTCAATTTCAATGAACGTAATGGCCAGTATAATTGAGGTGGTAACCATAACCGTCGGTACAAACCATAAACCTGCTTTGACGGTAAGCCACAGACCTTTGAGTTTATGTATACTGCTGACGATCATATGCGTTGCTATTGCCTGATTTATTAAATAACTCTAAAATTGAGATAGCGTTATTTCGATATGCCCTTACCAATTGTGAGAAAGCAGCCCTGGCTAAACAATTTTCAGCTTTCGCGTATATAATCTATACGTGCAATACCTGCTGGATATGAAAATTGGAGAGGCCTTACAGAAAAAGCTGGCTAAGAAATACGAGCCGTCAACGATGGTATCCCTGAAATTTAATCGTTATGATGTAGCCTTAAAGACCGATGAAGAGGGAAATCCCATTCTGCTGTTCATTGGCAAAGCTGACGAAAACGGCACCATCAAAGGCGACCGCTACACCCGGCGTTTGGTCAAAGACTCAAGTGGAGCGGTGATTAAGGATCACTGGGATTATAAGGGTAAAACGCAATAGAACGCTGATGACGCGGATTGGGCAAAGACACGCAGATAAAATTTTATAAAATCCGCCCAATCCGCGTCATCAGCGTTCTATTCTAACTTACCCACCAGATTCAGCATAAACGCATACTCCAGCGCAATCTCCTTCAACGCCTGAAAACGGCCGGAAGCCCCGCCGTGCCCGGCTTCCATATTGGTGTGCAGCAGCAACTGATTGTTATCGGTCTTGAGCGTACGTAGTTTCGCTACCCACTTGGCCGGTTCCCAGTACTGCACCTGCGAGTCGTGGAGACCAGTCATCACCAGCATGTTGGGGTAGGCTTTAGGCTCTACATTGTCGTAGGGCGAATACGACAGCATATAGTCGTAATACGGCTGTTGCTTCGGATTTCCCCATTCCTCAAATTCGCCCGTGGTGAGTGGAATACTTTCGTCGAGCATCGTGGTGACCACATCCACAAAGGGCACGGAGGCAATGATGCCCCGGTACAGGTCCGGGCGCAGGTTGGCCACGGCACCCATCAGCAGCCCCCCGGCGCTGCCGCCCATGGCAAACAGCTTCTCCTTAGATGTGTACTGTTTGTTTATCAGGAATTCAGAGCAGTCGATGAAGTCGGTAAAGGTGTTCTTCTTTTTAAGCATCTTGCCGTCTTCGTACCACCGGCGTCCCATCTCCTGCCCCCCGCGAATGTGAGCAATAGCAAAGATAAACCCTCTATCGAGCAGGCTCAGCCGGGTAGAACTGAAGGTAGGGTCCATGGAAATACCGTACGAACCATAGGCATACTGCAGCAGCGGAGCTGATCCGTCTTTGGGGGTGCCCTTGCGGTACACCAGCGAGATGGGAATCTTCACGCCGTCGCGGGCGGTGGCATATACGCGCTCGGATACGTAATTCGCTGAGTTGAACCCGCCGAGCACTTCCTGCTGCTTCATCAGCGTCCGCTCCCGCGTGTCCATGTTGTAGTCGTACGTCGAGTTGGGCGTGGTCAGCGAAGAGTAGCCGAAGCGCAGTACGTTGGTGTTAAGTTCCGGATTGTAGCCGATTGCCGCCACATATGCCGGCTCGCCAAAATCGAGGTAGTGCTCGCTTGGGTCTTTCTGGTTGATGATACGCAGGTGCATCAGGCCTTCTTTGCGCTCGCCCAGTACCAGATGGTTCGTGAAGATGTCCATCTGCTGCAGGTACACGTCGTGCCGGTGCGCAATTACTTCTTTCCAGGCGTTGCGGTCGGCGGTTTGGTCTTCGGGTACCTCCATCAGCCGGAAATTTTCGGCATCCCAGTTGGTGCGGACGTAGAACGTATCACCAACATGCAGCACATCATATTCATGCCCGTGCTGGCGCGGCAGAAACGTCCGGAAAGCACCCGTTGGGTCTTTTGCTTCCAGCATCTGGTACTCGGTTGCTACCCCGTTCTGGTCGGAGACGATGTGGATGTATTTCTTCGACTTCGACCGGTAGAGGCCCATGTAGAACTGATTATCTTTTTCCTCGTACACCAGTACGTCCTGCATTGGGTCGGTGCCGAGTACATGCCGCCATACCTGATAGCCCAGCAGCGTCTGCTGATCTTTGCGGATGTAAAACAGCGTTTTGTTATCGGTGGCCCAGGCGTAGTTGCCGCCTTCCGTATCCGGAATGGCGTCCGGGTATATCTCACCGGTTTTTAAGTTTTTAACGCGCAGGGTATACAGCCGCCGGCTAACGGTGTCTTCGCCAAATGCTATCAGTTCCTCATTATCAGAGACCTCAAGACCGCCTACATCGTAATAGGAGTGCTCTTTTGCCAGTTCGTTTTCGTCGAGCATAATCTCCTCCACGCTCTCCAGCGATCCTTGTTTCCGGCAATACAGCGGATATTCACCTCCTTCTATGTAGCGGGTATAGTAATAGTAAGTCCCTTCTTTATAGGGTACCGACTCATCCTGCTGTTTGATTCGGGTTTTCATTTCCTCAAACAACTTCTCCCGAAGGGTTTTAACCGGGGCCAGTACCTGTTCGAGGTACTCGTTTTCGGCGTTTAGGTACTTGACGACCTCGGGGTTGTCGCGGTCGTTCAACCAGTAGTAGTTGTCAGTTCGGGTGTGGCTGTGAATGGTTAACTCGTTAGGTTTTTTGGGGGCAATGGGCGGTGTCTGTGCTCGTGTCATGCTGTAAATAGTCAGCGTGGTGATGAAGGTAAAACCAATATTTTTCCTGATTCGTTGACGAAGGTAACACTTTGAAGAGTGGCCTGTGGCCCGGCAGGTGTAATATCAGACAAGGTAGCACCAAATAATTTCTTCCTGCGGAGTAAACGGTTCCGGGTAAAAAGGAGTCTATATAGCAGCACCTAATAATTCCATCTTTTTCGTACTTTTAGAAAAAATTGATGAGTTCCGCATCATCTATGATCAAACGAGTTTACGTTGTCCTGCTTTCTGTCAGCGCTTTATCCTTAACGGCCTTTTACCCGGAAGATAGTAAAGTAGCCAGGCCTTCGCTGGAGAAAACCTTCGCCCGTATCAATAAGGAGGTCATGGAAAACAGCCGGGCGTATGAAACGCTGGAGGATGCCTCGGCTACCATCGGGCACCGTCTGACCGGCAGCACCAACGGTAACAAGGCCGAAGTATATACCCACGACCTGCTGAAATCCTATGGCTTTAAGGAGGTTCAGTACGAACCTTTTGAAGTAGAATCCTGGATGCGCGGGACGGTGGCGCTGTCTGTAGTACCCCGTAAAAGTGATAACTTCCGGGATGTGCCGGTGGTAACGCTGGCGCATTCGCCCGTTGATGCCCACGTTTCCGGCGAAATTGTTGATGTGGGGAATGGCCTGGAAGGAGATTTTGCGGCTATAAAGGAAAAATTAAAGGGGAAGGTGGCCCTGGTGAACATTGGCCTGGCAGCTCCTACTAAAGGTGCCCGCAACCTGCATCGTTCCGAAAAAGCGGCCCTGGCTATTCAGCACGGTGCCATTGGTGTGATTATGGTCAATCTGGTGCCAGGTGAGGTATTGCTGACGGGTACTGCTTCGGTAACGGGTAAACTGATTCCGATTCCTTCGGTTTGCATATCGCTGGAGAGTGGCCAGGAGGTGCGGAAGTGGATGAGCGAGGAGAAGAACCTGCACGCCGTCATCGACATGACCAATTCCAGTCGGAAGATCCGCGCCCGCAACGTGGTGGCTACGCTGAAAGGCTCCAAATACCCCGAGGAAAAAATCGTGATCGGCGGTCACCTCGACTCCTGGGACCTGGCCACCGGTGCTATCGATAACGGTATTGGTTCCTTTTCGGTACTGGATATCGCCCGTACGTTTAAGGCCCTGAAGCTCAAGCCTAAACGCACTATTGAGTTTGTGATGTTCATGGGGGAGGAGCAGGGCCTGCTGGGCTCGCGAAGTATGGTGGAGAACCTGAAGGGCAAGGGGACGCTGGATAATGTTCGGTACATCATGAACCTTGACATGACCAACAATCCTAATGGTATAAATGCCTTTGGTCGGGAGGCCATGGTGCCGTTTTTCCGGACTATTGGAGAAACCATCCGGCAGATTGAGCCGGCGTTTGCCAATAATATGGCCAATCAGGCGGGTCTGCACAGCGACCATCAGCCATTTATGATTGAAGGCATACCGGTGGTGGGTATGAATGGTAACCTGCCGAAAGAGGTGCTGGACTGCTACCACGCCAACTGCGACAAAATGAATCTGGTCAATAAAGAGCAGTTGAAGAATACCGTTCGTTACTCGGCTATGGTCCTCTACGCTCTGGCCGATGCCGACGACATTCCGGCTAAGCGGCTGGACGACGGCAAAACCCGCGATTTTCTGGTAACCCAGGGACTGCGTACGCCGTTGCAGATTGCCAACGAGTGGCGCTGGAAAGAGTAATGAAAATCTGGATGTGCTTTTTGCTGCCCCGGCCATTTTAAGCCGGGGTTAATTTTTAGTTGCCGTTTCCATCATATTTTTGGCCCTTCTTAGGAATACCATATCTCAAACTATATGTTCGCCAAAACCTTCGGCAGCGCTGTCTACGGCGTTAATGCAACCATCATTACCATTGAAGTAACGGTAGGTCAGGGACTGCACTTCTTTATGGTGGGGCTGGCCGACAGCGCCGTTAAGGAAAGCCAGCAGCGGGTCGAAGCGTCGCTGAAGTATTTTGACTACCGCATGCCTAGGCAGAAAGTGGTCGTCAACCTGGCTCCGGCCGACATTCGGAAAGAAGGGTCGGCGTATGACCTGCCGATAGCCCTTGGTGTGCTGCAGTCATCGGAGCAGTTGACGCCCCAGCGTAACCTGGAGGAGTACGTCATCATGGGTGAACTCTCGCTCGACGGGCGGCTACGGCCCATCAAAGGCGTTCTGCCCATTGCTATTGAAGCCCGGAAGCAGGGATTCAAAGGATTTGTGCTGCCGCTCGAAAATGCGCAGGAAGCGGCTATTGTCAATAACCTCGACGTGATTGGGGTCGAGACCATCATGGATGCGGTCGAGTTTTTTGAAGGCAAGAAAGACATACAGCCACTGACGACCGATACCCGTGAGTTGTTCTTCAATAGCCAGAACGCCTATGATGCTGACTTTGCGCACGTACAGGGGCAGGAAAACATCAAGCGGGCGCTGGAAATTGCCGCAGCTGGTGGCCACAATGTAATTATGATTGGCCCGCCCGGTGCGGGTAAGACCATGCTGGCGAAGCGGCTACCGTCCATTCTGCCGCCAATGACGCTGCACGAAGCGCTTGAAACAACCAAGATTCATTCGGTTGCCGGTAAACTGGGCAGCCGGGCAACCCTTGTTTCAACGCGGCCCTTCCGGTCGCCCCACCATACGATCAGTGACGCTGCCCTGGTAGGCGGAGGCAGCTTTCCGCAGCCGGGCGAAATCTCCCTGTCGCACAACGGCGTTCTGTTTCTGGATGAACTACCGGAGTTTAAGCGCACGGCACTGGAAGTGATGCGCCAGCCTCTGGAAGAGCGGAAGGTCAGCATTTCCCGCGCCAAATGGGCGGTTGAGTTTCCGGCTAACTTTATGCTGATCGCCAGCATGAACCCCTGCCCCTGTGGCTACTACAACCATCCCGAAAAAGAGTGCGTTTGTGGGCCCGGTGTGGTGCAGCGTTACCTCAACAAAATCAGCGGCCCCCTGCTTGACCGGATCGATCTGCACGTAGAAGTAACGCCCGTTTCCTTCGACCAGATGACCGCCAACCGCCCCGCCGAAAAAAGCGAGCAAATTCGGGAGCGCGTGATCCGGGCGAGAGACATACAAACCAAGCGGTTTGAAGGGGGGCAGGGTATCTATTCCAACGCCATGATGCCGTCGCAAATGGTGAAAGAAGTATGTATTATCAATGATGCCGGCCGTATTCTGTTGAAAACGGCTATGGAGCGTCTTGGCCTGTCTGCCCGTGCGTATGACCGCATCCTGAAAGTCTCCCGCACCATCGCCGACCTCGCCGGCATCGACGACATTAAGATTGAGCACCTCGCCGAAGCGATCCAATACCGGAGTCTGGACCGGGAGAACTGGGCTGGATAGGTCTTGTGGGTCGTGTGCAGCAGGCAACAAAGAAACATACTGCGCTGAGCCTTGCAGATTATAATTTCTAACCAGGATAAAACTATTCCCGCTGGTGGACGTTCGTTGATTAAAGTATTTATATATCACCGTTCGTTACAACCGGATGCAACTGAAAGTTACGCCCGACAACCCACTGGAGTGGATTGGGCTGCTCATGAATATGGTGCCGATGCCCCTGCTGCACGCCCAGATCTTCCCCGTTATCTCTAAAGCTGTGCTGGAGGCCGCCGATGCCGGCGTGTTTGATGCCGTGATGCAGGGGGCCGCTACCGTTGACGCCATTGCCGAAACCTGTAAGCTGAATCGGAAGGCAACCACCGAACTGATGGGCTTGCTGACGGCGCTGGGCTACTTTGCCTACCGGAATGAACAATTTGCTCCTACTAAGATGACCCGCCGGTGGATGCGTCAGGATGACCCGGAATCGGTACACGGCATGATGGTGTTCAACAACCGGGTGGTGTGGCCCTGGCTGGAGCGGATGGGGGAGTACCTGCGTACCGGCGAGGGGATACAATATCATGACTCATTGACGCCGGAGCAGTGGGGGTACTACCAGCGGGCCATGCTGGCCGCTACCGGCACCGAGGCCAAAGAGTTTGGCCGTCGGGCTCCCGTTCCCAAAGGCGCTACCCATATGCTGGATGTAGGGGGTGCGCACGGCCAGCATTCGGTAGCCTTGTGCAAACGAAATCCTGGGCTTCAATCCATAATCCTTGATTTGCCCGGTGCCGTAGAACAATCGGCTCCCATACTGGCACAATCTGGCATGGGTGACCGGGTTCAGCATCAAGTCGGTAATGCGCTAACCGACGAATTTGGCGAACAGGCATACGATATTATTTTGATGTCAAGCCTGGCCCATCACCTGACTGCCGAGCAGAATCAATTGGTTGCTGAAAAGGCCGCCCGTGCGCTGCGACCTGATGGCTTCTTTATTATTAACGAATTTATCCGGCCCGAAATCGGCAGCCGCCCCGACCTGGTCGGCAGCAGCACCGATCTTTACTTTGGTCTGAGCAGCACCGCCGGCAACTGGACCATCGACGAAATCAGTACCTGGCAGGAGGACGCCGGCCTGGAGTCTTACAAAGTGGTCAATTACATGAGTATCCCCGGCCGGGCCATGGTGGTAGCGAGAAAGTGATGTCTAGCTGACATTAGCCAATTACCTGTTTTTCAATCAGCAGAATAAACAGGTGAATCACTTTAATGTGTATCTCCTGAATCCGGTCGGCGTAGCCAACGTGAGAGACGCGGATTTCTACGTCGGCACTACCCGCCAGTTTACCGCCGTCTTTGCCAGTCAGCAGCACTACCTTCATGCTTTTCTGGCGGGCAGCCTCTACCGCACGAATGATATTACCGGAGTTACCACTGGTGCTGATACCCAACAGCACATCGCCCTCATTACCCAGCCCTTCAATAAATCGCGAGAACACAAACTCGTAGCCGTAGTCGTTACCGACGCAGGACAAATGGCTGGGGTCAGAAACAGCAATGGCGGCCAGTGACCGGCGGTTCTCGCGGTAGCGGCCCGATAGCTCTTCGGCAAAGTGCATGGCATCGCAGTGCGAGCCACCATTGCCGCAGGATATAATCTTCCGGCCGTTCAGAAGAGCCTCGGCCATCAGCTGCGCTGCCGCTTCAATAGCCGCAAGATTTTCTGTATTTTTAATGAAGGTGTCTAAGACAGACTGAGCTTCTGTGAGCTCCTGAAGAATTATAGAATGCATTTTATTCGTTAAAAAGTCCACCCCCGGTAGGGCAGGTTCCAGCGCAGGGCAACGCTGCCCTGTTGGGTAGTATAAGCCAGGGGGGTATATTGGCTGTCCTGAAAACGGAAAAGGTAGCGGCCTTCCAGAAAGACATTGTGTTTGAACATATACGATAACCGCAGGTCGGCATACGTAACCGCCGTCTGCCGGCCCTGCCCGATATAATTACCATCGTTTCGGACTCGCGTCTCATAATTCTTGGTAATATCACCCCCATAGTTACGGTATGGCTGGTCGGTACCGTACATCATGATTCCAAAGGTGCCAACACCGTTGAACTGGCGGTGCTGATAGCGGACAATACCCAGGCCTTCGACAAAATTGGCGCCCAGCGGGTGAGCCAGTGGCTGGCTGTAATGAACATAGTTCGTCTGGCCGGATTTATGGGAGTAGGTATACGGCCTGGCCAGGTTCATTTCAGCCTGCAGGTCCAGGTTCGGCACACCAAGTGCATCAATGTATTTTACCCCGGCCTGAGCCGCAAATTTATTGGTCCAGGAGCCCCGGCCGGCGCTCAATTCGCTAATCAAAAATTCATCGATCAGGAACTGGCTGTAGACTAAAAAGTGCCGCCGGAAATTGGCTTTGAAATCAATACCGATCATAGCGTTATCGGCACTGCCCCGGAAAGACTCGACGTAGCGGTAGAAGATAATAGGATTCAAATAATTAATATCAAACCGGTCCCGGCTGAATACCTCCGCTTCAAACAAACCCAGATTGATATTATCGCCCAGGTTCATGCTCAGGTGGTGAATTGAGGTGAATTTCTGAGTTATAGGATCATTTTGACTGGTGCGTCGGACACTGGTATTCTGGAGTTCAGAAAATAGGTTGGTGTACTGAAAACGACCAAACGTTGTGGTCAGTTTCATAAACAGGTAGGGAGCACTGTTGTCCGACAAGAACAGGGAGCGGTAGCCATTTCCGATAAAATTACGGTCGTGCCCAAACTGAAAATTGATGATTTTCAGAATGTTAAAGGTGATGTAGCCACGGGCCGACAGAAAATCGGCCCCAGTCTGGCGGTATTGTTTGGCAAACCCTTCGCCCGGTGCAAACCCACCATCCGGAATGCCATATAGTTGGCCATATTCCTGAATATAGCGGGGAAAAACGGCCTGGTTATCAGAGAAGAACGAGTAAAATCCCAGCCTTTTGGCAATGCTGCCCCTGACTTCTACCCCCCTGGTGTTGACAAACAGCCGATTGTTATTATTGCTCTCAGTGCCGGTGCTGTAATAAAAAACAGGGTTCACGTGCAGGTCGAAGTCGGGAGTCTGTACACTGTAGAAATCCGCTTTCTTCTGGTAAAAGGTACCCAGGAAAGGCCGTTGGCTATCGCCGGGAAATACCCTGGTAATGGTATTTCGATTGGCCGAGTCTTTATCCGTCACCCATTCCCAGCTATCGTCGCGCAGGTAACGGAGGTTAAAAAAATCAGTCCGAGACAAGGGGTAACGCAAATTTGCTTCTACGCTGTCGGTAAGCCGGACAATACCCTGCCGGTTATAAGGCTTCATGGAGCTGTGAAAGCCTTCGGCCCAGCGCCCCTGCCGTATTTCCATCCGATCTACCCAATGGTAATAATCCGGGTTCAGCGGGACAAAAGGACTTTGCGCCTGGGCGGCAATGGAGAGTAAAAGAAGAAGAGAATGGTAAACGTTGTACTTCATACAAATTTTGGCGAGTTCATAGGACAGAAAGCAGACCGGCCAGGTGAATTCGAGTACAAAATAGGTAAACCGTTTGGATAAACGCTAGGGTACCGGCTAAATTACACCGAATCTTCAGTTGTAACCGATCGCCGGATATGTTTGTATTTGCCAACCAGCCTTCACTGGCCAACCAGTTTATTGCCGAATTACGTGATGTTTCTGTTCAGAAAGACCGGCTGCGCTTTCGGCGCAATCTGGAACGGTTGGGGGAGCTAATGGCCTATGAAATCTCTAAGACACTACCCTACCACAACGTCAATGTACAGACCTCTCTTGGCGTAGCCGAAACCCAACTACCACTCAGGCAGCCGGTACTGGCCACCATTCTCCGGGCAGGTCTGCCCTTTCACCAGGGGTTCCTGAACTACTTCGATCAGGCCGATAATGCCTTTGCGGGCGCTTTCCGGGGTTATGTAGTGGGGGAAGACAACTTCGAAATTGCGATGGATTATATCTCCTGTACAGATCTGAGCGGCAAAACGCTGGTTCTTACCGATCCTATGCTGGCTACCGGTCGATCACTGGAAAAAGTATACCATGCGCTGCTGCGGTACGGGATTCCGGCGCAGACCCATGTGGCGGCTGTTATTGCCAGTCCCGAAGGTGTCAAATTCGTCCAGAGCCGCATGCCGGAATGCCATCTCTGGCTCGGCGCGGTCGATGATCACCTCAACGAGCACTTCTACATTGTTCCCGGCCTGGGTGATGCCGGCGACCTGGCTTTCGGTGAGAAGGTATAGTTCTATTAAGATATCAGTTCTATTAATGATGGCGAAAACAGAAACGCCCCAACCGGTTTTCCGGTTGGGGCGTTTCTGTACGAACGGGAGTGCTGCTTAGTTCAGCAATTCATCAAACGTCAGAGAGATATAATACATAGATCCGACGGTCGGGTTGCCGATGCCGGTGGTGTATTCCTGCTTCAGGATATTGCTGCCACCAAGTTTGAGTATCGACCGGATGGATGGAATCCGCTTGCTTACCTGAGCATCCAGCGTATTGATGGCAGGTACAACCATTAACTGGTTGTTGGCAGCCAGACGGGCAGCTGGTGCAATAAACGAAGACTGCCAGTAGAAAGCATCCTGGTGACGATATACGATGTTGAAGCCCCAGCCACTGTTGCTAATGTTGCGGTTACCGAAGTTCAGGTTATAGCGGTACTTCGGCGTGTTGAAGCCCACCATAAAGCCATCGTCCAATACGTTGCGGTTCTTTTCTTTGTTGAACATGGTTACGCCATCCGTGTTCAACGTGTTGTTTGACAGGTTACCACCAACGGTAAAATTACGGGGGAGCAGGTAATCGACCCCAATGCCGAAGCCCTGCGTTCTGACATCTTTTGTGTAGTTGGTGGGCAGCGAGTACACATTACGGGTTGTGGCACCGGTAGGCTGCACAATTACCTGACCGGAGATCAGGTTGCGATAGGTACTGTTGTAGTAGTTGACGTCGAGCAAGAACCGGTTTGCAATAAGACCTTTGTAACCAACTTCAAACGACAGTACCCGCTCCGGCTTGAACTCCGGAAACGTAAACTGCTGCGGCTGACCGGCATTGACGGATTCCAGCGTATAGCTCGGAATGGTTCTCAGCTGATACTTATCCACGAAATAGGGCAGACCTCCAATCAGACGGGCCTGGGGCGTATTCAGGTCGATATACTGGTCCTGGGTTGTCGGAATCCGGAATCCAGTCTGATACGAAGCCCGGATATTATGCACTTTATTGATGGTATAAACGGCCGAAAGACGCGGGCTAAACTGGCCGGCGAAGTTTTCGTTCTTGTCGTAGCGAAGCGAACCTGTCAGCTTCAGCGCATCGGCAATGGTTTTGGACGCCTGAATGTAGGCACCATACTCACTGATGTTGAACTCGCTGCCGTCGGGTTGCTGGGCAAACAGCGTCCCTTCTGAGTTCAGATCATATACCCGATAATTACCGCCGATCAACACCTCCGCGATTTTAGGATCGATAAACGAACTGAGGTTGGTCATGAACTCCGCATGGTACAGGTTGGTCTTGTCGAGGAAGCGGGCACCATTGGGAATTGGGCGTTGTTTGACCTGATCCGCAATCTGGTTAAACGCTTCGGAGCCCGGCTGAATACGACCCTGATCGGCCGCATTGCGGGCAGCTGTATGTAAAGCGCCGGATGCGCCGTTTACGGCATTGAGGGCTGTTTGATAAGCGGCTGCCGGATTGGTTGGGTTAGCGGCCAGCGCCTGCTGAATAGCCGTTGAAAAGGTTTGCAAGGCTCCTCCGGCATAGGTAAAGGCATACTGAGGATACCAGGAGCCAAGCAGGTTAGCCTGGTTCAGGCTTGGTTTCCAGGCTTCGTTCATGAACAGGCCTAATGTACCGATAGCGAAAGCGTCGCCGGAACGTTCCTGCGTGGTATAGGCCCGCACAAAAAAGCGAGGGCCGCGCAATTCTACCTTGTACTGACCCATCTTGAAATTATCGATGTAATAGCGGTCGTTGCCGGTATAAACGGTTGTACCATTACCCCAGCTTCCCTGAGCAATTGCTTCGATCCGATCGTTGATGCGGTAATGCAGGGCACCATTTAATTTCAAGCTACCGGTCCGGTAGTCGACCAGATCCCGTTCTGCATAGCCGGTGCGGGAAATGGGTGCGTTAGGCAGCAGGATGTTATTAACAATCTGGGTAGCCGGGAGGCCGGTAGCGGCCGAAATCTGATTGACACCGGCAACAATACGAGCCAGATCTGGCGAAATAGCCTGTAACTGGGCGGCAGGTAAGGCCAGGAATCCCGCAAACTGCTGCCGGAAAGCCAATAGGTTGGCACTGGTGGGGTTTTCGTCGCCGTAAATGTTTACTCCGTTGTAATTCGGGTTGTTCTGCCGGGTTCCGTTTGCCAGTGTATTGCCGTTGGTGAAGCTCATATCCCGCGTGTCGGTAGCTTCCCAATCCTGGGCAGTCAGGTAGCCCGCGTTGATCTTAAACGCTACTTTATTGTTGAACGCCTTGGCATACCGGATGGCTACATCGTAGAACGGTGTATTCTGATTGGCGCGGTTAGACGCACTCATGATCCCCGTTTTAGCGTAGGCGCTCAGTCCCTGATACAGGAATGGGCTCTTGCTGGTCATCAGCAGCAAACCGTTGGTCGCGTTGGGGCCGTACAGCGCCGAGGCTGCACCGGGCAGCAATTCTACACTCTCCAGATCCAGCTCTGAAATACCGACGATGTTACCCACCGAGAAGTTCAGACCCGGTGCCTGGTTGTCCATCCCATCGATCATCTGCACGACCCGAACGTTGCCGTTACCGGTAAAGCCACGCGTATTCACCGAACTAAAGGTCAAACTCTGGGTGCTAAGCTCCACGCCTTTCAGGTTGCGCAACGCATCGTAAAAGTTGGCTGAAGGCGTATTGCGGATCGCCCGGATATCCATTTTTTCGACGGTAACCGGCGACTGCATCACACTTTCTTCCACCCGCGAGGCCGACACAACTACCTCCTGGCCCAGCATGGGCTGCTCTACCAACTCGACCGTCAGATTATCACGATTACCCTGAATGGTTATTTCCTGGCTTTTATAACCTACCGAACTAATCAGCAGGGTAAATGGGGTAGAAGCATTGGTGTTCAGGGTAAAGTTTCCTCTTGCGTCAGTAATTGTTCCGGCTACCCGTCCTTTGATAGAAATACTTGCTCCGGCCAGTCCCTCTTTCGTGCCCGCATCCGCAACTCGTCCCGACAGGCTGGTCTGAGCCATTAGCCATGTTGTCATTAATAAACCATACGCCGTTAAAAAAAACTGGCGACAGGTAGAATTCTTCAGCATAAATTTGTTCGTTATGGGGGTTAATTACTTAGAAAATTTAATGCGATAAACATACGTAACTAAGCGTATACGTACAATTTTTTCTGGAAATTGTAGAAAATAATTTGTTAAGCCTGCTGGATAAGATTCGAAAGAAGCGGCCGGCTTTTTGTGTTTATAGAGAAGATAAATTCACCTTTGCAGATGTAAACGATTTACTAGTTAGCACTACTTTCATGAACCACACATATGTAGTAATAATGGCTGGCGGAGTTGGTACCCGTTTCTGGCCGTTTAGTCGTACCAACAATCCCAAACAATTTCATGATGTTCTGGGCACGGGCCGAACCCTGCTGCAACAGACGGCAGAGCGGTTCGACGGCATTTGCCCCCCCGAAAACATCTATATAGTAACCAGCACGGAATACAAAGACCTGGTTCAGGAACAACTGCCGTACCTGACCGACGAACAGGTTTTGTGCGAACCGGTTCGTCGGAACACAGCCCCGTGTATTGCGTATGCCTGTTATAAAATCAGTGTGCGCGACCCGGAGGCCAACATTGTTGTTGCTCCGGCAGACCACATTATCTTAAAAGAAGACGAGTTTAGAAGAACGATACAAACGGCGCTGGCGGCTACCGAAAACCAGGATATTCTGGTAACACTGGGGATTCAGCCGAGCCGCCCTGATACCGGTTACGGTTATATTCAGTACATACCGGATTCGGGCGAGACGATAAAAAAGGTAAAGACCTTTACCGAAAAGCCTCATCTCCAGCTGGCGAAGCAGTTTCTGGAAACGGGCGAATTTGTCTGGAACGCGGGCATCTTTGTCTGGAATGCGAAGGCAATACTGAATGCCTTTAAGCAGTACATGCCGGAGACGGCAGAAGTGTTTGAAGAGGGTACAAGTTGTTTTTATAATGAACAGGAAGCCTCCTTTATCGACCGGGCCTACTCGCTCTGTAAGAGTATGTCTATTGACAACGGCGTGATGGAGCGGGCCAATAACGTATACGTTGTGCTGAGCAACTTCGGCTGGTCAGACTTGGGAACGTGGAAGTCGCTGTACGAGGTATCGGAAAAAGACGCCGAGGAAAACGTAATCGACGGTCGGGTTATGTTGTACAGTACGCAGAACTGCATCATTAAAACACCCAAAGAACGTCTGGTGGTCATTAACGGACTCGACGGCTATATCGTAGCTGAATACGACAACGTATTGCTCATCTGCCCCAAAGACGAAGAACAGCGCGTTAAAGAATTCGTCGCCGATGCGAGGGAGAAGGGGGAAGAGTTTGTCTAAAAGCGATGGCAATCTGGCACTCCAGATCGCCATCGCTTTTAAAAGTGCTTCCAGCCCTGCGCCTTGATTGGTGTGTGCTGGCCGGCGCGGGTGGCCAGCACCACTTGGCTGGGATCGGCGGTCATGTAGCCGATGGCCGTGATGCGGGCGTGGTTCTTAAGCTTTTCGAATTCCTGCGGCCGGATGGTAAACAATAACTCATAATCTTCTCCACCGTTGAGGGCAGCCGTTACCGGGCTGATCTTGAACTCGTCGGCGGCCAGGTAACTCTGATCATCAATAGGAATAGTATCGTCGAAGATGACGGCTCCCGTTTGGGACTGGGTGCAAAGATGCAGGATTTCGGAGGCCAGTCCGTCAGATATATCAATCATGGCCGTTGGCTTTATGTCGAGGTCGCGTAGCTCATGAACAATGTCGGTGCGGGCGTCGGGCCGGAGCTGGCGCTGAACCAGATAGGCTTTTTCGTCCAGGTTCGGCTGCATAGTGGGGTCGGACAGATACACCTGCTTTTCGCGTTCCAGCAGTTGCAGACCCAGATAGGCGGCTCCCAAATCGCCGGTTACGCAGATGACGTCGTTTGGCTGAGCCGTATTTCGGTAAGCAATACGTTCTTTCGGTACCTTGCCCAACACCGTTACCGAGATGGTCAGCCCAGACCGGGATGCTGTGGTATCGCCCCCCACCAGGTCGACGTTGTAGGCCTCACAGGCAGCGGCAATACCTTTGTAAAGCTCCTCCACCGCTTCGACTGTAAACCGGCTGCTGATGCCGATATTTACGGTAAGCTGGGAGGGCAGGCCATTCATAGCCGCCATATCAGAAATATTAACCGCCACAGCCTTGAAGCCCAGGTGTTGCAGCGGCATATACATCAGGTCGAAGTGAACTCCTTCCAGCAGCATATCGCTGGACATCAGCAGGTATTCGTCGCCATCCGTACCGATAACGGCGGCATCGTCGCCAATACCCCGGACAGTATCCTGGTGCCGGGGGGGCGGTACCAATTGACTGATTTTGTTGATGAGTCCAAATTCGCCCAGAGAATCGATGGTTGTCATATTGGAAAGAAGCTCTTTTGGATGAGCTGATAGTATGGAAACAAAATTGGGCATAAAAAAGCCGTTCCCCATCGAGAGGAACGGCTTTTTTATAGAATAAAGCGTTAAATCAGCTTACGGATTCGATAGTGTATAAACATTCATGGTGCCACCGGTCTTCTGGCTGGCGGTTGTGCGCGTAAGCTTCAGTTCCGTATCGCTGATTGAGTCGATGGTAAATTCTATGGTGCCGTTAGTGCCGGTAGGCTGCGGTGTCAGGTTCTTCAAAATAAGCTTGTTTTCACCCTGTACTTCCCATTGACCCGTAAAGGTGTTGTTGTCTACCTCCCTGAGCGTAGCCGTGGCGGTGCTTAGGTCAATCCGGAAGTTGGAATAGCCGGGTTTGGCGTTGTTGGTTCCTCCCCGCGTAAACACCGTGGTACTGTTTTCCTGGACAATGCGGGCGGTCCAGTTTTTAGCGATACGCTCCGATACGGGTGGAGGGGCTGGCTTTTTGCAACCAACCGCTAGGATACCAATGACCAATATAGAGAGAAGGGTAGCAAATAAACTCTTTTTCATAAAATACAAATAGGCTACAGATGAGGCTAAAGTTACGCTAATTTTGTGGTCACTTACAAAAGACGGGTTCTCAAATTAGCTTTCATTGAGTAAACGGATTAAAGAATGCTGACTGACCAGCCCGAACTGAAATCATATACCCGATCTCAACTGGCGCTGCGCAACGGCTCCGACCGCGACGAAATCTGGTGCGCCTACCAGGGTATCATTTACGATGTGACCAACTCCCGGCTGTGGCGCAAAGGAAAGCATTACGAACACTGGGCCGGTCAGGACCTAACGGATGAACTGGCCGAAGCTCCCCATTCCGAATGGGTATTCCGGCGCTTTAAGGCAGTCGGTAAATTAACGGATAATCTATGATATTAATTGCAGACAGCGGAGCCACAAAAACCGAATGGTTGCTGACCGGTAGCGGTGAGGCCGCTCAGACGATCCATACGGTAGGCCTGAATCCCTACTTTCTGAATACCGAGGCCATTGCGATGGTGCTGCGGAACCAGCTTCTGCCCGCTACGGGAGGGGGCAACATCCAGACGGTGTATTACTACGGCACTGGCTGTAACAGCCCCGCCAGTTGTGCCATTGTGGCTGGTGCCATCCGGGCAGTCTGGCCGGCAGTGCAAACGGTAGAGGTAGACAGCGATATGCTGGGGGCAGCCAGGGCCGCCTGCGGGAATGAGCCGGGTATTGTCAGCATACTCGGTACGGGTTCCAATGCCTGCCGGTATGATGGGCGGCAGATTACCAGCCCAAGCTACTCTCTTGGCTTCTGGCTGGGTGACGAAGGCAGTGGTGGGTATCTGGGCAAAAGGCTGGTGGTGAATTTTCTGCACGAAAAGTTGCCTCAGGAGTTACATCAGCGGTTTGCTGAGCAATACCAGTTGAACCGGGTAATGGTACTGGAGAATGCTTACCAGAAGCCGTCTCCCAACCGGTACTTCGCTTCATTTGCACCATTTTTGTCGGAAAATAGAGCCCATCCTTACGTGCAGGATTTAATTAAACAGGCTTTCCGGACATTTCTGGAATTGTATGTAGGTAAGTTTCCCGAGTCTGCGGTATGGCCGGTTCACTTTATCGGCTCGGTCGCTTACTACTTTCAGGACCTGCTGCGGGAGGTTGCTACTGAGCGGCAGATGACGCTGGGACGGATGCTGAAGGCTCCAATGGAGAGCCTGGCTCGGTACCATCAGGAGAATGCGTAAGCTTTCCGCAAAATAGTACAAAACCCATACCTGCTCTTATTTGTTTATACCCTACAACTGCCGTTGTAAATGAAGCTGTGTGCAAAAGGCAACGGCCACATCGTAACTTTATCATTCACTCGATGGCGAATCGTTATTACCTGAAGATTAAAGACATTACCAAAGAAACGCCGGATGCCGTGACTATTAGTTTCTGGCACCCGCTTAATGAAGCGGTACGGTATCAGCCCGGTCAGTTTCTGACGTTTGTTCTGCCGGTGAACGGCAGCAAAGTGCGCCGGTCCTACTCCATGTCCAGTTCTCCCCACGTAGATGCCTCCCTGGCGGTAACGGTGAAGCGGCTCCCCGGTGGCCTGGTGTCTAACTATATCTGCGATAAGATGCAGCCGGGCGATGTGTTGGAAACGCTGGAGCCGATGGGGCACTTTGTTCCCCAGCTGGATCCGGCAAACCGCCGGCAGTTTATCCTGATCGGAGCGGGCAGCGGCATTACTCCCCTGTTTTCCATGATGAAATCGATTCTTCACGTAGAGCCCAACAGCAGGATCTGGCTGATTTATGGGAACCGTAATCAGGAGTCGATCATTTATAAACAACATCTGGACGCCATTACCCAAGTGCATAGCAACCGGGTGAAGGTAACGCACATCCTGAGCCAACCTAACGCCAGCTGGACTGGTTTGCAGGGACGCATTAATCAGTCGACGCTGTTAAAAGTTTTGGAGGAGCAACCCAGGGAATTGATTCAGGACGCGAGCTACTATGTCTGCGGCCCCGAGGGGATGATGGATGAGGTACGTAGCGCACTATCTATTCTGCATGTACCTACCAGGAATATTCACAAGGAAAGTTTTGCCACGGCCCCGCCAGAAGTGTCGGGTGAGGTAACCGAAGATCCGGCCGCCGAAGCCGGCGGCTCGCAGGAGGTAACCATTCTGTACGAGGGCAGCGAATACAAATTTGCGGTGGAGCCGCACCAGACCATCCTCGAAGCCGCGCTCGATTTGGATATTGACCTGCCCTACTCGTGCCAGGCCGGTATGTGCACGGCCTGCATGGGGCGTTGCGTTTCGGGTAAAGTGAAACTGGACGAAGAAGACGGTCTATCCGAATCAGAGCTGGACGCAGGCTATGTACTCACCTGTGTAGCCCATCCGTTAACCCGAGATGTGGTGATAGAAATAGAATAACGAAAAAGCCTCACTTTGACGAGTGAGGCTTTTTCGTTTTAATCCTTCGGTGGCTTGGGCGTAACTGCCGGGGCTGGTTTGGGTGTTGGTGCCGCATTCGCCTTCGGAGTAGCACGAGGCTTAGGCGATGCAGCCGGAGCTGCAACACCTGGCCGGATTGTGGTAGCCGGACCCACCGGTAGAACAGGAGCCACAGGCTGACCAGGAGCCAGCACGGCACCGGGCCTGGGTGCTACACCCGGACGGGGTACTCTGGCGGGCCGGGCAGCACGAGCCGGCGGTGGAGGCATCACACCATGAACCTCAATTTCCGGATGCCCAGGAAAGTAAGGCATGCCACGAACCAGATTTTCACTCATACGGGACATTTTGTTGGCGTGTTCTTCCTGAAGCCTGCTAAGCCCGTCCATTTGCTTTTCTAGCTCATCCAGCGGCTGCCGAACGGAGCGGAGTTCATTTTCCATGCTTTCGATTTGCTGGTTAAGCTCCTCAATACCTTTTTCGCTTTCTTTAATCCTCAATTCACCCTCATTAATTCGCTTTTCTATATCAGCTTCGCTGAGTTTCTGTTTGGCCGTCTGGGTCTCCTGCAGCTGGCGCATGTTGCGTTCGATTTGCTGACGCCGTTGTTCGTGCAATTTTTCGCGTTTCCAGTTCAGCGTTTCCATTTTTCGTTCAAACTCTTCTACACGGAACTGATGCTTCTCTGCTTGTAAGTTCAGGGTCCGGAGTTTGGCGTGTATCTGCTGCTCCAGCCTGGCCAAACTGTCAATTTGCCGGTTGTGCAGCTCGCGAAGTCTGTCATCAAGTGTATCGGGCGACGGGTTATAAATGGCTATATCCGGCAGCGTAGTAGTGATAGCCAGATCAGGAGTTGGCTGGATCAGGCCAATGTCAGCCAGATGAAAGTCATCTTGCACCATGGCTACGGCTGTTACCTCCGGGTCTGCTTCCAGGGGTTGCCGGCTCATGATGACCATGCGCAGAATTTCATGGTCTTCTTTGCTGGTAACGTTTTCGAGGCCTAACGTGCCGTCAATAATCTGGTCGAGTTGCTGCTGTAATCGCTCGACACGCTTGGCGGGTAGCTTCTGACCCTGCCAGATGATGTAGTCAACTTTGCTCTGGTCAATGATGGAGAATTCAGTACGGGGCGTTTTAGTCTGAGCCGCCTTCTGTGATGGTTTCCCTGGCTCGTCTTGCTGCTGAATAGCGTATACGGATGCACTGAACAGCAGCAACGTGGCCAGCGTAAGACCGATAAGATGACCGTTGGATACCACTGGCCTGGCGGGGACACCTAACATCCGGCGTACCCGCTCCAGCAGTTGTTTCCGGCGCGAGGCTAAGGCCAGAGCCAGGGCTGGCGTGTGGCTGAACTCTTCTACCCGTGCCAGGGCCTGTGCCAGTGCATGGGCATTTCCGCAGGCCTGTACCGCCAGATCATCGCAGCAGTTCTCCCGCTCCTCCCGCACCCGTGCCGACAGCCACCACAGCGCCGGATGAAAAAAGAATAGTACTTCTACTGCCGATTGCAGTAGGTTGACGGCATAGTCGAACCGCTTAACATGCGCGAGCTCGTGAGCCAGTACCGCTTCCAGTTCCCGGGCCGACAATCCCGTAACTAGTCCCATTGGCAGGAGAATAACGGGTGTAAAGGCCCCGATCACCATCGGTATCTGCACTCGTGCCGATTCAAGCAGTTGCACCCGTTGGCGTAGGTTCAGACGCTGGCTCAGACGGTTAAGGGTTGCGGTTAGTTGAGACGAGACTGGCTGAACAGCGATGGTTTTTAGCCGTTGCACGTACACCCAGCCGCCAATCAGGCGTACCAGTAACACACCTACGCCCAGCAGCCAGCAGGTCACAATTTCGGGCAGGTAAGTCTCCAGCAGACGCTGAAACTGAATGTGCCAGGGCAGCGCTTCGGTCAGTTGCTGCCATCGAACGGCCGACAACGCTGCTACCTGCGTAGCTACGGCAGAGCGTGATCCTAACGTAAAGGCAGACTGAACAGGCTGGTAATACATACTAAACGTAACAACCGACGCCATTACCTGCGCCAGCAGCGTACCTACGCCAATGCCGTACCGGAGGTAGCTGGCTCTACGGCGCAGCAGGTACATGGCAATAGCGGCCGGAAGTACCAGTGCAAAACCCTGCCATAGGGCGTGAAGGAGTGTCCAGCCCAGGGCGACCACCACCGGCTCAGACAAAAAGGTTACCATCGGTTTCATGCGTCAGGGTTGATTTGATTGAGTAACTGCCGGATTTCGTCTAGTTCTTCGCGGGAGGCTTTGCCTTGCCCCAACGCCTGCATTACCAGTTTGGAGGCCGAACCACGGAAGGCTGTATCTACCAGGCGGCCAACCAGCGTTCGCTGAATGTCTTCTTCGGTAAGGTTGGCGGAGTAGGTGTGCGAACGGCTATCTTCCATACGATCCAGCAGTCCCTTCTCGTGCATGATTTGCATAAGTTTTAGGGCAGTAGTGTAGCCAATTTCCCGGTTTTGAGTCAATTCCTCGTGTACCTGTCTGACGGTGCAGGGGCCTTTCTGCCAAAGCACCTGCAGGATCTCTAATTCTGCGTCTGTCGGCTTCATGATTATCTACGAACGATTTCGTAGTAAACATATACGAAGCTTTTCGTAATAGCAAGCAGGTAGCAAGTTTTTTAACAAAAATTATGAGGATTGGCATTGGGTCGTTCAGACAGTATACGATCAGGACAATAGCAGTGGCTTTTCAGCCAACCAGTTGGCGTCTGCTAAAAAGTTGCCTATTGTTCTTGCGCAGGGCTCGAACAAAAGGTTTATACGGTAGCTTATTATTGCATAATTTGCACACTCGAACTTTTAGTACCAATGACCGCAGAAAGTCAGCTTCAGATTCCCACCCGCCCGGCCCGTCGGTTTATCGGCGAAGAGTTAGACCTTAAAAGCTGGGATGATGTAAAACCATTTTACGATAGCCTGCTGAACCGTTCCATCCAGAATGCCAGCGAACTCCGGCAATGGTTTGCCGATCGTAGCGAACTGGAATCGTACCTGTCCGAAAACTTTGCCTGGCGCTATATTCGGATGACCTGTGATACCGCCAACGAAGAGCTGGTGAACCGCCTGAACTTTTTCATTGCCGAAATACAGCCGCAGATGACAGCCTATGGTAATGAATTGGACAAAAAAGCCGTTGAGAGCCCATACCTGACCGACTTATCCGACCAGGGCTTTGCGGTTACCGTCCGGGGTATGAAGAAAGCCATTGAAATCTTCCGCGAAGAAAACATCCCCTTGCAGTCGGAGATGCAGATGGAAGAGCGGAAGTACGGGGCGATAACCGGGGCTATGACGGTTGAGATTAATGGTGAAGAGATGACGCTCCAGAAAGCGTCGGATTTGCTTCAGTCTACCGACCGGGTCGCACGGGAAGAGGCCTGGCGTAAGATACAGGACCGCCGGTACCTGGATCACGAAACGCTGGATAATCTGTTCAACAGGCTGCGTGACCTGCGGCATCAGATGGCAGCCAACGCTGGTTTTGCCAATTTTCGCGACTATATGTTTGCCGCTCTTGGCCGCTTCGACTACACGCCCGACGATTGCTTTTCGTTTCATCAGTCGGTATCGGAGGCCGTGGTGCCGCTGCTGGACCAATTAGCTGAAGAGCGGAAGCAGAAACTGGCGGTCGATACCCTGCGGCCTTGGGATACCCGCGTAGATCCGGAAGGACGCCCACCCCTGAAGCCTTTTGCCTCGGGCGAAGACCTGCTTAATAAGACCATCAGCTGCTTTGACCGGCTCGATCCGCAACTGGGTACTTACCTGCGCATCATGAAGGCCATGGGCCACCTGGACCTGGAATCCCGCAAAGGGAAGGCACCCGGCGGCTACAATTATCCGCTGGAAGAAATTGGCGTACCGTTTATCTTTATGAACGCTACCTCAAGCCTGCGTGACCTGGTGACAATGGTACACGAGGGAGGGCATGCGGTCCACTCATTTCTGACGCGGGAGCTACCGCTGAAGTCGTTCCGGAACCCGCCGATGGAAGTAGCCGAACTGGCTTCCATGTCGATGGAGTTGTTAACAATGGATCACTGGGATGTTTTCTTTAATGACCCTGAGGAACTCCGGCGGGCTAAGCTTCAGCACCTGGAGTCGATTATTGAAACCTTACCCTGGGTAGCAACCATTGACAAGTTTCAGCACTGGATTTACGAGAACCCAACTCATTCCATAGCTGACCGACGGGAGAACTGGGTTCGTATTTACGACCAGTTTACCGACCAGATAGTTGACTGGAGTGGGCTGGAGCCGTATAAAGAGTACCTTTGGCAGCGGCAACTGCATCTTTACGAAGTACCGTTTTATTATATTGAGTATGGTATTGCCCAGTTAGGGGCGCTAGGTATCTGGCTCAATTACCGCCAGAACCCGGAAAAAGGGCTACAGGGTTATAAAAATGCATTGGCGTTAGGCTATATGGCTCCAATCCGTGACATTTACCGGGTTGCCGACGTGCCTTTCGACTTCTCCAGAGAACATATTAGTTCGCTGATGAATTTTGTATGGGAGGAGATTTCGCGATTGAAGCAGGGGTAGCTGCAAGATTATTAAAATTCCTGTTCCGAATTAGCCGCCAACGCTGTAAATTTGCGGAATCAATTCGTAACCAATCTTCTATGAAAAGCGTACTGAGCAAAGGTGCAGCTGTGGTAGCATTGCTGTCGCTGGCATCTTGTGACTATCAGAAATATAATACCATTCGCCAGAAAGATGTTCGTCGGGGTGATTCCTATATCTATGGTGTTCACCCGGATTCGGCGGCTGTTCAGTCAAAATATAAGTATACGCCCCGTCCGGAAGTGGAAGCCCGTACCCAGAAAATTCGCGAAAAGCTCTTCGGGACCGGCACCATTGGTGAAGGCGCATAAACGTTTACCAGTTGCATATTCCTAAGCGATAAGCCGCGTCAGCAGACCGGTTCATCGCTTTTTTATTTATTGACTTTTTAGGGAAAGGTTCTTCTGAATAGAACTTTTTTACGTTACTTTGCCCATCTATAATACCATATAGAATAGAACTTTTTTTATAATTCTTCTGCGGAAAGTAATAGACGCTATATGAACGTTGCATTGGTTACCGGCTCCGCCGGCCTGATAGGAAGTGAAACCGTAGCCTTTTTCTCAGAGAAGTTTGATGTGATTGTTGGCATCGACAACAATATGCGGCAATATTTCTTCGGGGCCGACGGCTCCACCGACTGGAACCGCAATCGACTGGCCGATACCTATGCCAATTACCGGCACTATACAGCCGATATCCGGAAAGTTGAGGAACTGGACGTAATTTTCAAAGAGTACGGCACCGACATTAAGGCCATTGTGCACACGGCCGCCCAACCCAGCCACGACTGGGCTGCCCGTGAGCCCTTTACCGATTTTGCCGTTAATGCCAATGGTACCCTGAACCTGCTGGAGATGACTCGCCAGCACTGTCCCGATGCCGTTTTTATCTTTACCTCTACTAACAAAGTATACGGCGATAATCCTAACTTTCTGCCCCTGGTTGAGACCGAAACCCGTTGGGAAATCGATCAGAACCATCCGTACTTTGAGAATGGTATCGATGAGCACATGAGCCTGGATCACACCAAGCATTCCCTGTTCGGGGCTTCCAAAGTGGCTGCCGATATTCTGGTGCAGGAATATGGCCGGTATTTTGGCATGAAAACGGGCGTGTTCCGGGGCGGTTGCCTGACCGGGCCCAACCATTCCGGTGCTCAGTTGCACGGATTTCTGTCGTACCTGATGAAGTGTGCCATTACCGGTAATCACTACACCATTTTTGGCTATAAGGGCAAGCAGGTGCGGGATAATATTCACAGCTGGGATCTGGTGAACATGTTCTGGCATTTCTACCAGAATCCGCGGGCTGGCGAAGTCTACAACGCCGGCGGTGGCCGATTTGCCAACTGTTCTATGCTGGAGGCCATTGTCCTTTGCGAGGAAATTACCGGTAATAAAATGAATTACAGCTACTCGGAAACCAACCGGATTGGTGACCATATCTGGTACATTTCCGATCTGAGTAAATTCAAGAGCCACTATCCGACCTGGAACTGGACGTATGATCTGCAACAGACTCTGGCGCAGATCCACGACAGCATGGCCCAGCGGTTGGCGGTGGCTAAGTAAAAAGATACACCTGATACGATAATGTCAGTCTTGCGGGGCTGGCATTTTTTATGTGAAGGTTATGCCTAGTTTCGATACATCTCCTGTTTTATACTGGATTCCGGTCTACCTGTTGTGCTGGGGATTGTTGTGGCTGGCTATCCGTGATGAGTCTTCTGCCGATTCCCGCGATGGTAAGGTCCGCCGGGCCGGTCGTTGTTTTGTGCCGGCTGCGCTGGTCCTCCTTTTTCTGCTCCGACTGCCCAGCATCGTATACAATCAGGAGATTAACCCCGATGAGAGTCAGATTATTACCCAGGCCATGACGCTTCGTCAGGACCCGGTGTACTTTCGGTCTGTTGATGGTACAACTGGTGGGCCACTGGACAGTTATTTTCTGATTCTACCGTCGTTTCTTGGTTTCCCTTTCGATTACATCACCGCCCACCTGACGGCGTATGGGCTGGTGGCGGTAAGCCTGTGGCTGCTGTTCCGAACGGCGCAGGTATGGTTTGGCACCCGGGCGGCCCGGCTGGCGCTGCTCCCCCTGGTGTTGTTGCTGGGCCTCACCCGGAACGGCGATTTTATCCATTACAGTAGTGAACTGGTGCCGGTTGCCCTGCTCAGCTGGGGGTATTACCTGTATGCACGTCACCTCAACAACAGTGTACCCTCTGTACGCCATATCGCGCTGATTGGCTTGCTGATGGGTATGGTACCATTTGGGAAGCTACAAGGCACTCCGCTGGCGGCCGTGGTGGGGTTGTTTGTTGCATTGGATGTACTGTTTCGTCAGCGGCTTACCGCATCCGACAAAATCAGGCGGTTGGGCGCGCTGGGGGCAGGAGGGCTTGCTTTTCCGGCACTGGCGGTGCTGCTGGCCTGGCTCGGCGGGGTGTACGATGATTTCGTTACATTTTATATCGTAGGTAATGTTCAATATGCCGGAGAATACCGGCTGGTTGAGAACCTGCTGAGGTTGCCCTATTTCTTCCGAAAAGGTACCGAGTTTGACTGGCTGGTTAAGCTCACAATTGGTGTTTGGCTGGTTGCCTTGGTAGTAGGGTTACTGCGGGGATTCCGCCGGGGCAGGCTGCCCTGGATGGTAGTGGGCTTTTTAGCTACATTGTTGCCAGTTACATTGTATGCCATTACCCGGACTGGGTCGGAGTATGTTCATTACCTCTTTTTTCTGATGGGTCCCCTCATGCTCTGGCTGGCCTATGGCTGGTCGGTTATTCTGGCCTCTCTGCAGCAGACACGCGGGGTAGTAGCTATAGGGGGCCTGGTCAGTGCCGTTTTCCTGGGGATGTTTGCCGTTGACGCCTGGCAGCTTTACCAACAGGGAATGCCCTTGAACCCGTACCCGTCTAACCGCCAGGAGGGCTGGCGCCTGCAGCAGACGCCAGTATCGACAGTCATTACCAAATACGCAGACCCGGGCGAAAAGTTGGCGGTGTGGGGCTGGCGCTGTGATTATTATGTGCAGGCGCAAATGCCCCAGGGGGTTGCCGAAAATCATACCATCCGGAGTGTTTTTGATAATCCGCTGAAAGAGGCTTATCAGCGCCGGTATTACCGGAACATGACCCAATCGCTGCCACCGGTTTTTGTCGATGCCGTGGGGAGTCAGAACTTATGGATGACCGATCGGGCCACCCAGGGCCACGAATCGTATCCTCCGCTGGGGGAGTTTATCAAAACGCATTACCGCTACGTGGGCTTGGTTAACGATACCCGGATCTACGTTCGTGTTGATCGGGTGGCCCGGTATGACCAGACCCTGAAGCCCATGGCCAACCTTATTGAGTAAAAACAGGCGCATGGCTGATTGTTGTCATTGGCCTGACAGATTAAAACGTTTCAGATTTGTAACCCGGTGCCGGGGTTACCCCGCACCCAACTTCTTAATTAGACATGTGGACTAAAAAAGGTCTGATTTATAAGCCCGACGGTTCTCTTCCGTTCAGCCTGACCCACGCGCAGGTCCCCTTTGGCTTTCCGCTAGACGACCGCTTCCGGGTTTATTTTGCCACCCGTGATCAGGATAGTGCTTCGTCGACCTCGTTTGTAGAATTGGATCCAAACGACCTTTCGCAGGTCGTTTACGTGCATGATCGGCCCTGCCTGACGAAAGGAAGTGTTGGTATGTTCGACGAAACCGGTGCCATGCCATCGTGGTTTTTGCCGGTGGGTGATGAAATCTGGCTGTACTATACCGGCTGGAACAAAAGCCAGACGACGCATTACCGGTTGGGTATTGGTTTAGCTATCAGTCGGGATGGGGGGCTTACCTTTGAGCGCAAATACGTGGGTCCGCTTCTCGACCGGTCAATTTATGACCCCGTCTGGGTAGCGCAGCCCTGCGTCATGCGCGAAGGAGACCGTTGGCGGATATGGTATCTGTCCTGTACGAAAATAGAGATAATCAACAATCATCCGGAGCCGTTCTACGATGTGAAGTACGCCGAGTCGGAAGATGGCATTCACTGGCACCGGACGGGGCAGGTATGCATTGGTTATGATGAATTCACGAACGCAATAGGCCGCCCAACCGTATACAAGGACGGAGCGCTGTATAAGATGTACTACTCATACCGGAATGCTGAGAACTACCGGACCGATACCCGGCAGAGTTACCGCATTGGGTATGCCGAGTCTAAGGATGGTCTTACCTGGGACCGGAAGGATGATCAGGCCGGTATCGAGCGTTCTGCCGACGACTGGGATTCGGCGATGATGGACTACTGCCATATTGTGCGCCACCGCGATGAGTGGGTGATGTTTTACAACGGCAATGGTTTTGGGGCATCCGGTTTTGGGTATGCCGTTCAACCAGTGGGTTCGCCGGCTGCTGAGTTCATTCGATAAGAGCAAAAGTCTTTGTTTTACTTTAATTTGTACACATTCTATATTGCAACAAATCATCAGGTGTTATGAAAGAATTGTCGAAGTATCTGATTGCTGTTGATGGTGGCCTGAAAAACGGTGAAATTACTACCGAAGTACCTTACGAAGAGGTGATGCGGTTAGTGAACGAGCCTAACATCGTTATCGTCAAGAATATTTTTCCGGAGGAGACGCTGAAAAATGCGATTGATGCCACGCTGGAGTGGTCGAAGAAGGTACCCCTGAATGAGGAACAGGATGATTTCGTGTCCAATTCGCACAAGCGCCGGCTGCACATTGCTAAGATTCAGCAGGCTCCTCAACTGTTTCACGACCATACCTTTGATAACCTGTTAAACCTGGAGGAGCCGTATAAGAGTGCTATCCTGGCCATCTTTGATCCCATCCGTAAATTCTGGAATGGGCTGACGGGCAACAGCGAAGAGTTTGGCCATAAAAAGGGGCAACCATACCTGCACCCGCAAATCACCCATTATCCAATGGGCGGTAGCTTCTTTGGCCGTCACTGGCACCCGCTGAATCCCCAGAAAGTAGGGCTCATTACCGCTCTGAACAAATACGGCCGGGACTATCACTCCGGCGGTACGGGTTATGTGATCAATGATACCATTATTGAGACGGAAGGCTTTCAGGATATCGGTGACATGATTCTGTTCCGGTACGACCTGCCGCACTGGGTAAGTCCGTCGAGCTTTGCCGATCGGTTTAGCTGGGATGACCCCCGTGGTCGCTGGGTAGCCATTCTGCCTTTTTATGATCCGTGGGGTACACCAGCCGAAAAGGATGAACCGCAGGGCTGGAAAACCCAGATCACTACGGCCACCAAAGCCCCGGCTGCCGTTTAATCATATTCGTTACGAAAGGGTGGCCAGATAAGCCACCCTTTCGTTTTATAGCCGCAACGCAGTTTTACCGACACCAGGCAAACGGTTTTTGCTTCACCCTTGTTAGCTTTGTAACATGGCCGGTGCAGCCTTTCCAACATGATCAAAGTTAGCGTACTCATTATCACCTATAACCAGAAGAATTTCATCCGCAAGGCTATTGACAGTGCCCTTGCCCAACAAACCGACTTTCCCATTGAGATTCTGGTCGGTGATGACTTTTCTTCTGATGGTACCCGGGAAATTATTCAGGATTATGAACGGCAGCATCCCGGTAAGGTTATAGGTGTGTTGCATCCCCGAAATATGGGGATGAACGGGGGCATCAATTTTCTGGAAACGCTGAAACAGGCCAGAGGAGAGTATTATGCGCTGATGGACGGTGATGATTACTGGACGGATTCGCTAAAGCTGCAGAAGCAGGCCGATTTCTTGGACGCTCATCCTGATTGCTCAACTGTTTTTCACAACGCGGTGATTACCTACGAAGACGGTACCCCTTCGCACCTGCTGAATTCACCGGACCAGAAAACATTTTATACGGTAGATGACCTTATTGGTGAGGATGAGATCTGGTTTATGGCTACCTCCAGTACCATGTACCGGCATATCCTGAAAGAGTACCCGGCCTGGTTCCGGGAGTCATCAAGTGGCGACATTCCCCGGCTGATCCTGATGGCCAAACTGGGAAAGATTGGTTACCTGCCTGATGTGATGTCTGTATACCGGAAAAACCGGGGAGGTGCCAGTTACGCGGATAATTATTACGACGAAAACTTTCTGCGGAACCGCATTCTGATGTACAGTAATATCAACCGGGAACTCGACTACCGCTATGATAAAGTGTTGAAGAAGAATATCGCCCGATACTACCGGATGATGCTCGATGCCCGGCAGTATCAGAAGAGTTATTTCCGACGGGCTTTTTACGCCGTGAAATACCTGTATATGGCGCAGCCCGCCTGGGAAAAGTCGAAAGAGGTAATCCGGGATTATCTGACACCCGCTCCCATCCGGCGGTTGTACAGTACAATCCGGCTCTTGCCGTATCGGTAAAGTGACCTATCTTTGCTCCAAGCCTCATAGCTATGAAACTCAGCGTAGTCATTCCCGCTTACAATGAAGAAGAGTCGTTGCCGGATACTCTGCGAACGTTGTATCAGACGTTAGCCAAGTACGGTATTGACCATGAAATCTGCGTCACCAACGATAACTCGAAGGATAAAACGCTTACCGTACTACAGCAGCTGTCGCTGGAGATTCCCACGCTTGTGTATTATACAAACCCTGGCCCCAACGGCTTCGGGTATGCTGTTCGCTATGGACTCGAACGCTTTACCGGCGATTGCGTTGCTGTCTTTATGGCCGACATGTCGGATGATCCCGAAGATCTGGTGAAGTATTACTACAAGATGGAGGAGGGAAATTACGACGCCGTTTTTGGGAGCCGCTGGATCAAAGGCGGTAAGGTCATTGATTACCCGGCGGTGAAGAAATACATCAACCGGGTAGCAAACTTTATTGTGCGTATGCTGATGGGTATCAACTACAACGATACTACGAACGCCTTTAAACTTTATAAACGCGAAACCATAGAGGGGATTAAGCCCTTTCTGTCTCCCCATTTCAACCTGACGATCGAGCTCCCGCTAAAAGCCATGGTCCGAGGCTATACGTTTGCGGTAGTGCCTAATAGCTGGACGAACCGGAAGTATGGCGAGTCGAAGCTGAAGATCAAGGAAATGGGTAGCCGTTATTTCTTTATTCTGCTTTACTGCCTTATCGAAAAATACTTTTCCAGAGGTGATTACCGTAAAAAGGTAGTTGCGGCCCGGCAACCTGCCGAGGCTGGTAACTAATGCAACAGCGATGTGCTTTAGTCAAATAGCTCCTGTAAGCCAGGGATGTTGTACGTGGCCAGGGTAAACACAACGCTCCAGAAGACAGCGCTGATCAGCATATACAGGAAGATTTGTCCGCGGTGTACGCGGTACGATACGGCCAGGACTGTACCACCAATGGGAGTTAGGATCAGCGGAGTCAAAAGCGCAATACCAAGCATTCCCGAGCGTTTCCATATTTTTACGGCCATCCGGGTTCGACGGTTAAACCGCCTTGGCGGTTTTTTACTGATACGTTGCGAAAGCTGCCGGAGCATTTCGCCTGCAAAGGCCACAGCCACAACGGCCAGCATCATACCCGCTACCGTGCATACAGCGGTCTGAATCCACGATAACCCCATCGCAATGCCGGTTAGTGGCCCTCCGATAAACTTCAGGGCACTAGCCAAAATAACCGTTATATATTTAGCAACGTCCATATCATGTGTTGAACAGGTTAAGGGTATCCGGTGTTTGAAAAAGAAAACGAGTTCCTGAATGCCAATCGTTCAAAAGTCGGCTTATCCGGGTGCGCCCGCATATCTATACAACGGACATTTGCAAACGATCTTTCCCAGTATATTCCGCAACGTGCCGGATGTTGGTTATGAGCGCGAGCGACTGGTGCTGGCAGACGGTGATTTCGTTGACCTCGACTGGATTAAGTGTGGCCAGCGAAAACTGGTGGTACTCACCCACGGTCTGGAGGGCGACAGCCGGCGGCAATACATGCTGGGTATGGCAACGTTGTTTGCCGGGCATGGCTGGGATGTACTGGCCTGGAACTGCCGCTCGTGCAGCGGGGAAATGAATAAATCGTTCCGGCTCTACAATCACGGCGAAATTGATGACATTGGCGAAGTAATCCAGCACGCACTGCGGACCAGGTCCTACGACACGGTAGTACTCGTGGGGTTTAGCATGGGCGGCAATATTACACTAAAATACCTGGGTGTACATGGCCGGGCGATACCGGACGTAATTCGTCGGGCGGTAGCGATTTCAGCCCCGGCGGATCTGCTGGCCAGCGCCTGTCGGCTCGATCAGCCTTCGAACCGGCTTTACCGGTATCGGTTCATGAAAAAACTTGTTCGTAAACTCCGGCAAAAAGCTGACCTGTTTCCGGGGACCCTCGATATGCAGAAATTAAAAGAGGTAACGGTTTGGCGTGATTTCGACAATTTTTTTTCGGCTCCGGTCAATGGGTACCGTGATGCCGATGATTTTTACACCCAAGCATCCGCCGTCAATTATATGCCGGGGATTATTGTTCCAACGCTGGTGCTGAACGCACAAAATGACCCTATTTTATCACCGGAATGTTCGCCCGCCTGGCTGGCCGGAAAACACCCGCACATTTACCTCGAAACACCACGTTCGGGTGGTCATGTAGGGTTTGTGGTGGCGCGTGATCCGCATACCTACGCCGAGCGCCGGACGTTGTCGTTTGCTACCGACCCGTTGGATTAGTTTGATTACTGGGGGAAGTTTGCGAGTTTCGGATACGAAAATCTGTAAACCTTACTCGCTCTGCTGTATGCATATTGTTGTACTCGACGGCTATACCCTCAATCCGGGTGACTTGGATTGGTCTCCGCTTGAATCATTGGGCACGGTTGCTATTCATGATCGTACAGCAGCGGATCAGGTGCTGGACCGGGCCAGAGACGCTACGGTGCTGCTGGTTAATAAGCTCGTGTTAAACCGGCAGACCCTGGAGCAACTCCCTTCTCTGCAATACATTGGAGTTACCGCTACCGGCTACAATAACGTCGACGTTCAAGCCGCGCGGGAGCGGGATATCACCGTTACCAATGTAAAAGGATACGGGTCTGATTCGGTGGCCCAGATGACCTTTGCCTTATTGCTCGAATTAACGCAGCATGTTGGCTTGCATAACGAGAGTGTGCGAGCCGGCGACTGGGCGGCTATCGATGATTTCTGCTACTGGAAACGACCCCTGGTAGAATTGGCGGGTAAGACACTGGGCATTGTGGGTTACGGCGATATCGGGCAGAAGGTAGCCGAGATTGGCCGGGCTTTCGGGATGCAGCTTATTGTGAACCGTCGGCAACCTAGCTCTGGGGATGGTATCCGCTATGTCGATCTGCCAACCCTCTTTGCCGAGAGTGATGTTGTAACGCTGCATTGCCCCATGACCGACGAGAACAAAGGCTTTGTAAATCGGGAGTTGCTGCACCGGATGAAGCCCTCTGCCTTTTTGCTTAATACCAGTCGGGGAGGACTAATCACCGAAGCGGACCTCACCGAAGCGCTGAACGAGGGCCGTCTGGCGGGAGCCGGGCTGGATGTGTTATCGGTAGAGCCGCCTAAAACAGGTAATCCATTATTGGGGGCCAGAAATGTCCTGATTACCCCACACATTGCCTGGGCTACCCTCGAAGCGCGGCAGCGGCTCTTGACCATGGCTATTGATAACCTGCGCACCTACAAAGAGGGATACCCCCAAAATGTAGTAAGCTGAATAGAAAAAGGCCTCCCATCGCCGGGAGGCCTTTTTAGTGTGCATTAGTTTGGATCAATAACTAGCGATTCGGATCAGATCCTCAATGTTATTGACAATGGTGCCGTTTTCCGGCATATTAATATCCTGGCCAACTACCTGATAGCCGGTAAACAGCAGATGTGAATCCGGGAAGTGCCTGGCCATCTGCTCTACATAGGGCTGAACCTCGTGGTTCGACGGAACCGAGGTAATGGCCGTAAAAAGATAGTCTGGCTTATGTACGTTAAAAGCAAAGACCAGTTCGTTAAAGGGCAGGCTCTGACCCAGGTATATGACCTTGTTATAGCGGGCCCGGATGATGTAGTTGGCAAACAGCAGACTGATTTCGTGCAGCTCGCCTTCGGGCAGAAACAGCATATATGTTTTGCCATCAGGCCGCTGTTTGCTCACCTGACCGTCTATCGCCACAATAATCTTCTGCCGGATCAGATTCGTAATAAAATGCTCCTGCGCCGGACCGATTGACCCTGTTACCCATAGTGTGCCAATGCGGCTCAGGAACGGGTAGATGATGTGGATCATCGTGTTTTCGAAGCCGAACTGAAGGATATTGGTGCTGATAATTTTATCGAATCGCTCCTCGTCGAGGTCGATCATAGAGATCGTCAGCGCGTGGATCTGATCCGGGTAGTTGAGTTGTTTATCCGAGATTTTAATAACCTCATGGTACATCTCCTCCACCGACATCTTCGAGATTTCGGAAATCTTGTAGCCATGCTCTTTTAGCAGGGAGATATTTAACACCAGTTTCAGGTCCCGGTCATCGTAGGTACGGATATTAGTGTCGGTGCGCTTGGGGGTAATTATATTATACCGTTGTTCCCAGATGCGGAGTGTGTGTGCCTTAATCCCTGAAAGCTGCTCTAAATCCTTTATTGAGTAATTACTCATGGAGCTTACAAATTACGGGTGTCAACGCGTGTTTCATTACAGTTATATAAGTTACAGAGTAACCAAAATATTAGCATTTAAATGCACACAAGACCTCTTTAGAGGATTACACGCAAGCCATTAAATAAATTACGAGATTGTCAACGTAGATAATTTATCCTATAAACCTTAAAAATAGCAGTTTGTTTAACGACTTTGCAACAAAAAGATGAGATTATGACCAACAAAGAAGACAAACTGTAGCAGCAGCAGCAAAGCGGCCAGTTTATTTTTCTTTTGAAAAGGTAACCCGTACCAAACCGCCAGCAACGCCAGCGAGACGAACCACCAGCCTAAGTAGTTGCGGAGCGGAACAGGCTGGCCAAACCAGGTCCAGAAATCGAGCCGGATAGCAACGGGCTCGATAAAAATGTCCAGCCCGACCATCAGGGTAGCGGCTGCGATGGCTTTCATATAAACTGGAAACGGCAACCGGTCACAAACGGTACCGCAACAATACGAAAGCGTTAGCCAGTTGAGGCCAATTACGGGTGGCACCGCCCAAAGGTGGTAACCTAGCCCGGAACCATAGGCATACTGCCCGAAAATATAGCCGGTATGTACACCCAGCACCTCCACAAAAAAGCCGGTCAGTACCGCTAACCCTGCGTAAAACAGAAAAGAAGGACGCCAGTCGGTATGGTATAGCAGCAGCAAGGCCAGCGAAGCCGCCAGGTTAACAGGAATCAGCGGACGAAAAAACGGTTCAAGGGCGGGAAGTTGTAAGCCAACGATGCCTGCCAGATAGGCCAATGTCAGCACAGTGGCAATCACAGGGTAATAGCGATCGGCAGAGGCAACGGTGGATGTCATGTCAGAGCAAAAACTGAAAAGGACCGCGAAAGGTTAGCACCATAGCCAATAAAAAAGTCCCGAAGCTTCGGGACTTTTATCGGGTGAAAGATGGGGCTCGAACCCACGACCTCCTGAACCACAATCAGGCGCTCTAACCGACTGAGCTACGATCACCATTTATGGGGGCAAAGATAATGAATAATGGATAATGAAGCATGAAAGTGGGACAAAAAATTCACGATTTTCATTGGCCATTATCCATTATGCACTCCATTTAAGACGCTTTTGCCTGCTGGAAGCGCTGTTCGGCTGCGTTCCAGTCAACTACGTTCCAGAAGGCGCCAATGTACTCGGGCCGGCGGTTCTGGTACTTCAAATAATAGGCGTGCTCCCAAACATCCAGACCAATAATAGGGAAACCCTTTTGCTCGGCTACATCCATCAGCGGGTTATCCTGGTTCGGCGTGGAGGCTACGGCCAGTTCGCCTTCCGACGTAACAATAAGCCAGGCCCAGCCGGAACCAAAGCGGGTTGTAGCCGCCTTAGTGAATTCTTCTTTGAAGGCATCGTACGAGCCAAACTTCTGGTTTATGGCTTCGGCCAGCGAACCGGTCGGTGTACCCCCACCGTTGGGCGAGAGAATAGTCCAGAACATTGAGTGGTTATAGTGCCCACCACCATTATTGCGTACCGCTGCCGGGTACTGACTGATATTGGCCAGCAGGTCTTCAATTGATTTGTTTTCCAGATCGGTACCACCCACTGCATTATTCAGGTTGGTCACATACGCGTTGTGGTGCTTGCCATGGTGGATTTCCATCGTCTGCTTGTCGATGTTAGGCTCAAGAGCGTCGCTGGGGTAGGGTAGCGGTTCTAATACGAATGCCATTGTGTGAGAAGATTTAAGTTGTACTGTGAAATCAACTAAGTGAGGATTTGTCAGTTCGGTAACACGCACATGTTTAATTATGTTCTTAACCGATGAAAAAAGTTTGTTAACAGCGTCTGGCTTTCTTCCGCCAGTATACCGGTTGTCAGTCTTGTTTTGGGGTGCAAAAGCGGAGTCGTTATCCGGCTGAATCCACGCTTTGGGTCGGGGGCACCGATGACAATCCGGCTGATTTGCGACCAGAATAACGCCCCAGCACACATCACACAGGGTTCCAGCGTCACGTACAGGGTGCAGTCGGTCAAGTATTTGCCGCCGAGGTATTGGGTCGCGGCCGTGATCGACAGCATTTCGGCATGAGCCGTAACGTCATTTAGCTGCTCGGTCTGATTGTAGGCTTTGGCAATGATCCGGTTCCGGCAGGTAATAACAGCACCCACCGGTATTTCGCCGGCGTCAAACGCCTTTTGAGCCTGGCGCAGGGCTTCGGCCATAAAATACTCATCCGAAAACAGAGCGGGTGTCATACTTCGTCTTCACTGTTATGCAAAAAGCACCGTAGCAGGCATTATATCTGGCTACGGTGCTTAGCTGGTCGGGTAATGAATTACTGCTTCAATACCCGGCGTAACGTATGTTTGTCTCCAACCTGAATTTTCAGAATGTATACTCCTGGCGGTAGCTGATTAACATCCAGCGCTGTCCGCCGGGTGCGGGTCGTTCGTTGGAGCGCCGGCCAGCCGCGGAGGTCTGTCAAGGTCAGTTGAGCCGGTTCCTGCTGCAACGGGGCAGCAAACTCGACCGTTAGTTCGGCGTTGGCAGGAACCGGGAATACGGTTATGCCTGCTGAGAACGGATCGTCTTCGACGCTTAGCAGTGGAAGCACCGTAACGGCCGCTGTGCCGGAGACCGTTCCCGTACCGCAGTTGTTAGATACGGATACTAACTGGTACGTTGTGTTCTGCAGGGGCCTTACTTCCAGAATGTGGGGATTGGCGTTGGTGGTCACAGTTTGTGTACTGGTGTTGTCAGAATAGGAGAAGGTCCAGGGGCCTGTTCCAGTTAAAGCCACACTCAGCCGGCCTGTGCTTCCCTCGTATATATCCTGAGTGCCGGTGAGGGTAGCGGTGGGTAATGGCTGAACAGTGATTACCGTAGGACTGTTACTTCCCAGCACCGGAATGGTCGGGTTGGTGGCTATGACCCGCACAAAATATCGTCCGCCGGTCAGATTGGCCGGCAGGTTGGCAGTAATAGGGCTCCCCGCTGATCCGGTCGATATATCAACATAGTTTTTGGTAGTAGTATCGGCCACCTGTACCCTAAAAACACTACCCTGGTTAAATTCTCCGGTGGTGGTAAACGGAACGGTTATGCTAGTGCCGACACACTGAGTAGTGGCCGTTAAGGCTCCGGTCGTAATCGTCGGGATACGCACCGTAACGGTAGCCGTTGCCGGGTTGCCCGGTAAACCATTGCCGCAGGCGTTCCGTACACTAATAACCTGATATAAGGTAGTTTGCGCGGGTGTTACGGTGATATTCTGGATCGTATCGCTGACTGTTCCGCTGATACCGTCGGACAAGGTATACGAAAAAGGCGGGACACTGGTAAACCGGAGTTGCAATGTGGCCGGTTGCCCCAGATTGATCGTTGGACTGCCAATAAGTGACAATGTCGGCGTAGGGTTCACAATAAGCGTTATACTGGTTCTGGTGCTGGCACAGCCATTGGCACCGATCTGGTAGACGAAGAAGGTTTCTCCGCCGGGCCGGGTGGCGTTCAGGGTAAACGGAGTAGGGGCATTTTGGGTAACGGCTCCGTAAGGGTCAATCCAGCGCAGGTTAGTGCCATTGGCAACTAGGGGTGTAGCATTATCGTTACGGCAGTAGGTAACTACCGGATTGGGCACCGTCGGGGCCGGTGTGGTTTGAATGGTAACTGTAATGGTGGCTTTGGGGCTTTCGCAGTTGTTTACCGTTTGGGTTACCTGAAAATTGAGGGTACCGACGTTGTCAACCGGGGGCGTAGGCGCACTCTGAAACGGGTTGCCATCGGAATTGTACCAGCGCAGGTTCTGACCATTGGCCGTAAGCGGACCTACGTTCTGATTCGGCTGATCGGGTACAGTGAGGCAGTATGTAAGCGGAGTTACGCCAGGTGCCGCCGGAATGGCATTGACGGTGACAACCAGCGGAGCTTTCCCACTTTCACAACCATTAACCGTCTGCGTTACCAGGTACGTTTGCGGGCCAGCCGTGCCGGTCGACGGCGTTACGCCAGGTCCCAGGAGTATACCGGCATTATCATACCACCTAAGTGAAGCTCCGGCGGCTGTTAGGGGCTGGGACGGCGCATTCTGGCAGTAGCTGACCGGGTTTGTAACAGGCTGAGCGGGGGTGGCAATCACCTGAACCGATAAAGAGGCCCTTGGGCTTTCGCAGCCGTTCAGCGTTTGCGAAACGAAGTAGGTTGTGTTTGTTACAGTAGCAGTAGCAGGCACCGGAGCTGTTGCCGAACCGATACCGCCGTTAATACCCGTATACCAAAGCAGCGTGCCCCCGCCGGCTGCCGTTACCGATGCTGGTAGGGAGGGTGCTGGTGTATTCTGGCAGAACGCTATTGGAGTGGTTGCAGGCACCGCAGGCGTAGGCTGGATGATTACCTGGATCGGCGCTCTGGGGCTTTCGCATACGTTAACGGTCTGGCTGACGTAATAGGTAAAGTTGCCGGGTGTTGAGGTAGCAGGTGTTGTTGACGAAGAGGAGGCTGTTCCGCCAGTAGCATTGGTGCCGTACCAGTTGAGGATTCCGCCGGCGCTGGCCGTGGCCGATAAGGGGGTTGCTGTTGCTCTCTGACAGTAGGACACAGAAGCAACTGCCGTTGGGGCTGGCGGTACCGAAACGACGGAAACAGGGAAGGTAGCGCGGGGGCCTTCGCAGCCGTTGACGGTCTGACTCACGTAATAATTAGTAGTGCCGGTGGTAGAGGTAGGCGGATTGGGGGCCGATGGCAAGACTGTTGCACCAGTAGGAGTCGTGTACCAGTTGAGAGTGCCATCGGCAGCAGCCGTTGCGGTAAGTGACTGGCCGGGGCTGTTCTGGCAGAGGGTTACTGCCTGAACGCCTGGCAATCCCGGTGTAGGTCTGATCGTAATGGACAAGGCGCTACGGGTGCTTTCACAGCCGTTGACGGTTTGTGAGACAAAGTACACAACCGAACCGGGAGTGGCATTGGAGACAACTGGAGTGACTGGTAGGGGGGACCCACCCGTTGGGGCAGAGTACCAATTGAGGGTAGCCCCGCTGGTAGCCGTAACCGAAGCGGTAAGTGCGGGTACTGGCGTATTCTGGCAAACTTGAAGAGCCACCACCAGCGGAGCAGCCGGAGCCGGTACAATAATAACGCTAATTGAAGCGCGAGGACTCTCACAGCCATTAACCGTCTGGCTGACATAGTAGGTGAACGTGCCGGACGTTGAGGTATTAGGAAATGTTGGGGAAACGGTGGCCGTTCCGCCAGTGGCGTTGGTGCCATACCAGTTAAGGGTTCCGCCGGCACTGGCGGTAGCCGATAAGGCGGAAGCCGGCGCGTTCTGGCAGTAAGACAGGGAAGCGGCCACCGTTGGCGTGGGAGGCACAGAAACAACCGATACCGTTAGCGTAGCACGAGGGCTTTCGCAACCGTTGATGGTCTGGCTAACATAATAATTACTTATTCCGGTAGCGCTGGTTGGCGGACTCGGTGGGGCTGTCAGAGGAGCCCCACCGGTCGGGGTGGTATACCAGTTTAAGGTCCCCCCAGCCAAAGCAGTAGCCCGTAAAGGCTCACCAGGACTATTCTGGCATAACGATACGGATTGGACAACAGGCTGGGCGGGAGTCGGTTTTACAGTAACGAATAAGGTTGCCCGTTCACTTTCGCAGCCATTAATGGTTTGCGATACGTAATAGATAGATGTGCCGTCTACTGCGCTGGATAGAATGGGAGTCGTTGGATATTGGCTGCCGCCGGTTCGTTGATTGTACCATTTAAGGGTAGCCCCGCTGGTGGCAGAGACAGATGTTGTTAGGGAAGGAACGGGTGCGTTCTGGCAAAATTCAATGGCTTCAACCAGGGGAGCTGCCGGAGCGGCAGTAATGGTAACTGCGATGGAAGCACGGGGGCTTTCGCAGCCGCCGACGGTCTGGCTGACGTAATAGGTAGTGGTTCCGGGAGTAGCCGATGAAGGTATGGGAGCAACGGAAGAAGGAGTACCGTCGGTAGCATTGGTGCCGTACCAGTTGAGGGTTCCGCCGGCCGAGGGCGTAGCCGTCAATGCACTAATGGTTACACCCTGGCAATAGGTTACCGAGGTCATTGGCGTGGGGGCAGTTGGCACGGAGTTGACAACTAAAGCGGCTTGGGTACCATTCACAACCGGAGTGCTGGAAACAACCCGAATGCGGTAGCCGGAGCCCGGTGCTGTGCTGGCAGGGATGGTAGCCGGAATGACCCCGGTCGTACCCGTAGCCGACACCGGTCCACCAATAACGGTGGGGGTTGCCGGGAAGGTGCCGGTCGGGCCAGATAGCTGTACACTGAACTGGTTGCCCACACCAAAGGCTCCTGACGTTGAAAATGGTACAGAAAGGCTGGTTGCAGTCCCTGAACAGACGCTGGTGACTGAGAGTGTTCCGGTGGTGATGGACTGCGCCAAGCCGTTGGCTGCCAATCCTATATATAGAAAAGAAAAGAAGACAAAGAAGCAGTACGTATAACGTTTTGCCATGGTGTGAATGGTTGACGATAAGGGCATAAATATAACGGTATTTATACAAATCCTTGAACAAACGGAGTAAGCGGCCCTTCTGCCAAAAACAGAAAGGGGCTGTCGGCAAAACCGACAGCCCCTTTCTGTTAATCAGGTAATTGCTTATTCGCTTATAGAACTGTAGATAATATCGTGAATCTTCTTACGGAGCGCCGTTGAGTTGATGCTATTGTTGGCCGCTGTCGGGTGAATCCGGTTCGACAGGAAAACAAATACCAGGTCTTCGTCCGGGTCGGCCCAGATTACGTTACCGGTAAAGCCGGTATGGCCGAAAGAGCGGGGTGAGGCCTGGCTGGACAGATAACTGCTGCTGTGGCCAGGGTTAGGTTTATCCCAACCCAGCGCCCGGTGGCTGCGGGTACTCAGGGTTTGAGTAAAGTAGGGTACCGTTGGACTCTGTAAAAACCGCTGGCCGCCATAAATACCTTTCTGAAGGTTCATCTGGACCAGTTGTGCTATTTCCTGAGCACTGCCAAACAGGCCGGCATGGCCCGAAACACCACCCTGAACAGCCGCCATCTGGTCGTGTACAGTACCAACCAGCAACGTGTTCCGGAAATAAGTGTCTTTTTCGGTTGGTGCAATTTTAGGATTAGCCAGCTTTAGCAGGGGGGTAAAACAAACCCGTTTCAGCCCCATAGGCTGGTAGAGTTCTTTCTCCACAAACTGGTCCAGTGGCTTACCACTTACCCGTTCTACTAATTTCTGTAGGGTCAGGAAGCCCAGATCACTATAAATGTAAACCGGCTTACCGTCGCTGCCAACCTGCCGGGCCAACGGCGATTTGATAACCCATTTCCAAACCGAGTCTTTCAGCGCGGGAGTAGCCCATAGCGTAGTGGCAACCTGTAACGTATGGGCGCTGTCAGGTTTCAAACTATAATATTCCGGCTTGAGTCCACCTCCGGGGGCGCGGGTCCGGTCCCAAAGCGAGGGGTAGTAGGAGATCAGGCCGGCCTGGTGCAGCAGCACATCATAAACAGTCATGTTCTGTTTGTTAGAGCCGCGCAGTTCCGGAAGGTAGAAAGAGACCTTCTGGTTCAGATCAATGGCCTTCCGGTCGTACAGTATCATCACGGCCTGAAGAGTAGCCATTACTTTGGTAACCGACGCTAAATCGTACAACGTTTCGTCGGTGACTTTATCGTTGCTGTTAAACGTTAGCGAACCGAAATTTTTGTTATAAACGATCTTTCCCTGGCGTGCCACAATGATCTGCGAGCCCGGTACCACCCGGTTGGCAATGGCTACCCGCATTACTTCATCAATCCGGTTCAGCGCAGCGGTCTTCATGCCGACGGTTTCCGGAGCACCCAGCGACAACCGTCCGGTAGCGTCGTAAACATAACCGTGGGTTTCCTTCCAGCCCCCCGTCGATACCGGCATGAAGCCACGTGCACTCAGAGCCCCGAACAGCACTTGCGGAACGGTTTGCTGCATTTCGGTATAATCTTCGTAAGCACACACCAGCGCATCGGCATTCGAAAACTGGTTGAGACTGTAAGGCGATCCAAATACGTTAACCACCACTTTTTTGCCTTGCTGCTTCAGCCGAGACACCAGATCCAGCGATGCTTTGGTGATACCATACCGCCGGTAGGCCGACTGGCTCATCCGGTGGAAGCTCAGCACGACCACGTTGGCATCGCCTACCTGAGCCAGAATATCGTTCACATCAGCGTCTGAGTTTATCTTTTCTGCGTAGGCAATGTGGTGGAAAGGCGCGTAGAAGTCGAGCGTCTTCTGAAATTTATTACCCAGACCAGCTCCAATAGCTACCGACGCTAGTTTTAGCGTATCCAGCCGGCTCAACGGCAGGAGTTTTTTATTGTTAGTGACAACCGTAACCGCCTGCGCACTTAACTCCAGCTTCAGCGCTTCGGCTTCTTCTGAGTTAAGCTCTTTATCCAGGTTAGACAGGCTGATGGGCGCGTATTCGTTCAGCCCTGACCAGTACTTTGCCCGAAGAATCTTCTTGACTTTTTCGTCGATGAGTTCCTGCGAAATCTGGCCCTGCTGTACAGCTTCCAGAATGGCTTTAGCGGCTTCCTTTACGTTTTCCGGATACAGCAGAATATCGTTGCCGGCCATCAGCGCCTTCATGTTTACGTCTACGGATCGGCGCGACCGGTTTACACCACCCATGTTCAGGGCATCGGTGAAGACCAGCCCACGGAAACCTAGCTCTTTTTTCAGTAGGTCAGTTACTACCTTTTCCGAAAGTGTTGCCGCCAGGGCGGGCGTGTTATCCACTACCGGTACGTACAGATGACCGGTAACGACGCCCATCAGGCTATCGGCAATCAGCTTACGGAACGGAAACAGATCAATGTCGCGTAGCTGCTCCGACGACCGGCTGATGGTCGGCAGGGTATGGTGCGAATCCGCATTGGTATCACCGTGGCCAGGGAAATGCTTGGCCGTAGCAATGATTCGGTTGGCCTGTAAGCCCCGCATATACGCCGAGGCTTTGATGGCTACATTTTCTTTTGATTCCCCAAAAGACCGGATACCGATGACCGGATTAGCCGGATTGCTGTTGATGTCGGAAACCGGGGCAAAGTTGATGTGAACGCCCAGGCGCTCGCACTGCCGGCCGATTTCAAGACCCATCCGGTAAATAATTTCGTTGTCCCGAATGGCCCCCAGCGTCATTTGCTTGGGGAAGTCCATGGCGCTGTCGAGCCGCATACCCAAACCCCACTCGCCATCGATCCCAATCAGCAGTGGAACTTTTGCTTTGGACTGATACCGGTTGGTAAGCACGGCCTGCCGGTAGGGACCACCCTGGAAGAAAATCAGACCGCCGATGTGGTAATCTCTAACGAGTGTCTCGATGTACTGATAGTGGTTTTCGTCCCGGTTTGAGAACGTAGCGACCATAAAGAACTGCCCGATCTTCTGCTCCGGCGTCATTGATTGAAAAACGCTGTCTACCCACTGCTGCCCCGAGGCTTCCAGTGAAAGTACATCCAACGGTTTGTTCGGTGCATAAGCATGCACCGGTGCCATAGACGCCGACTTCCGGGACAAGAAGTCAGCGGAAAATAATCGGTTAAGCAGTCCCATCGACAGTCCGCTCCCGCCGGGCTTTGTAAGACCGGGTAGTACTAGACCGAAAGCTGTCAACAAACCCACTGCCGACAGGCAGATCACCAACTTCAACGAGACAACTTTGCTCTTCATGGTTCTTAATCAGTCACTAGATGTGCATTACAAGCTAACGGTATATTAGGGCAAGCCTAAAATTAGCCAAAGCACCCGTTAACTCATAACAAATATTAGAATTGTCCACTTGTTTAACGATATTTTAACAGTAAAAAATACCTAAAATGTTCATTTTTGTTATTGAAAATCCTTTCGATTTAGTTTGCGTACTATTTATTGCATTTTTCTATCGCTGGTTCTTCTTCTTGGCTGCAACACGGAGGGAAACGCACAGCATTATCGGCATACTGCTATGTGGCTGCGAGTGGCTCCGTCGTGGACGGTGAATGAGCATATCGTGGTATCAGGAGACCTGCATTACCGGCGGCAAAGTGTGCCTGGCCATTTATTTAATCCGGTATACGCTCCTTTGACAAATGCAGGCCGGTTAGGTTTAACCTATCGGACCGGGAACTGGTCTCTGCAGGCAAATCCGCTGATGTGGTTCCAGTCTTATCCGGCGCTGGGTACAATGGCCGATTTCAACCGGTCCGTAAATAAAGAGTTTCGGATGAGTGCATTGCTGGAGTGGAATCACCCAATCAGCCAGCATACCGACCTGCGCATCCGGGGCGGCTATGAATACCGGATGTTTACCAACGGAACCACTGCGGGTCGCACCCGTTTTCGGGTACTAACGCGTCATGAACTGTCGGAAAAGTCATATTTCTATGTCTGGAACGAAACCTTGCTCGCCGGACCGCCGAACTGGAACCGCCTGCGGGTGTTCGAAATTAACCGGACCGCCCTTAACCTGGGCTACAATATATCCGAACATGTTTCCTGCGAAGGTGGTTATCAATTCTCACACCGCCGGCGTAAATCGCTCGTTGAATTCGATGAGGAACATGCGCTACTAATCACCGTATTTCTACGTATATGAAGGCGCTGATCTTGATGACTTTAGTGGGATTAAGTATGGCGGCAAACGGACAGACTACGAGCAGTGCCTATAAGGTGATGCTGGAAACACTCTATAAAAAGTCGGTGCCGCTGATTACGGTGGAGGAATTGAGGCAGAAGTCAGGCGTAATCCTGCTGGATACCCGCAGCCGGAATGAATATATGGTGAGTCACTTGCCGGGAGCCCGCTGGGTCGGTTACGACGATTTTGACCTTCAGCGGCTGGCTAGTATACCTAAGTCAGCAGAAATTGTTCTGTATTGCTCCGTTGGAGTCCGTAGTGAACGGGTAGGAGAGAAGTTGCAGGCTGCTGGTTATACGAACGTGAAGAACCTGTACGGCAGCTTATTTGAGTGGGTTAATCAGGGTAATCCTGTAGTAGATAAGCGGGGGCAGCCTACCCGGCGGGTACATGCCTATTCAAGGCTCTGGAGCGTTTGGCTTAACCGGGGTGACAAAGTATACGATTGACCAGACAACCTCCGCCGTTGATTAATCGATGTAACGACGGAAGCTGTCAATCGTTCCTGCAAGTAGCCCAAATACGGTCAACTGGCACTTAACCTCGCGGGCTATACGCCATACCGTTGTTTGCGAAGAATGAGTAGCCGGTGCGGTGGCCACCTTGCTGTTTAATTGCTTGCGAGCGGCAAACAGATTAGTCGGTTTGCCCATACCAGAGGCCTGCAACGTACCCAGGGCCATCATCAGAATCAAGACTTGCGTTTTCATCTCTGTTTCTCTTTTACTTTACAACACAAAGATATAGGTTTTGTTTGGTATTATGCAATACATAGTACCTTGTTTCTGAGAAAATTTTTTGAGCGGGACCAGCGAACTGATTTACCGGTCCCGCCAATGGTTATGGAATGACAATGCGTTTGACGGCACCGTCCTCGTTTTGCGTTACGGTAATGAAGTAAGCGCCTTTAGCATTCTTGCCTAAATCCATTTGCCCGACGAATTCACCGGAGAAGTCCTTTACCTCTTTACGGGCAACTTCTTTACCTTTTGGATTGGTAATACTGATGGTAATGTCACCTTTTGCAGGTGCCACAAAGCGAACGTTCAGGAGGTTGCGGTCGGGATTATTCGGATAGGCATCCAGGCTTCGCACCGTAGAGGCTTTTGTACCAAAACTACCGTTGCGTGACCAGGTTTCAAATGGTTCGGCCAAACGGTACTCAAAATTACGCGGCAGGTTCAACTCCATCCGGTTAAGCCGGTTAGCCAGCGAATCAAAGTTCATGCGAAAATCGAACTGTCCATTACCGTCGTTGTGGAAGTAGAACCGGCGTTCGTTGGGCCGATTAGGGCGAAGCGCATAAGCGTCTGGCCGACGGCTTCTGACCCGCAACTCACCGTTACCTTCTTCAATAATGATGGTAAGCTGACTGTTGTTCTTGTCTTTCCGGACGGCCTGAACGGAATCGACCAGGCGTTTAACCAGCGCATCGCGTTTCTCATCGGTCATGCCGGTCAGCGGATAGGTACGGTCAATCTCGTTAACGCGGTTGCCGTTACGCTCGATGATCTTTACGCGAAGCTGGTCATTGCCAGTCTTCCCTTTCGCTTGTTGAGCCACGGCCAGTCCGCTAATGCTGCCGGACAGGAGCACTGCGAGTGCGAACCGTCGGAGAGTTGTGTTTGTTCTTTTCATACAGACTAACAAAGGGTAAATAGGCGTTGCAAACCTACAAATTGATTAATTGTGCGTTTGTTAAAGAATGTTACAGGCCTGTTAAAGTTTGTTAAATAGACCCGGTCGGGCAGGTCGCTTCGTACTTTTACAGGAACCTGGTCAAAAGATGCCCGAAGTCATTAAGAAGTTGCATTGATGAGTAAAAAATGTCAAAGAAGCGTATCAGTTGGATAGTGGCGTTGATGGCCGTGGGGCTGCTGGGTTTGGTTGGATTCCAACTATACTGGATCAGTAATGCGTTTCGGTTACAGCAGGAGCAGTTCGACTACAAAGTAACCGATGCGCTGCAGGAGGTAGTGCGTACGCTGGAACGACAGGAAATTTTATACCTGACCCGGCAGCGCATTCAGGCTCGCGAGCATCAGCAGCGATTAATGGCCATCGGCAAAAAAGAAGATCAAAAGGAAATAAAGAAAGAGCCTTCCATCAACAAGAAGGAGGAGCGGGTGGTCTATCAGGCTCCCCGGCGCGACCGCTGGAAGGGGCAGCCTTCCTACCCGGAACCTGGCCGGTTGATGCCTGGGGGTATGGTGCCGCCCTCTGATGTGTTGCATCAGACCGTACAGCCGCTGACCGCCGAGCAAATGATGATTGTGGAGCAGTTTTTCCGACAGCAGGAAGAGCTGATGGCTACCGGCAACTGGCAGGCGCAACTGGAGCAGCAGCAGCGGTTTGAAGAATGGATTGACCAGATTGTAATTAGCCAGTTGCAGATGCTCAACAGCCAGGTTGGGGGCCATATGCCAATCGATGCCGATACGGCCGGTGAGGCTGTTTCTTACCGCACCTCCAAACCTGTTCGCCGGCCAAAACCGGCCAGGCCTGTAAAGCCAGCACAGTCCGATGAGGTAGTTGCTCCGGCAAAACCGGCAACAGTTCCCGTGGCTTCAGCCGGGCAGAGAAAAACCGAGGAGCAGTCGCAAATGATTAAAGATGTACTGAAGGGCCTGCTGCTGTCGGATCGGCCCATTGAAGAGCGACTCAACCGGATGACACTGGACACACTGCTCAAGCAGGCACTCCAGGAGCGGGGTATTGGTATTCCGTACGCCTATGCTGTTCGCACCAAAAATACGCCGTCGCCCGCCATGTTCCTGTTTACCTCTATGGGTGCCGAGCCGGATCAGTTTGAGCAGCGGGGTTATAAGACGGCATTATTCCCAAACAACCTGCTCGAAACTGGTAATTACGTCTATATCTACTTCCCGACGCAGCAGCAGTATATACTCGACCGCATGGGATTTGCCTTTGCCGGTTCGGCCGTACTGATTCTGGTGATCATGGCCTGCTTTTACATCGCCATTACGACGATTCTGCGACAGAAGAAGCTGGCCGACATCAAAAATGACTTTATCAACAACATGACCCATGAGTTCAAGACGCCCATCTCCACCATATCGCTGGCCGTCGAACTTGCCCAGGAGCAGTTGAACCAGCCTGGTGCGACCCAGCCGGGTGAGATCCGGCCGGATGCGGCACAGCCTGCACCGGAGCCTTCTCGTTTGTTGCGGTATATGGGTATCATCCGGGATGAAAACCGCCGACTTGGGTCACATGTGGAGAAGGTGTTGCAGATGGCTTTGCTCGACCGGGGGCAGGTGAAACTCAAGCTGGCTCAGGTAAACATTCACGATGTCATTGAAAAAGTCTTAAACAACGCCGGTCTGCAGATTGAGCAGCGACAAGGCGAAGTAGAACTGGATTTTGAGGCTCAGCACGAGGTAGTCGAAGCCGATGAGGTGCATCTGACCAACATCATCTATAACCTGCTGGACAATGCCATCAAGTATTCGCCTGAGCAGTTACACATCACTATCCGGACCCGGAGTCTGGCCGAAGGGGTAAGTATTACCGTAGCGGATAAAGGAATCGGGCTGACCAAAGAGCAAATGAGTCGTATCTTTGAGCAGTTTTATCGCGTGCCTACCGGTAATTTACACGACGTAAAAGGTTTTGGCCTTGGCTTGAGTTATGTGAAGCGGATGGTGGACGAGCATCACGGCCAGATTCAGGTTGAAAGCTGGCCAGGACAGGGCAGTTCGTTTGAGGTATTGTTGCCTTATTTACAGGCCCACGTCCAGTCGGACAGCCGTGATAGCGGCTAATAACAGCCGGAAGCAGTTATAGGGTCAGATTGGCGCCTGCTTTTAGCCGCGACAGCGGCTGGTCTGGCCGGAGGCAGAACCGTACATTTAACTACCGAAGGCTGAATCCTACATACACGCTATGCCAAAGATCTTAGTCGTAGAAGATGATCCCAACCTGGGTCAGTTACTGGAAGAATACCTCACGCTGAAAGGCTACGAAACCGACCGCGCCACCGATGGTAATCAGGGCTTGCAACAGTTTATGCAGGGGGTATATGACCTGTGTATTCTGGATGTCATGATGCCTAAAAAGGACGGCTTCACCCTGGCTAAAGAGATCCGGATGTCGAACCGGGATGTGCCGATTATTTTTCTGACCGCTAAGTCGATGAAGGAGGATACCATCCAGGGCTTTAAGATTGGCGCCGACGATTATATTACCAAGCCGTTCAGTATGGAAGAACTGCTGCTACGGATTCAGGCTATTCTCCGGCGGTACCAGCGCACACCCGCCCAGGCTGAGAAATCAGTATACCAGATTGGCTCCTTTAGCTTCGATTACCCCCATCAGATGCTTAATCGTAATGGGCATGGTCAGAAACTGACCAGTAAAGAATCGGAACTCTTAAAGTTATTTGCGCAGAACCTGAATCAACCATTAAGCCGTAGCTTTGCACTCAAGATGGTGTGGGGGGATGATTCGTATTTCAACGCCCGCAGCATGGACGTGTACGTAACCAAACTCCGGAAGTACCTCAAAGAGGATGAAACCATTCAGTTGGTCAACGTACACGGCGAAGGCTTTAAACTCATTGCTTAATTTTTTAAGGTATGAATCTGATTAGACGACCGCGTCGCAACCGGCAGTCGGCTGCTATCCGTGACCTGGTGCAGGAGACCCGCCTGGAAGTGACCGATTTTATATTTCCTCTTTTTTTGATTGAGGGGGAGAAGGCCAAAACCGAAGTAGAGTCTATGCCCGGTATTTACCGCCGGTCGCTGGATTTGCTGCTCGACGAAATTCAGGAGTGCGTCGACCTGGGCATTAAGGCCTTCGACTTGTTTCCTAATTTACCTGAATCGAAGAAAGACAAGTACGCCACTGAGAGTACCAATCCGGATGGCCTTTATCTCCGCGCTATTCGCGACATAAAAGACCGCTTCCCGGATATTTGCCTGATGACCGACGTCGCCATGGACCCGTACAGTTCCGATGGTCACGACGGCTATGTAGAAAATGGCAAAATTCTGAACGATCCGACGCTTGAAATTCTCGGCAACATGGCCGTGGCCCAAGCCAAGGCAGGTGCCGATATGGTTGGGCCTTCGGATATGATGGATGGTCGCGTGGCTTACATCCGAAACATGCTCGACAGCCAGGGTTTTACCAACGTAGCCATTATGTCGTATACGGCAAAGTATGCCAGCGCGTTCTACGGGCCGTTCCGCGATGCACTGGAGTCAGCTCCGCGCTTTGGCGATAAGAAAACTTACCAAATGAACTATGCCAACAGCCGCGAAGCCTTAATTGAAGCTGAACTGGATTATGCCGAAGGTGCCGATATCCTGATGGTAAAGCCGGCGCTGGCGTATCTGGATATTATTAAATTGCTGAAAGACAACTTTGACCTGCCGATTGCCGCCTATAATGTCAGTGGTGAGTACGCCATGATAAAGGCGGCCGGCCGCAACGGCTGGATTGACGGCGAACGGGCCATGCTGGAGTCTTTAATGGCCATCAAACGCGCCGGAGCCAGCATCATTCTGACCTATTTTGCCAAAGAAGTTGCCCAACTGAAAGCCAACGCCTGACACCGTACCTATGAGCCGTTTGTTATTGCTGAACACCCGTCTTGTCAACGAAGGCAGGATAACCGATGCTGATGTTTTCATCGAAAACGGTTTCATTGCACAAATCGGCTCCGATTTCTCGGGCCGGGCCGCCGACCAGGTCATTGACGCCAATGGTCAGTACCTGCTACCGGGGGTAATCGACGATCAGGTGCATTTCCGGGAGCCTGGGCTAACGCATAAAGCAACCATTCGCTCGGAGTCCGGGGCGGCCGTAGCGGGCGGAGTGACCAGTTTTATGGAGATGCCCAATACGGTACCTAACGCCTTGACACAGGTGTTGCTGGCGGATAAATACGAGATAGCGGCCCGGACGTCCTTCGCCAACTACTCTTTTTTTATGGGAGCCTCCAACGATAACCTGCAGGAGGTATTGAAAACCAACACGCGGGATGTATGCGGCATCAAGGTCTTTATGGGCTCCTCTACCGGCAATATGCTGGTCGATAACGAGCGAGTACTGGAGGAACTGTTCCGGCAGAGCCCGATGCTGATTGCTACTCACTGTGAGGATGAAGCAACCGTACGGGCCAACGCTGAGCGGTACCGGCAGGAGTATGGCGACTCGGCTACCGCCAGAATTCATCCGCTTATCCGTAATGAAGAAGCCTGCCTGAAATCCTCGGCAATGGCTGTTGAACTGGCGAAGCGGCACAACACCCGTCTGCACATTCTGCACATCTCGACCGCGGACGAACTGAACCTGTTCCGCAACGATATTCCGCTGTCCGAAAAGCGGATAACTGCCGAAGTCTGCGTTCATCATCTGTGGTTTGACAGCACCGATTATGAGCGGCTGGGCAATCTGATCAAGTGCAACCCGGCTATTAAAGGTCCTGAACATAAACCTCAACTATTGGCGGCCTTGCTCGACGACCGCCTGGATATTATCGCAACCGACCATGCTCCGCATACGTGGGACGAAAAGCATCAGTCATACTGGCAGGCTCCTTCGGGCTTGCCGTTGGTGCAGCACCCGCTGCTGATGATGATGGAATTTGTCAGGCAGGGAAAGCTGTCCATAGAGACGTTGGTACGCAAAATGAGCCATGCTCCGGCCGATTGCTTTCAGGTTGAACGGAGGGGGTATATACGTGAAGGATGCTGGGCTGATCTAGTGCTGGTTGATCCAAACGCTCCAACGGACGTTACAAAAGAATCACTATTCTATCAATGCGGGTGGTCACCGCTGGAGGGACAGCGGTTTAGCTCTTCAGTAACGCATACGATTGTATCCGGAGAGTTGGTTTTTAAAGAGGGAAAACTGCAGGTAGAGCGGGCTGGGCAGCGCTTAGTATTCACCCGCTAACATATAAAAACCTCCGGGGTTAGCCGGAGGTTAGTCAAATGAAATATCATGTAAAGAAATCAGCCTGGTACTACCCTGGAAAAACATCGGTTTAAAACCACCCGGTACATTTTGCCGAACTGTTTATAACACCATGATTTGAGTTCTTTAAGTTCGTCGGGTACCAGCATGTTAACGGCTTTACGGAGTTCTTTTTCGAACAGGGCTTTGTCAAAACTTACCTTTTGCAGGATAGTCTTAATGTACTCCAGCATTGTTGCCATACTACTTAATCATTTTTGGTTAATAGCCTATGGAATGGTGATTGAAAACGGTAATCTTGTTTAGACCGTTTATAAACTAACGGCCGATATTCGAAATTGTTGCCCGAATTTAAGGATGTTTATAGAAATATTCCAAAGAACATTTGCATTATTTTTTTGTTGCCTGCTGGTCGCTCAGGCTCAAGTTCCTGATAATTTGGTCAGTATTGAGTTAAGCGAAACTGATTTTTCGATTGACCGGCCCTTCACCATCGCTGTCATTATTAAAGATAGTGAACAGCGGCCTGTTATTGCTTTTCCGACCATCCCCGGCTTCACCAAAAGGGAGACGTCAACCAGTGTTACCTCTGAAGAAACGGGCGGTAACACAGTGATCAGTCGTGTCATCTCCCAAAACTATATAGCTACTAAACCGGGCACGTATCGTCTGCCACCTTTTACTGTAACCGTTAACAAAGCAGTCGCTCGTTCAGAAGGCGCTACCCTGACTGTGCGTTCGGTGGCCGACACGGATGAAGACGCTGTTGCGGCTACTACCCCGGTGGTGAGTAAGGATGCCGCTTACTTCTCGCTGATCACTACCACCAATTCGGTGTACGTTGGGGAAGGCTTTCCGGTGAGGCTTTCCTTATTTGTAGCCGAGGATTACCCCTATGAGCTTCGTTTCGATCGCCTGGAACAGCAGTTACAGAGCATGCTGAAGGAAATTCGTCCGTTTGATGTGTGGGAAGAGAATCTGGGGTTGACAGAAGTAAAGCGAATCCCCATTACCATCAAAGGCCGGAAGTATACGGAGTTCCGAATTTACGAAGCCATCTATTTTCCGCTCACGGCTCGTGCGCTCCGTATGGCGGAGGTAAGCCTTACCATGCTGGCCAATAAGACAGGTAATACCAGGCAAAAGCCCGAAGCCGTGACCTTCACCAGTCAATCGGTTACTATTGAAGTCAAGCGATTACCGTCGCATCCGCTACGCGGGCAGGTTGCGGTTGGGTCTTTCCGGTTGCAGGAAGGTCTGGAACGAAGGGGAATCAAAGTTGGCCAGAGTGTCCGCTACGATTTTAGGGTTACCGGCGAAGGCAACATTTCGGCGCTACAGGCGCCCAGGGTAACCCCAAGCGAGGTGATGGAGGTATTCCCGCCCAAAACTCAGGAGTCGAAGAAGCGAACCGCCGATGGTATTGCTGGTTATAAAACCTTCAAATATTTTCTGGTTCCGAAACAAAATGGCCGGATTCCGCTGGAAAAGACCTTTCAATGGGTTTATTTCGATCCCAAAAAAGAAAGGTACGATACCCTGCTGCCGAGAATGGTCCTGCGGGTAGGCGAAACCGCAATAGCCGCCGATACGGTTCATTCTGATTTACCTGGGTCTATTTATACTGGTATTGAACAACTGGATAGTTCGGAGCAAGCTGTAAACTGGCCGGTACTTGTCCGCGCAATCGCTAATGTCCTGATTGCGCTGATGATACTTGGCATGATCTTTTTATTATTTAGAAAATGAGTAGTACGTACGGAACCCTATTTAAGCTGTCTACCTTCGGCGAATCGCACGGCCCGGCCATTGGTGTCGTGATCGATGGTTGCCCCGCCGGTCTTGATTTCGACCCTGCTTTTATCCAATCGGAGCTTGATCGTCGGAAACCCGGCCAGTCACGCATCACCACGCAACGGCGCGAAGCGGATGAGTTTGAGGTCTTGTCCGGGGTTTTTGACGGCAAAACGCAGGGAACGCCTATCGCGCTTGTCATCCGCAACACCGACCAGCGGAGCAAAGACTATTCGCATATTTCCGAGCAGTTCCGGCCATCGCACGCTGATTATACCTATCATGCCAAATACGGCTCCCGCGATTACCGGGGAGGGGGACGTTCCTCGGCCCGTGAAACGGCCGCCCGCGTGGCCGCTGGTGCCGTTGCTAAAATGCTATTGCGGCAGCAGGGCGTTCAGGTACAGGCCTATGTGTCGCAGGTGGGTAAGCTAAAGCTGGAAGCACACTATCAGGATCTGGATTTGTCCAGAACAGAAGAGAATGCCGTGCGCTGCCCTGACCCCGAAATGGCGGAGCAGATGTTTACTTACATTGATGAGACCCGCAAGAAAGGCGATTCAATTGGAGGTGTGGTAAGCTGTGTCATTATGGGTGTACCGGCCGGCTGGGGCGAACCGGTTTTCGATAAACTGCATGCCGAACTGGGGAAGGCCATGCTTAGTATCAACGCCGTTAAAGGATTCGAATATGGTAGCGGTTTTGCCGGTGTTGAGCTTTACGGTTCAACGCATAATGATGCGTTTTTCACCGATGAGCAGGGACAGGTTCGCACGGCTACCAACCTGTCGGGCGGTATTCAGGGGGGTATCTCCAATGGCGAGGATATATACTTCCGGGTGGCGTTTAAACCGGTCGCTACCATTATGCAGGACCAGGACAGCGTGGATGTTCACGGCCAGCCGGTGACTGTATCCGGCAAAGGACGTCATGATCCCTGCGTGGTGCCCAGAGCCGTACCTATCGTTGAAGCAATGGCCGCATTGGTGCTGGCCGATATGTACTTACGGAACAAAGCAGCACAGATTGCGCCCGCAGGCAGCCCAGTTGCCAGCCAGACTTAACGCTTTTTCATGAAGCGGCTGCTGGTCTTTTTTATGGTTTGTCTATGTTCATTCGGGGTGCTGGCTCAATCCCAGCGCTACACGTTTGAGCGTGGGCTAATGGGTACGCAGTTCAGGCTGATTTTTTATGCGCCTGATAGCGTGACGGCAAAGCAGGCAGTACGTGCGGTGTATGCCCATATGGATACATTAAACCAGATCATGAGCGACTATCTTGATGGCAGCGAGATCAATCGCTTGTCTGAAACGGCTGGTTCTGGTCGTTGGGTCAGGGTATCGCCGGAACTTTTCGATGTTCTCTCAAAAGCTCTATGGGTCGCCAATAAATCGGATGGCCGGTTTGATCCTACCATCGGTCCGCTCTCGCAACTCTGGCGACGGGCCGTTCGCCGGCAGCAATTTCCTTCTAAAACAGAATTGAAGCATGCCCGGCAGGCTGTCGGCTACCGGTTGGTCCGATTAGATTCAACTACCTGTTCGGTGCAATTAGTGCGTAACGGCATGAAACTCGATTTGGGGGGTATTGGGCAGGGGTTTGCAGTCGATGAGGCTCTAAAAGTGCTCCATTCTAATAGCCTTCGCTCGGTTCTTATTGATTTGGGGGGAGACATACTAGTAGGAGACGCTCCGCCTGACCAGTCAGGCTGGCGCATTGATGTTGGCTCTGGCAAAGCGGCTGATGCCGATACACTGACTTTAGTGCTGGAAAACGCAGCCATTACAACCTCCGGCGATACATATCGTTATTTGGAATACAAAGGCAGGCGTTACTCCCACATTATGGACCCCCGCAGTGGTCTTGGATTACGGCATTTTGTGCGGGCCACTGTACTTGCCCCCGACGGCTGGCGCGCCGATGCCCTCACCAAAGTCTTCAGCGTTGCCGGCTGGCGCAAAAGCCGGCAACTTCTCAAGCACTTTTCCCATGTCGAACTCTACCTATTAGAAAATAAAAGCGGCCGACTCCGCAGGTGGAAGTCGGCCGCTTTCAAGTGATTGAAGGCTATTTTTTGTCCTCCCGACGCAGGAGGGATCTCGGCCTCTGCTTAACATCATTATTAGCTAACCAGTAAGATCCCTCCTGCGTCGGCAGGACAAAAACAAACTCTTAAACAGCTATCGTCTTACCCGGTACCGCAATCGGGTAGTACCCTTCTGCGTTCGGCAACACTTTCGGCATGGCATCCCAGGCCAGGCGGTCGGGCATCAGGTCGATTTGCGAATTCAGGGCGTCTTCCCATTTCACAACCTTACCCGAATACGTTGCCATACGACCCATAATAGACGTCATAGTACTCTTTGCAGTCCGCTCGGCATCAGCAAATTTGAACTCACCTTTGGCAATGGCGCTGAATAGTTCGTCGTGTTCAATCTGGTAAGGATTTCCATCTGCCTTGGCACTGTAGCTGAAAATTGGCTGGCCATTATAAGCCATCAAAGCGCTGCTTTTCTTTTCCATCCCTTCAACTTTGCCTTTGGTGCCAAGGAACATTTCATCTACCCGGCTATAGGTACCTTCGTAGTGACGGCACTGGCTGTTGATGGTGGTACCATCGGCATAGACGAAGTCTACAATGTGGTGATCAAAAATTTCGCCGTACTCTTTGTCTGTCCGAACCTGCCGGCCGCCCGTTCCCTGGCAGGATACCGGATAGCTGTTTTTCACCCAGTTGGCTACGTCGATGTTATGTACGTGCTGCTCGGTGATATGGTCACCACACAGCCAGTTGAAATAATACCAGTTGCGCATCTGGTAGTCCATCTCGGTTTGACCCGGTTTACGGGGCTTCTGCCAGACACCACCGCTCACCCAGTATACCTGTCCACCGATGATATCGCCCAGCGCACCATCCTGAATACGCTTGACCATTTCCCGGTAGCTGGGCTGATAACGGCGTTGCAAACCGGTAACTACGTTCAGCTTCTTCCTTTTGGCTTCCTCGGCGGCCGCCAGTACCCGCCGGACACCCGGTGCGTCGGTTGCCACGGGTTTTTCCATGAATACATGCTTACCCTGCCGGACAGCCTCTTCAAAATGCATAGGCCGGAAACCCGGGGGAGTGGCCAGAATGACTACGTCGGCCAGGGCGATTGCCTGCTTATAGCCGTCGAAGCCAACGAACTTACGATCTTCTGGCACGTCCACTTTCGGCTTACCGCTGGCGTCTTTCAGGTCGCGGCCGGTCAGGCTTTTATACGAGTCGTCGAGCCGGTCGCGGAATGCATCGGCCATGGCGACGATTTTAACGTTTTGTTTAGTGTTTAGGGCCTGCTGGGCTGCACCGGTACCCCGGCCACCGCAGCCGACGAGTGCTACCTTAATGGTATCATCCATGGAGTTATAAAAACCTCCGGCACTGGCACCAAACGGCAGACTGCTTAATAAGGCTCCGCCCGTCAGCAGGCCGGATGCTTTCAGAAAATTCCGACGGTTTGTATCGTTCGTCATAGCAGTTAAAGGTCAACGTGTAACGAAAAGAGTTGATATAAGAATAAAAGTAAGATGAGAAGCTGAATTACTTGTAAAATTTTTGAAACTTAATCTGGCCGGCATTCAAAGCTGTAATCCCTCTCCACCAGACAGATACGAGTTTTATAGCACTGATACCAGGTATCCCTGCCCTGCTGCCGGGCCAGGGTATGCTCCGCGTGGTGTTTCCAGCTGCGAATTGCTTCCAGGCTGGCCCAATATGATACCGTAATACCTAGATCATTACGAGCGCTCTCTACCCCCAGAAAGCCCGGTTGTTCGGCTGCTAACTCGACCATTCGGTCTGCCGTGTCGGCATAGCCCTCACTCTCTTCCGTACGAACAGAAGTAAAAATGACGGCATAGTAGGGCGGCTCCGGGGTTTGGGCAAGCATCCTAATAGTCCTTTATCGGCTTGATGTTGTAATAGGCATCAATTTCTTCCTTTGACGGTGCTTTGGCCGGGCGCACCACCCGGAAACCCACAAATGAAGCATCGGTCAGCCACCAGTCGCTTTTGGGGCTTTGCGGGTCACGCACTTTCCACGATGCATCCGAGGGGGTACGGGCGGCCGAACGCAGTACCTCCGGGTCATCGTCCCAGGAGCCACCACGTACGGCATTTGGGTAGAGTGTGGTAACCGGGGCATAGGGCTCCTTGACCTGACCTTTTGATTTTTTGGCGTAATAGTCGGGTACATACTGGTCTTTAGTCCACTCCATCACGTTGCCATGCATATCGTGCAACCCCCACGGATTTGGCTTTTTGGTGCCTGTTTTCTTGTACGAGCCGCTACTGTTACCTTTATAGACGGCAAACTCACCTAACTTACTCACGTCTGCGCCAAAGGAGTACGGCGTTGTGGTGCCCGCCCGACACGCGTATTCCCACTCGGCCTCGGTCGGTAGCCGGTAAAAAACGCCCGTTTTGTCGTACAACCACTTACAGAATTTAATAGCTGCGTACTGGGTCATGTTAATAGCCGGATAGCCGGCGCGGCCCATACCAAACGACATATCGACATACGACGGGCTGGGACGGGTAGAGGCATCCGTTTTGGCTAGATCAAAGCCGGGATACTTGGCGGCCATATCTTTCTCCATGTTCTTGGAGGTAAACAGGTCGTAAAAGTCCCAGATCACTTCGTATTTGCCCATCCAGAAGGGCTCAATTTTTACCTTGTGTTGCGGCCCTTCGTCGGCGCTGCGGCCTTTTTCGGTGGCCGGGCTTCCCATCGTGAACTCACCGCCGGGGATGGCCACCATCTCGTAGGCGATGTTGCTGCCGGGTACCGCCAGAACATAGGGTTTACCGGGTTCCTGAGCGAGGGTGGGTAAATAACAGCCGACCAGAAATAGGGCAGCCGGCAGGAGACTTTTTAAGCGCATTTTCAGTTTAGAAAAAAACGGGTTGTTATACTGAAAAGTAAAAGTACAAACGATATTACTCCTATGCAGGTGAGAATCGCCCGTTTATCAAAAAAAGTATAATTTGTCGGCCGCGCCGATGTATTTTTGTCATTTCGTAGTTGCCAAAGTCATAGGGCCTTCTGAAGCCTGGAGCGCCACGGCATAGTATTGAGTCAATGAACTACCTATCAGCCGAAAATTTAACGAAATCGTACGGCGACAAGTATTTATTCCGGGACACTACCTTCGGCCTGAACCGGGGTGATAAAGTAGCCATTGTAGGGGCCAACGGCTCTGGCAAAACCACGCTGCTCTCAATCCTGGCGGGTACCGTACCACCCGATGAAGGATTGGTCAGTTACCGGAAAGACATTACTATTGGTTACCTCGACCAGCAGCCCGACCTCAATGACGCCTTAACGGTCATGGAAGTGGTGCTGGCCGGAGACAGTGCCCAGCTGGAAGCCATTCGGGCGTATGAACATGCCCTGGCGCATAACGATACGGCCGCGCTGGAACGCACCATGGCCGATATGGAGAAGCTGGAGGCCTGGGACTACGAAGCGCAGATCCGTCAGATTCTGGGCCAGTTGGGTATTCAGGATGTAGAGCAGCCAGTAGCGACGTTGTCGGGTGGTCAGCGGAAACGGGTAGCCCTGGCGCGGGTGCTGATTCAGGACCCCGATCTGCTGATTCTTGACGAGCCAACTAACCATCTCGACCTGGAGGCTATCGAGTGGCTCGAAAATCACATGAATTCGCAGAACCAGACCCTGCTGATGGTGTCGCACGACCGGTACTTTCTGGACAAGGTCTGCAACCAGATTGTAGAGCTGGAAAATGGGGCTTTGTACGGCTACAAAGGTAACTATGCTTACTTTCTGGAGAAGAAGGCCGAGCGGGAAGCCGTGGTGGCCGCCGAACTGGACAAAAACCGAAATACGTTCCGACGTGAACTGGAGTGGATGCGCCGGCAGCCCAAAGCACGTGGTACTAAAGCGCAGTACCGGATTGATGCCTTCAACGATCTGAAAGAAAAAACCAGTCAGCGCCGGAACGACGATGGTCTGGAGCTGAATCTGCGGACCACCCGGCTGGGCAGCAAAATTATGGAGGTGGAAAACCTCAGTAAGAAGTTTGGTGAAAAAGTCTTGCTCGACCATTTTACCTATACCTTTAAACGGCTGGACCGGATCGGTATCATCGGCAAAAACGGTATGGGCAAAACTACCCTGCTGAATATACTGACCGAGCAGATGCGCCCGGATTCCGGTCGAGTGGTTACCGGCGGAACAGTAAAGTTTGGCTATTATACCCAAAGCGAATTGAACCTGCCCGAAAACCAGCGGGTAATTGACGTGGTGCAGGATGTGGCCGAGGTGATGAAGCTGGCGTCGGGTGAGACCGTTACGGCCAGTCAGCTGCTGCAGCACTTCCTGTTTAACCGGCAGAAGCAGTATGACTTTGTCCACAAGCTGAGCGGGGGTGAAAAACGGCGGCTGCAACTGCTGCTGGTGCTGGTGCAGAATCCTAACTTTCTGATTCTGGATGAGCCAACCAACGACCTCGACATTACCACACTGAACGTGCTGGAGGAGTTTCTGCTGAACTTCCCCGGCTGTTTGCTCATTGTCACGCACGACCGGTACTTTATGGACCGCCTGGTGGAACACGTCTTTGTCTTTGAGGGCGAAGGCAGGATCCGCGACTTCCCCGGCAACTACACCGACTACCGCGAGTGGCGCAGTGCCAATGCTGAGGCTTCGGGTGGGGTGTCTTCGGGTAAAAATGCAGACAGGAATGTTGGTGGTACGGGCAAGAACCAAAAGGCCGATCCCATAGTTAATCTTGAACAGACAAAGGTTGAGCCGGCGCAGAAGAAAAAGCTGTCGTTTAAGGAGATACGGGAATACGAAACGCTCGAAAAAGAAATTGCCGAACTGGAGCAACGGAAAGCCGTTGTATTGGATCAGTTAAATACCGGTGGCCACCACGAGCAGCTGACTGCCTGGGCCAAAGAAATAGAAGAATTAGACCAATTAATCTCCGAGAAATCGGACCGCTGGCTTGAATTGGCGGAGTATATGTAGAACAGACTGGGTCGCCACAGCGATTGTATTCTGTTTTTCACCACCAAGCAAACGGAGTTGCACTCCGTTTTACTGATATGGACCAGATTATTGAATTTTTTCGTTATCTGCTCAATTCCGAGGAGATCATTCGCACCGGGGGATTGGTGCTGATAACGGTAATTATTTTTGTTGAGAACGGTCTGTTCTTTGGCTTTTTTCTGCCGGGCGACTACCTGCTGTTCCTGTCAGGTATGTTTGCAGGTACGGGTATATTGAACGTACCGCTTTGGCTGATGATGGTCTGTATTTTTGGGGCGGCCGTACTGGGGTCACTGACCGGATACGTTAGCGGCCGGTATTTCGGCGACCGCATTCGAAACCGGCCTGATTCGCTGCTATTCAAGAAAAAGCATATTGAAACCACCCGGAATTATTTCCTGAAGTACGGGAGCCGCACATTGATTATTGCCCGATTTTTGCCCGTAGTCCGCACGTTTGCACCCATTCTGTCTGGTTTGATCGAGATGGATTTTCGCTACTTCATGCTCTACAACGTGATTGGGGCTGCGATCTGGGTAGTATCGTTAGTGGGCGGTGGATTTTATCTCGGTGAAACGTTCCCCGGCTTTATCAATTACGTGGGCTATATCATTATTTTCTTTCTGGCTATTACTACATTCACCGTTATCAAAGGCTACATAAGCGCCCGCCGGGATATAAAGCAGGAAAAGGAGCCAGAAGAGGAGAACAAAGAAGCCTAAACTGTCTTCTACTGCTTAAACCACTCGGCGTACATCACATAATTGTTTGCCGTCCGCATAAAGATTTCTTCCAGTTCGGGGGTAACGTTCTTCAGCAGACGGGCGGGGTTGCCTGCGTAAACGGAGCCGGGCGGTACCCTGGTGTTTTGGGTAACAATTGCGCCGGCGGCAATAATGGAGCCAGTGCCGATATTGGCTCCGTCCATCACAATAGCGCCCATGCCAATCAGGACTTTATCCTCAATGGTGCAGCCGTGGACAATGGCGTTGTGGGCAACGGAGACGTAATTGCCGATGGTGGTCTTAAAGCGCTGGTACGTGCAATGAATTACGGCTCCGTCCTGTACGTTGCAGCGGTCACCCATCGTAATCGAGTTTACATCTCCCCGCACCACGGCATTGAACCAGACGGTGCAGTCGCGGCCCATAATAACTTCGCCGACGATGGTCGCGTTATCGGCAAACCAGCAGTTCTCGCCGAATAGGGGATGGATGCCGCGAACAGGTTTTATCAGAGCCATACAGAATCAAGGTTTTCGCAAAGTTGCAAAAAGCGCACAAAAAAAGCGGTAATACTGCGCAGTAGCACCGCTGATTGATAACGTTGATCAATTAACCCTCAATGCCCCGGCTCCGTTATAGCTCCGCAATTCCGGATTGTACATCGCGTCGGCGGAGACCAGCCCTACTACAAAGTTTCCTTTTGATACGGCTCTGACGAGGTAATAGAACGTCCGTTCGCTGCCGTCGGCATCGGTGTAGAAGTTGATACGGTCGTCGCGCACGTCGAAGTGTTCGGGTTTGGTGGGCTTCTGAATCCACGGCATATCCCGCGGCTCGGTCAGGCGTGGGTTTTCGATTTCGAACCCGGCGGGCAACAGGTCGGTAATCACCACATTGTCGACCGTCAAACCGCTTGTACTGGTCAGGGTGATTTTTACCACCACCAAATCATTCTGCCGGACGCTGCTGAGCGGCTGCCCGTCGCGGCTGAGGTAGGTCCGGCGCACCCGCAGGCCGTTGTCCTGCTCCGGTATTTTGCCGGACGCCGGTACGCCTTCGCTCTGCCCGAAGTAATACACACTGCCGGAACCCTGGGCGTTTAGTGTCACAGCGGCTCCGGTAGCCAGCCGGTTCAGGCGCAGGTCGGCTCCGGTAAACGTGCCGAGGGCTTTGCCGTTCTGGATGAGGGTGGCGGTAACGGTTCCGGCTACGGTTTTGTGAGCCAGTTTGCCCAAGGCCAGAAACGCAAAAGCCGCTTCCTGCGTGTTGATGTACTGCGTTTGCCGGAGCGCCGTGGAGAGCTGCCGGGCCAGCGTCGGGATTTGCAGGTTATCGGGGTCGGTATCTACCAGCGTATGCAGCGTAAGGGCCAGGTTACGCAGGGGAGAGGCCAGACTACCACCAGTCTGCCGCCTTCCGGTATTGTCGGCGTATTGCTTAGGCAGCAGGGCCTGGTAACTGCGGGTATCGACTATCCGGTAAAAAGCCGATGCCAGCAGGTAGCGGCTATCGGGCGTCAGCAGATTGCTGTTCTGCTTGTAGTAGTTCATGGCCGGGCGGTTAGGCACACCCGCCAGCGACAGCACGTACAGACCATACAGATTGCTCCGGCTGGCGACCTTGCGCACGGTGCGGCCGCCGGCTTCGTCAAATCGCATCTCCTCTTCGGTAGCCGGGTTGCTGGTGCGGCTGGTCAGGTAGTCGATGGCTTTGCTGAACACCGCGTTGCGCACTTCATAGCCGGCCTGCCGGGCTTCGGTGAGGAAATGCACGGCGTAGGCGCTAATCCAGATTTCCTCCGGTGTGTTGACCTCCACCCGATTACCACCCCGGACCACCGTGGTAACCGTAGTGCCCGGCCACATGCTGAAACCGCCATGGTGCAGCTGCATGCTTTCAATCTTCTGAATGGCCTGCCGTACGTTGGTGGAGGGGTTAAGGTCGCTCTCGCCCGCCCGCACGAAATACACGGTACCGGAGCCAACGTTACGGGCTAAATCGGCAAAGTAAATCTGCGGCAGCGCCTTTGAGATGGTCTGCTCCAGACAGCCGTGCGGATAGCCCAGCAGGTACGATAACTCCCGGCCGAACTGCGCCACCGGCGAGCGGCTGACTACGAGGCTGGACCGGCCGGTACCGGGCAGAAAACCACCCGCCAGGTTTATCGCCTGACTGCGCCCGGCCGCTACCGAACCGGCCACGGTTGTCTTTTGCAGTGAAGCCGCCGGCCGAACGGTGATGTCTGTCTTTTCTGTAAAGCGCTCGCCCAGACCATTGACGGTAATCAGTACTGAGCCGGGACCAATGGCCTGCTGCGCTTTTACCCGGAACACCGCTCGTGTTTCGCGGCCGGGCTGTATGGTCAGGCTGCGGGAGGTCAGGCTGTCGGCCGATAATGGCCCGGTCAGGCTCAGGGTGGCCGTAACGGGCGCGGGCTTGTTGGTGGTGTTGCTCAGGTTTACCGGCAGTTCTACCTCGTCGCCGGGGCTGAGGAAGCGGGGCAGACCGGTACTGATGACAATCGGATCGGCTACTTTCATGCTGGCTGCGGCCGAGCCGAAGGCATTGCCTTTGTACGCCACCGCCATCACCCGCAGACCGCCGGAGAACTGCGGAATATCGACCGTGAACTCGGCCTCGCCGTTGCCGCCCGTCGTGAGCACACCGCTCCAGAACGAAACCAGATTGACCCGGCCGTTGCTGAGCGGATTTACCCGCCGTTGCAGGTCGTAGCCATCACCGCCGACGCTGGAGGTTGACGCCAGCGACAGCTCCGGGAACAGCAAGGCATACAAATCGTGACTGCCTACTTCCAGCGCCCGTTTCTGGTAAAAGAAGCCGTGAATATCCGGCGTCTGGAAATTCTTTATCTGCAAAATACCTTCATCGACCACCGCCAGCGTCACCTGCGTATTGGGCTTTGTTTTCACCCGAATGGTCTGCTTGGTTTTGGAGCGCGACTGCGTAGCGGCCGTAATCGCTACCGGCAGTTTGGTATCGGTATCGCTGACCGGCACCGGGGCAAAACCGTGAGCCACCGTCAAGGGCAGGTTGGTGTTATCCATCGGCCGGATGAGCGTGGCCGTTACGTACACATTGGGCAGGTGCTCGTCCTTGACGGAAAAGCTCCATTCGGCCGATTTGTTGTCGGTAGTCAGCCAATAGTGTTCCTGCACCCGGTTGCGCTCGACGGTCACCAGCAGTTTGCCGTTGAAGGGCGCTTTGAACAGAACTTTTACCTTGTCGCCCGTGGTATAGGCGGGTTTGTCGAATTCCATCAGCACCTGCCCCTCGGAACTGACCTCAAACGAGGAGGCCTGCGTACTACCGTAGCCATACGCGTAGAAGGGTACCGCCGTATAGCCCGTGCCCGATTCTTCGCCCGGACGCGACCGGCGCACCCGAATCTCGTATTCCCCCGATACGGTCGGTACGTAGCGGAATGAGGCCAGCCCCGGCCTGTTTTTGTCGCTGCGGAACGTAAGGGTATTGCTGTATACCGGCTTTTCGCGCCGTTTGGTGGTGTAGCGGTACTGGTCGTACTGCTTTTCGATAACCGTCTGGTACTCGTACCGGACCACTTCCACGGTCGCTGTGGCATCGGGCCGGGGTTTGCCGTCTTTATCCAGCGCTACCAGTTCCACCGACAGAGGTACATTGGTGGACACGTAACGGTCGGCCAACCGGACACCGAAGAAGGTTTCCTGGGTTAGAATGTCCATACGCCGGAGCCGGTTTACGGGGCGGCCGTTTTCGTCGAATACCGTCACAAACAGCTTGCCTTCCAGCAGACCGATGTCCTGGTAGGTAGCCGGAAGTTGAAAACGCTCCGTAGCCTGGCCGTTGGCATTGGTCTTTCCCTGCCGCAGGTCTTTCTGGAACACCGTCTCGTTTGGAATATCGAATACGTATTCCTCAAAGCCTTTTGGCACAAAGGCTTTCTGCTTCAGTTGAAGCTCCATTTCGTAGGTTCGGTCGGCGGCCGGCGGACCGAACAGGTTCTGCGCCGTAGCCGACAGCGTGATGGTTTGACCGGTTTGGTAGGAGGTCCGGTCGGTCAGTACATCCACTTTGATGCGGTCGGGAATAAACTCTTCCACGCTTACCGGCTGCGAAGCCAGCAGGGTTTCGTTGGCGTTCAGGACCTCAATGGTGTAGGTGCCCGTAACGGCGGCCGGGTCGAGGGCAATATCCGTGGCAACAGCTCCCTCGGTATTAGTCGTTTTGCGTAACGCCCGGTATTCGCGACCGTTGGGCATGAGTACCCGGATGGTCAGCGGTATTTCGCCGACGCTTTGCCATTGCTGGGTACGTACAATGGTGTTAAAATGGATGGTTTCGCCGGGACGGTAAATGTTGCGATCCCCGTAGATGAACGCTTCAAAACCGGAGGCATTATCACGTTTGCCTTCCACGTCAAATCGAGAGGTTTCGATGCGGGAGTCGGGCAGCGACAGAAAGTTGAAGTCTTCGTTGGTGCGGGCCGTCAGCATGGCTATTTTAAAACCGGGTGCTTTTTCGCTCACCTTCTCAAATCGGGCCAGCCCTTTACCATCCGTTTTGGCCGTGGCTACCGACTGATTGTTGGTACTCACCAGCGTGACCTCTACATCCGATAGCGGCTCGGCCGTTCGGATGGAGTTAGCAAACACCAGCACGTCATCTGCTGTCTGCCGGGTAATCAGCCCGATATCCGACACCGATACCAGCTGACTGGCGTTTAGGTAAGCAGACTCTTTGGACCCTACCGTCACCACGTATACGCCCCGCTGGCCACCCGGCTGGTTAGGCAAAGCCACGTTCAGCGCTGAAACGCCCCGGACTTTCGGCAGATCGTTGGTAGCAATGGTTTTGTTGACCAGAATGTCGCTGAACTGGTTTTGATCATCATCGTTATATACAAAATTGCCTGAGGGCACCCATTCTTCCCCGCGCTGGGTATACTCCTCGAAGCGGCCCAGGCGGAGGTAATGCAGCAGGTTGTTTTCGTACACTTTGGCAATTTTCACCTGCACCTGCGGCACGTTCACGATGTTCAGGCCGATGTTGCGCGGCCCTTTAGACGACAGGTAAAGAGCTTTCTTCGTGGCAAAACGGATACTGGCCGGCATTTTACCAAAAAACAGGTCTCGGCTCACCGGCTCTTCCAGCCGGGTATTCAACACCCCCCGAATCTGGTCCGTCAGCGTCAGCACGTAGTTGTCCGTTTCGGAAAAGGTACCCCGAATGATAAATCCATTTTTGGTGAGCTCGGCGGTGGTGTTTACCTGTGGTTGCAGGCTATAATACTGGTTTACATTCTCCGGCTGCAGCTCCTGCGTGGTGATAACCCGGACATAGCCCTGGTTCTGCTCAAAGCCCGTCTGCACATCCACGACCTCAACGCGGTAGCGCGACGGCAGGCTGGCCGATTGCTCCAGTGCCTCGCTGGTCTGGTAGGAGGTATTCAGCACCTTTACGCCTTTATCAACCCGCACCGTCAGCGGCTGCTCGTTGCGTTCTGCCGGAGCGTTGGTTACCGTAAAATCCACGCTGCTGGTTTCTCCGCCCACCACCACCTGAGCCGGCAGGGCTTTCCCTTCAGCCGACAGCGCCAGCTTACCGCCGACCTCCGGTGCGTTGACCGAGTAGTTAAAATTCAGCCTGACTTTGGCCACCGGCTGCCCGCTTTCCGGCGACCGGCTCCACCAGCTTTCGGTGCTGGTCAGTTGCAGATAAGGGGTGTGAAAGGCAATTTCATCGCCCGATACGCTCAGATCTTTATGTTCCTCCCGGTTCAGCAGGGCGTCGGTGAGTTCGGCGCGGTAGCTGGTAGCCGGGTCGAAGGCGACGGCGGGGGAAAATACCACTTCGTTGGGAGCTACCCACCGGAACTTACCGCGCACCGCCGGTTTGAAGCGTACATACTGAACAGAGTCCCACTCATTCAGGCGGCTTTCGGGAACCAGGTTCTTGTTAAAGGTAAACGTCAGGTTTTGCGTACGCTGCACTTCATCCTCGAAGTTGCGGCCGACGACCGAAACGGTATTGGAGAGCCGGGCGCAATGCCAAAACAGGAGCCCTGACACAGCCAGTGCCAGCGAAGCTTTCAGAATGCGGTGGGAGTTCATGGTGTAGAATTTGCCTGATAACGAAAAAACCCACGCTTAAGGTAAGCATGGGTTTTTATATTGCCAGTTCGCTTTAGTAAAAGGTCAGAGCATAGGCGAGAGGTGCACGCTGGCTACTTTCCAAAGCCCGCCCTGCTTTACGGTAACAACCGTAAAAGCGACGGTATTATCCATGATGCGCCCCTGTACACTTAATTTTGCTTTCCAGTTACCGGTGGCAATTGCAGCGTTATCGTTATAGGTACGGGTGAGCAGGTTGGATACCGAGGCATTATCGACAACCAGATAGCCCCCGCCGACAGCCTGAACGAGCATGTCCCGGTCTATCAGGCGCCCGTCGAAGCTGGTGATGGTAAAATCGCTGGCCAGCAGTTGTGACATGGAGTTGCTGTCTTCGTCAAGCATGGCCTTAAAGAAGCCATTGGTCGCAGCCGTTGGATCTTGAGCGTTGGCCGTTGTTTGGGCAATAGCTGAAATGCTGATAACCAAAGTGGCTATCAAAGAAAGCACTGTTTTCATGAAAAATGACGTTAGGGATTACAGATTAAGTCCGAAAAGTACAAAAAATAGCGGAAAAGCTTATACTGTTTATAGACTCTTAATGAGAATTTGAATATCAGCGTGACGGCCTCTGTCATCGGCGCAGGAAATTTTTAGCGCACCCGGCCGGGGTTTGAAGAACACCGCTTCGGTGGGCCGGGCTTTGCGGTACAGCTTGTCGTTGAGGTACCAGTATACCGCACGGACTTCATTACTAGCCTGACAACTCAACTGCATATCGGCCGGCGCTTTCGGGTCTACGAAATACTCGCTGCGGTCGTTGGGGCTGGCAATAAACGGGGCCATATGCTGGTCTGCACCCGGTTCAAAGATGCGCTCGCAAGCCGGATTATGCACCGGAATGGCCGCGTATGGAATCCGCTTCAGCTGATAATACGCAATCAGTTCCGGTGACAGATTAGGGTAGAGCCGCTGCACAGAGCCGCTGTCGGGCAGGCAGTGCGCACAGTAGCTGAGGGTACCCGCCGGGTTGGTGAATACGGTCTTCTGGTGCTGACAGCGCTGGTAACGGGTTACGCCCATGATGTAATAATCAACCGCCCAGCTGGTGCAGAATTCGCCCGGTACGGCTCCGCTCTCCGGACAGATGGCCCGACTGGCAATGCTTTTCGGCGGCAGAAACCAGCCTTTGGGTGAGTTGTAATCAATCGTGTTGAAAATCTGAAACAGCAGGGGCGTCGCTGTATTGGCCCCGCTGAGTTCCGGTACGCCTTCGCCGGAGAAATTGCCAACCCATATGCCAACGGTATAATGCCTGTTATAGCCGATACTCCACGCATCGCGCCGACCGTAGGAGGTGCCGGTCTTCCAGGCAATGCGGGGCAGGTGGTAGCTGTTGTCGAAGTTGTTGGGCAGGTCCGGGCGGGTAATCTGGGTGAGCGTATTTGTGACGAGGAAAGCTGCTTCGGGCGAGATGAGTGGGGTACCTGCTGCCTGAGAAGCCGAGGCCGTCAGGTTTATACTTTTCAACTGCCCTTCGTTGGCGAATACGGTAAACAGCCGCGTCATTTCTTCCAGCGTAACCCCGCAGCCACCCAGAATCATAGACAAGCCCAGGTCCTTCGACTGCTTTTGAATGGTCGTAAACGCTGCTTTCTGGAGCAGACCGGTGAAGGCTGGGGTGCCGACTTCCTTCAGCAGCTTAACGGCCGGGATATTCAGCGAGTTGGCCAGGGCGAATTCAGCCGTTACGGCCCCGTTAAAGCGCTGGTCATAGTTGCCGGGCTCGTAGCCGCCGAAGTTGGTGGGTACGTCGTTCAATTTACTTTTCGGTGTAATCAGTCCCTTATCAAATGCCAGCGCGTACAGCATCGGCTTCAGTGCACTTCCGGGGGAGCGCACCGCCCGCACCCCATCGACCTGCCCGCCGTCCAGCGCATTGGCAAAATCGGCCGAGCCGACGTAAGCCTCAACGTTCATAGTCTGATTATTGATGATCAGCACGGCGGCATTGTGAATGTTCAGCGCCCGCATCCGGTTGACGTAATTCTGCACCAGTTGCTCGGCGGCTGCCTGTACCGCCGGCCGTATGGTTGCCTGCACGATGGGCATACCGGGATTCTCTTTGCTGAGCCGTAACGCCAGGTGAGGAGCCTGCCGGGGTGCCTTGCGCCGACGGGCGGTCAGCGGCTCCTCCAGCGCATCGGCAATGACGGACGAGTCAAAGACACCCGCCTGCTCAAAGCGCCGGAGCCACCGGTTCCGCTCCTGCACCACATAGGCATTCCTGGTGCCCAGCCGCAGGCTCGACGGCCGGTTCGGGATGATGGTAAGCGTAGTGATTTCGGCCAGACTCAGCAGCTTTGGCTGCTTGCCAAAGTACAGCAATGAGGCTGATTTCAACCCTTCGATGTTGCTGCCGTAAGGGATCAGGTTGAGGTACAATTGCAGAATCTCGTCTTTGGAGTAATGCAGTTCGAGCTGCAGCGCCCGGAAGGCTTCAAAAAGTTTACTGCTATAAGTTCGTTGCCGGGGTTCCAGCAGCCGCACTACTTGCATGGTAATGGTGGATGCACCCGACGTACGACGGCCACTGAACAGGTTTTTACCGGCAGCCCGGAATAAGGCCAGCGGGTTAATGCCGGGATGGTAGAAGAAGAACCGGTCCTCTTTATAGACAATGGCTTTGCGGAGATTCGGGGTGATTTCCGGTAGTTCGGCGTATAGCCGCCACTTATCCTGTCGGTTTAGGAATGTGTGGAGAATGGTGCCGTCGGCGGCTGTAATGATGGGCGAGTAGTCAATGCGGGTGTTGAAGGGAAAGAGGATATCCAGCAGCAAAAAGACCAGCAGCAGACCGCCCGCTAGTTTTATCCAGAGCGGTCTCAGGAGTCGTTTGGTGATGCTGATTATTTTTTTCAATCTTTGATTTCTTTATTAACCACAAAGGCGCTAAGAAAACGCAGAGGGCGCAAGGAAAAGTAAGAAAATTGTTGATAATTTTTCAGGGTTGGACCTCTATTGTCTAAAGTCCGGTGTCTAACGTCCCTTTTCAAATAAGAGTCTGATGAAACTACAATTTTATGGGGCCGCCCGTACCGTTACCGGCAGCAAACATTTAGTGACGACCGAGACCGGCACGAAAATCCTGCTAGACTGCGGCCTCTTTCAGGGGATCGACTCCGAAGGACTGAACCAGGACTTTGGCTTTGATGCCTCGGCTGTCGACTACCTCATTCTGTCGCACGCCCACATCGACCATGCCGGACTCATTCCCCGGCTGGTACGCAAAGGCTTCTCGGGTCCCATCTATTGCACGCCCGCCACCGCCGACCTGTGTGAGATTATGCTGCTCGATAGCGCCCGCATTCAGGAAAAAGACCTGGAGCGGCTCAACAGCCGCCGGCTCCGGCAGGGCAGGCCATTGCTGGAACAACTATACGACGAACGCGACGTTAATGCCGCGCTGGACCTGATGAAGATGGTAGCGTATGACACACCGTTCCGAATTGACGATGAAGTTACCTTCCTGTTTACCGATACCGCCCATATTATCGGCAGCGCGGCCGTCAGCCTGACTATTCAGGAAACTGATGCTGAAGGGAAACCGGTTGAAAAGCGGCTGTTCTTCAGTGGGGATATTGGCCGCCCGCACGACAAAATACTCCGGATGCCGGCTCCCTTCCCGCAAGCCGATTACATCATCTGCGAATCGACATACGGCAATAAACTGCACGAGCCGGAACCCGATATGCGGGAACACCTGCTACGCATTGTGGAGGAAACCTGCGTGAAGCGGCACGGCAAGATTATCATTCCGGCCTTTGCCGTTGACCGGACACAGGAACTCATCTACGCCCTCGACCGGCTGGAACATGAAGGAAAACTGCCGGTACTGCCGGTATTCATCGACAGCCCTTTGTCGGTGAAAGCTACCAAAGTGATGCGGGCGCATGAGGAATGTTTCAACCCGGACATTCTGGATTATATCGAGAAGGACGGCGACGCGTTCAACTTTCCCAATCTTCATTATGTCTCCGATGTGGAAGAGTCCAAGTCAATTAATAGCTGGCGTGGTCCCTGCATCATCATCTCCTCGTCGGGCATGGCGGAAGCGGGCCGCATCAAGCACCACATTAAAAACAATATTGGTGATGCCCGCAACACCATTCTGCTGGTGGGTTATGCAGCTCCCAATACGCTGGGTGGTGCGCTCAAGCGGGGAGACTGGCAGGTGAAAATCTTCGGAGAGATGTACGACGTGAAAGCGAAGGTCGAAGTGATGGACTCCTTCAGCGCCCATGGCGATTACCAGGAGATGATCCAGTATTTAGCCTGTCAGGACCCGGCTCAAATAAAAAATGTGTTTCTGGTCCATGGCGAGTACGACGAGCAGCTTATTTTCAAAGACAAACTGGAAGCCGCTGGTTTTCGGCACGTTGAGATTCCAGACATGCTGGAGTCGGTGCGGTTGTAAACCTGTGCCAGTAGCGCACCGTCCATCGCAAGTTTACAGAACAGCAAAAATTTTCAGAAAATTGGCAGTGGGGGCTTGCAAAAGCCTGTTTGAGCTACTACCTTTGCAGTCCCGATTCACGAATCCGGGCACAAAAATGCCGAAGTGGTGAAATTGGTAGACACGCACGTTTCAGGGGCGTGTGCCTTCACGGGCATGCGAGTTCGAGTCTCGCCTTCGGCACACTAAAAGGCCGCAACAAGCTGTAAAATAGCGAGTTGCGGCCTTTAGTTTTTTAAGCGTGTACGGATTTAATAGTATCATACTATTTAACTAGTAGACTGTTATGGAATCAAGCCAATCATTCTTGCATAGGCCTGGAATTCGTAACCAGTCATATCGGCTAGTTTTTTTGAGAATAAATCTTCTATAGCCCGTGTGTTGGCCTCGGTCCTGTAATCAGTAATGAGGTGTCTTAGCATATCAGGACTATTGACCGCAATATCCCTCGTTAACGTAGGGTCTCCCTTTGATCGTTTGTATACGGTTTCGTAATTGACTTTGTCCCGATGATCACTGCCGCCAAAGCGTTTATACCCATACTCCAGCAGTAAGGTAATTATTGGAAATATTTTATCTGTTTCTTCACATAAAAAAATGCCCCCCTGTATGTGTTTAACAGAATCAGGGGACTTTACAGAGTCAAGGTATTCTTCTACAACTCTTAATTGTTCCTGTTCAATTTTAGGCTCCATCATTTTACTTTTCCTGACGGTTTTGGTTGCTTAGAAGTCATTGTCTTCAGAGCCTTCTCGTTCTTCCCGGTCCTTACGCTCACGGTCGCGGAATACCTGCTTGCTGAGCCGGTAGCTGAAACCAATAAAGGCAATGCGTGTTTCACGCTTGTTGCGGCTGACTGCCGTGAAGTTAGACCCGAATGTTTCGCTTCTGAATTGCAGGGTGTTAAAAATATCACTGATGCGGAAGTTTACGGTGCCACGGCCTTTAAGAACTTCCTGCTTTACGCCAAAGTCGACGTTAAAGAAGCCTTGAATCGTGCCCTGGGCTACAATAAAGGGTGACCGATAGTTCACAGCTACCTGCATATCGGTGCCTTTTCTTGGACTTAGCGAAGAGTTCAACCGGGCAGTCCAGCTCTGGTTGGTGCGGCTCAACGCTTCCGGTACGCCCGGTCCCGGCTGTATATTGGCCTGGAAAAACGTGAAGTTTCCGTTTACCTTCCACCATTTCAAAATCTCCTGACTCAACACGATCTCGACGCCATAATTCTGGGCCCGGTTGAGGTTGAGGGAAGTCTGCTCGGTAACCCCGTCTGGACGCAGGGTGCGGTAGCGCGTGATACTATTGTTGGTCTGCCGGAAGAACAGAGACGACGTAAGCGATGTGGTTTTACCATACCACAGGTGACTTAACTCAAACGAGTTAATCAATTCCGGATTCAGGTTTGGGTTACCGAAAGATATGTTTAACGGATCGGTCAAGTCAATAAAGGGATTAAGCGCCCGTACCCAGGGCCGGTTGATCCGCCGGGTATAGTTGACCTGCATCTTCTGTGCCTGACTGACATTGTAGTTCAAAAAAGCACTGGGAAACAGGTAAATGTAATCGCGGGTGTTTCGCTGACCCGTCGTAAGTTGGTCGGTTGTGATGGCTGTATATTCAGTGCGTAAACCTACCTGATAGCTGATCTTTTTGAACTCGTTCCCGAAATTGACGTAGGCCGCGCTGGTCCGCTCATCGTATACAAAGTTGTTACTAATGGCTTCATTTCTGACAAATACGCCGTTCAACTGATCATTAAAGACATAATCTGCCCCCAGTAGGCGGGCGGTATATTTCAAACCGGCTTCAAAGCGTTTTTTGTCTTTCATCGGCTCCACAAAATCCAACTGCAAAACGCCCACCCGGTTGTCTTCTGCGTTGGTGCTCCGCTGCTGACCTATCCGCAGATTAGGGGTTAAAAGGTTCTCGGGTAGGGTAGTGCTGAGGCTATAGTCGGTAAATTCGGTGCCTTTGTTTGTTGAAAGGGTAGCGTCGAAGTTGAGCTCCCGGCCCTGCTTGGGGAATTTACGGCGGTACCCAAACGTATAATCAAAGCCACTTTCTGGTTCCCGTTCTTCGGACGTACGAATAAGGCGACCTAACAAATCCCGGTTTCGATCCAATGAATTAATGACTTCTGTACTGGGATTGCGGTCCCGGTCGGTACGGTACAAAATGGATGCGGTCACATTGTCGCGTGGGGTCAGGCTATAATCAAGACCCACACGGGCGTTGTGATTATTGCCAACCCGGAAACCGTCGTTGCGCTGAACCAGGTAACTGGTTGAATCTTCAAAGAAATTTTGCCGCTCAGAGTTCCGGAAGCTGAAGCGCCGGTCGTGGCGGAAGTTATAACTCCCAAACAGGTTCACCTTTTTTAGCCGGTAGTTCAGATTAACGGAGGCATTGTATTTATCACGGGTGCCCACATTCATCTGAACGTTACCGTTGAAGCCCTGCGCACGCTCTTTTTTCAGGACTATGTTGATAATACCAGCGGCACCATCGGCATCGAAGCGGGCCGATGGATTTGTTATCAACTCGACGCGCTCGATGTTACTGGCGGGAATCTGCTCCAGCACAGCCTGGCGGTCCAGACCCGTGAGACCAGAAGGTTTGCCATCAATCAGGATAATGACATTGCTGCTACCGCGTAAGCTTAAGGTGCCGTCGACATCTACCGTTACGGATGGCACATTTTGCAGGATATCAACCGCAGAACCCCCCAGCGCTGTTGGCAGTTGGTCTACATTCACAATTTTGCGGTCCAGAGAATAATCCATCAGCTGCTTTTGGCCCTGCACAACTACCTCCTGCAACTGCCGAACGCTTTCATTCATCACTACATTACCGAGTTCAACCTCCGGCTTCTGAACGCTGATGGCCACGGATGGCAGGCGTTTCGCTTCAAACCCGAGCGACTGAATAAGGATGTAATAGTTTCCGGGAGGTAAGCCTTCCAGTTGAAAATAGCCTCGTTCATCGGTTAAGGCACCAGCCACCGTACTGGAGTCACGAGTGCGGAATACTCCGACGCTGGCAAATTCGACAGGTAGATTTTTGCCGCTCTGAATAGCCATGAGCCGGCCCGACACCTTACCGATGCGGGCGGAACTTTCCGTACGTTCGGTTGAGGGGCTGCGTTCGGGTAATGCCGTTGGTTGCGGAGTGGCCAGAGGCTGCGAAATGTCGATGGCCCGTTCCACCGCTGGCGCTGTTTGGGTTCGGACCGTATCCAGGCGGTCGGCGGAGTTAAGTTGGGTTGTATCCGGGCGGATCGGTGGGGGAGATACCCGTTGCGTGGAATCGATCGGTTTAGACGGGATTTCCTGCGCTCTGGCAGCACCGGCTACCCAAAACAGCAGTATACCCAAAGGGATTAGGTATTTCAGTATATTCATGACCTTTAGCGGATAAGCGTAACACGTACTCTTTTAAATAGGACAATTTTGGGGCTAAAAAGTTTGAAAAAGAAAAACTCCGCCGGGCTGCCCGGCGGAGTTTTTCTTTTTGTATTACTTATTTCTTATGCCAGGTTTGGCTCCGCTTCATCAACCAGTTTGTGCTGCATCAGGTATTCGGCGATCTGAACGGCGTTGGTAGCGGCTCCCTTGCGGAGGTTGTCGGCCACAATCCACAGGTTTAGCGTTTTGGGCTGGCTTTCGTCGCGACGGATGCGGCCAACAAACGTTTCGTCTTTGCCGTGGGCGGTCAGCGGCATTGGATACAGGAAGTTCTTGGGATCATCCTGCACAACAACACCTTCTGTTTCGTTCAGAATGGCGCGTACTTCCTCCAGATCATACTCGTTCTCAAACTCTATGTTCACCGCTTCGGAATGGCCGCCGATGGTTGGGATTCGAACCGTGGTAGCCGTTACCGCGATGCTGTCGTCTCCCATGATCTTCTTCGTCTCATTGGTCATCTTCATCTCTTCTTTGGTGTAACCATTGTCGAGGAATACGTCGATGTGCGGCAGCACGTTCAGGTCGATTGGGTGGGGGTATACCTTGGGCACTTCCTGATCACCGTTCCGCTCCGCAAACAACTGATCAACGGCCGCTTTACCCGTACCGGTTACCGACTGATACGTCGACACCACCACGCGCTTAATTTTATACTTTTTATGCAGAGGATTCAGCACCACCACCATCTGAATGGTCGAGCAGTTGGGGTTGGCAATGATTTTGTCGTCTTTGGTCAGCTCACCGGCGTTAATCTCCGGAACCACCAGTTTTTTGGTGGGGTCCATGCGCCAGGCGGAAGAGTTGTCCACCACGGTAATACCGGCCTCGGCAAACTGCGGAGCCAATTTCAGGGAGGTACCGCCACCGGCCGAGAAAATGGCAATGGCAGGTTTGGCCGCGATGGCATCTTCGTAGCTCACCACCGTGTACTGTTTACCCTTAAACGTCACCTGTTTACCAACAGAACGCTCAGATGCTACGGGAATCAGTTCAGTCACGGGGAAGTTACGCTCCTCCAGCACTTTCATAATTTCGCCACCGACCAGGCCGGTAGCTCCTACTACTGCAATTTTCATGGTTTTATTGACTTAACATCGGTTTGAAACAGGCCGCATTGGCAACCCGGTGCAAAATTACGCTAAAAGTTTGACAGACAGGATCAGCTAATCTAAAAATTGCCTGGGCTTTGGCGCGTATATTTGTGAATTATTGTATGGCCAATGAATCCACACCGCCTATCCGCATTGCTTTGCGGCCTCTTTTGTCTACTAATTCACACCCTACCGGCGCAGAACTTCCCGTTCCGCATCCGGTTGCAGGAGGCTAACCGGCAACCGGTAGTTGGGGCTACGCTCCGCCTGACCGAACTGGCGGATACGACCCGGCACCTATATACGATCAGCGATACCTCAGGGATAGCCTCGTTTCAAGCGCAGGCCGGACAAACCTACCGGCTACTGGTTACGTCTGTTGGCTTAAAACCCTTGCAGCGGGTAGTGAAGCCGACCACGGGGCAACCCCTGCTGACGCTCGTGATGGAGGAGGATAATATTACGTTGCAAACCGTATCGGTAACGGCCGCTAAGCCGCTGGTGACGCAGGAAGATGACAAAACCATAGTGGACCCGGAACCAATTGCCAGTACCAGCACCAGCGCCTACGAGATCATGGAGAAATCGCCGGGCGTTTTTCTGGACCCCGACGGCAACGTGTACCTAAGCAGCACCACGCCGGCTACTATATACATCAATGGCCGGGAGCAAAAGATGAGCGCAGCCGACATTGCCTCCATGCTGAAGAGTCTGCCGCCCAACAGCATTGCCAAAATTGAGATCATGCGGACGCCCTCCGCCCGCTACGATGCTGCCGGTAGTGGAGGTATAGTGAATCTCGTGCTGAAGAAAGGGGTAAAGATCGGCCTTACAGGCTCGGCCAATGCTGGTTTTAACCAGGGCCGTTTTGGAAACCAGTTTGCGGGTATAAACCTGAACAATAGCCAGAACGGTCGCACCTCGTACCTGAATTTGAACTACACCCGCCGGAATCTGTACGAAGAGATTCAGACCAACCGGCGGTTCTCACCCGATTCGCTGCTGCGGCAGGACGCATACACGACGTTTCCGGCTCAAACTGTGTATGCCGGTTATGGGCTTGGTTTTGAGCCGGGTAAGCGCTGGGATATTAATGTGGATGGGCGGTTCTCCTGGAACCAGAACAACTCGCAGGCCGGCAATGATAACCAGATCATTCAGCTCAGTACGGGCCGCCTGTTAACGGAAAACCTCAACCAGGTCAGCAACCAGAATCGCATTCTCTCGTTCAGTCAGGGCTTCTCGACAAAGTATAAGCTGGATACCATCGGTTCTGAACTGACCACCGATGTGTCTTACAACCTGATCAGCAATCGGGGCTTACAGGACTTTACCACCCAGTACCTGTTACCAGTCAGACCTGCAACGGCCGGCGACGGCTCGTTCGACAACCAGCGCCACCTGGGAGCCGCTCAGGTGGATTTGCGGTACAAGGTGACGCCAACCATCACGCTCGAAACCGGAGCGAAAACCACTGTTCAGTATTTTACCAGCGTGTCGGCGTATTTCCGGCAGGTGGGTGACCAGCGGCTACCCGATCGTTTCCGCACCAATACCTTCGATTACCGGGAAAATATCAACGCGGCTTATGTACAAGCTTCCAAAGGGTTGGGTTCGTTTCTGCTGAAAGGCGGGGTCCGGCTGGAAAATACCAATATGTATGGGCGGCAGCGGGTACCGGCGGATACCTCGTTTCAGATCAACCGCACCGACCTGTTCCCTTACGTTTATCTGAGCCGGCGGGTGGCCAAAATTGCCGGGTATGAACTGCGGAGTTATCTGGTGTATCGGCGGTCTATCACCCGGCCGGTTTATGATTACCTGAACCCGTTCCCCCGCTACGTAGACCAGTACCTGTACGAGGCCGGTAATCCGGCGTTGCGGCCGCAGTTTACCGAAAACTATGAGGTGAACATCAGCGTTGAGGACCGGCCGCTGTTTGCGCTGGGGCGTAATCATACCCGCGATATATTCACGAATGTGGTGTATCAGGACCCCAACAACCGTAGTCTCGCTTTTCGTACCTACGATAACCTGGGTACCAACCGCGAAACCTATTTCCGGCTACTGGCGGGCATTCCGCCCATCAAGCGCTACTTCTTTGTGTTTGGCGCCCAGTTCAACTACAACGACTACAGTGGCTTATACGAAGGGCGTCCGCTGAACTTCCAGCGCGGCAGTTGGTCGTTCTTCACCTATCACCAGCTCAAGATCGACCGGCGCTCAACGTTTACCCTGAACGGGTTTATCCGCACTAACGGACAGCTACAATTCTATGAGCTAAGCAACTTTGGAGCCCTCAACATGAGCCTGAACCGCCGGTTTATTGAGGATAAACTGATGGTGACACTGACGGCCAACGACCTGTTTTTCACCAACTATTACCAATTTACCATCCAGCAGGGGAGCTTATCGGCCAGTGGTCTGCGCCGGAGTGACACCCGCCGGTTGGGCCTGACGGTCCGCTACAATTTCGGTATCCGGAAGCGGGAAGAGCGGAACAATATCTTCAATATAGAGTCGCCGGAGAAGGGGAATAACTGATGGCTATCTTACCAACGTTACCTCATATTTGTTTAAATGCACGTCATCAGTCATAATAAGCAGATTAACCTCCAATGCCTGAGCTATAATTAATCTGTCAAAAGGGTCACGGTGGTGGAATGGAAGGTGCTGGACCCGTTGAATATGGTCGATTGATATCGGTATTAAGGTTATTTCCTGCGGAACAAGGTGCTCAATCGGGTACTGAATTTTCGTTTACCGATGCTTGTTTTAATAGCAATCTCCCATAGACTGGCATAACTAAAAAATAATTGGTTCGCTGAGTTCTCTATGATTGCGCTATGCGCTAGACTTAAGCGAGGATTATCGGTGATATGCCAAAGAAGTATGTGAGTATCCAGAAGTATATCCATTTCTTAAGAATACTCATCAAAATCAGGTAACGGCGCTGTAAAGTCGTCGGCCACATACAATACTGCTTCTTTGCCGGATCCCCTCTTCAGCGGAAGGTGGTTAGTTGAACCACCGGATTTCGTACGTACGATCTCAGCAGTACCAATATTTAACTCCTTTAATAACTGAATTAACTTTTCCCACTCAGGCTGACTATTTACTTCAATTGTTATTTTCATAAGTAAGACTGGAATTATTTTCAACTAGTATACAATCTATTTCTGGTATAACAAAATCACTAGAACACCGTAACAGACGCTTTAACAAAAAAGCCTCCGGACGCTATCCGGAAGCTTTTCTCGTCTGTTCTACCGTCAATTGTTATCGCCGGCTCATGGCCTGATCCTTCTCAAAATTGATCCAGTTCAGCGCGGCCAGATTCTGGGTTGGCTGCTGGTTGTTGGTAAACACAAAGTAGAGGTTGTGCTTGCCACCGGGGTCCTGAATGGGAGCGCTGATATCGGCAGCTTTGCGCCAGTCGCCGGTAGGGGTGAAGTTGGCGGTGCTGATGACCTGGCCTTTGGGCGAATCCAGGCGGACCTCGATGATACCGTTGAAGTCCTTAGACGCATAGTTGTAAGTCAGCTGTTCAATGCCTTTCAGATCAACGTTTTTCATTACAAAATAAGAGTTGTGCTTAATGCCGCTCAATCGCCGGCCCTGCCGGTTGATGTTGTACAGGTCATCAGCGTCGGAGGCTATGACTTTGGCGGGGCGCAGGATTAGCGTTTCGCTGCGGCTCAGTGGCGTAATGGCACCGCCTTTATCAGTGTAGGACGCGGTCAGGACGTAGCGACCCTGCTCGTCTTTGCCCACATGCTCCTTCAGAACTGCGGTACCCTGCTGCGGCAGCCGTACGTCGGGCTGGTCGTTGGCCAGTGACAGCACGTATTTTACAATTTCGTTAGCATCCTCACGGGAGAGCTGCGGATGGGCGTTCATGGCGTGGTCACCCCAGACACCACCGCCCCCGGTGATGACTTTATTAGCCAGCCGGGTCAGGGCACCTTTGTCACCCCGATACTTCTTTGACACCTCGATAAACGACGGCCCAACCGACTTGCCATTGATCTGGTGACAGGCTTTGCAGTCGCTGCCCGCCATCAGGTTCTTACCCAGATTAAACGTGCTGCTGATTTGCTGGTGGCCAATCTGGGCATCGTTGCCGGCCACCTTCGGAATGTAGTTCAGCGCTACCTTCACGTTCTTTTTGTCGATAACCTTGTCTTCGTTATCCTTCACGTCTACCGTGTACTTCAACGGAGTCTGGTCGGAGAAGAAGAACGTGCTATTGTCGGCAACGTTGATGGCCACCTGCGGCAGCGTATTGCCTACTTTAATCTCCAGCGTATCCATCGAACTCTGGCCAGCCGGGTCGATTACCTTTAGCGTGACCTTATAGATGCCGTTTTTCTGGAAGGTGTACGTCGGGTTTGCTTCGGTGGAGGCTACCTGGTTGTTCTCAAAGCGCCACTCGTAGCTTAACTGATCGTCTTCGTCGTAGTCATAGCTACGGCGGCTGTTGAAGGCTACCTTGAACGGAGCCAGGCCAATGGTATCGCGGGCCGATGCTACTGCCACCGGCGTGCGGTTGCCGGGGTTATACTCAATTTTCACCAGCCGGGCGTCGTCGTTGTCGATACCGTAAACGGTACCGTATTCGAGCATATAAATAGAACCATCCGGACCAATTTCCATATCGACTGGACGGCGGAAGTCACCCCGAGTCGGCATAAACTGCTCCATGCGCCTATAGTTCTGGTTCTCGTCCAGGCGAACGGCATACACCCAGTTCCGCATCCAGTCGTACATGTATAGCGCCTTGTCGTAGTAGGCCGGCAACTTCACATTTGATTTCAGATTTGGGTCGTAGTGATACACGGGGCCACCCATGGCGCAGCGGCCACCCTGACCCAGTTCCGGGAAGTCAGTCGACTTGTTGTACGGGTACCACACCATCGCCTTCTGTACGGGTGGTAGATTTTTAATACCGGTGTTGTTCGGCGAATTGTTGACTGGAGCGCTGGGGTCAAACTGAGCGCCGACGGCTTTGGTCTCGAAGTTGTACTCTTTGTACGGCTTGCTGTCGCCTACAAAGAACGGCCAGCCGTAGTTACCGGCTTTTTTGGCCTGGTTAAACTCATCGTAGCCGCGTGGCCCCTGCTCACCGTCAGTACCGGAATCCGGACCGATTTCGCCCCAGTAGACAATAGACGTAGCTGGGTCAACCGATATCCGGTAAGGGTTACGGCAACCCATGACGTAGATCTCCGGACGCGTACCCGCTGTTCCTTTCGGGAAAAGGTTGCCTTCGGGGATGGTGTAGGAACCGTCTGGCTCTACGTGAATGCGCAGGATCTTACCGCGCAGATCATTGGCGTTTCCGGCTGAGCGGGCCGCATCGAACGTCAGGCGTCCCTGCCGCCAGTCGGTAGGAGAGAAGCCACTGGACTCGAAGGGGACAGTATTGTCGCCCGTCGAGATAAAGAGGTTGCCATGCCGGTCCCAGGCCATGGAGCCGCCGGTATGGGCGCTTACTTCCAGGTCAATCGGAACTTCAATAATGGACTTTTCGGAGGCTATATCAAGGGTACCATCATCATTCATCACAAAACGGCCGATGCGCTGCTTCGTCTGCTCACCGTCTTTGATAGTGTAGAAAAAGTACAGGTAATGATTCTGGTTGAAGTTTGGGTCGATGGTCATCCCCAGCAGGCCGTTCAGGTACTTCTCCACGGCAACAACCGGGAAGTTATGCACCATTTTATTCTTGCGGGTCTTGGGGTCGTACATGTAGAACTTACCGCCCCGCTCTACATAAAACACCCGGCCATCTGGTGCCACGGCCAGTTCCATCGGCTCAGCTAGATCGTTGGACAGAACGGTCTTGGTAAACCGATTTTCCTCGGGAGTCTTAACGGCATAGGCTTTTGCATAATCCAGCTCCTTATTCTGACCAATGGCGTATTGAATACCACCCAACAGGTGCTTCACAAAGAGTGGTTCGCTGAAACTCTCGTCGGTATGGCCACCGCCGGTGTACCAGGCTCGGCCGCCGTCGAACTCATGATACCAGGCAATCGGGTGGTTGTCGCCGTTGGTACCACCCTGGTAGCTGGTCTCGTCGAGTTTGGCCAGCACCTTCACATCCTGGTTAATGTTTTTGAAGCTATACCACTCGTCGAAGCGCTCCCAACGGTTGGGCAGGTGGCTAGTGGAGATATGGCTTTTGTCGATCACATCGATACCTGCCTGCTGCTGTTTGGGATGGCTGGAGAACTGAGCCCCCACGAGTTTGTTGTACCACGGCCAGTTGTACTCTGTATCCGTAGCGGCATGAATACCCACAAAGCCACCGCCGGCCTGAATATAGCGCTCAAAGGCAACCTGCTGGTCGGGGTCGAGCACGTTCATAGTGGTGCTGAGGAAAACCACAGCGCTGTACTTCTTCAGGTTCTCGTCGGTAAACAGCGCTGCGTTCTTGGTGGTATCCACCAGAAAATTGTTCTCCTGACCCAGCTTCTGCAGCGCGGCAATACCCGCCGGAATGGACTTATGGTAAAACCCCTTTGTCCGGGAGAAGACCAAAATACGGGGTACTTTCTGCGCGACGGCCGCTACCGGGGCCGGAACTGCTGTTGGTGCCGATTGGGTTTGCGCCGTAGTGGTCTTCGGCGTTTTGCAACCGTAAAACCCACCGGCAACGGAGGCTGTCAGTAAAAGAGCCGCACTAAGTTGCGCTGCTCGTGAAGAGGTTGACATAGGGTTGGGGTAAGGAATAGTAAGGGTACTATTTTTATCGTTTATAGTCTATTTAGTGGACACGGGCAACTGCGCTAACTGCCTTCGGCAACTGGCCTTGACTCCTGGGAGCAGGCGCATGGGTAAGCGTCTTTTCGGAACTTTTTGCCTGATACGCTTTAAGCGGTTGCTGGTTGATGCCAAACAGCCAGGTATTACCCACAAGCAGAATACTCCGGACATCGCCCTGTAACCGGAAGCCGGACTGGCTCTGCGGAACGTAGGTAAACTGCCCTTTTCCGTCTCCCTTTAATAAGACGCCATAGTTAGAATCATACTTACCAAAGCGCAGCCGGCCGTGGCTGAGATTGCCGCATACCAGCAGGTCTTTCTTTCCATCCTGATCGTAATCCAAGGCGGCCAGCGCAAAAGCGGGCGAAATCTGCGCTTCGGTCGGTAATACCTGGGCCTGTAGTTTACCCGCAGCGGTACTGGCAAAACAGGTCGTCTGGAGGTGGTTGGCGTACAGCCGGCCGGCACCGTTCAGCTCTTCTTCGGTGAATACATCCTTCAGGGTAGCGTTAGCGTAGCTGTCGTACGAGGGGAAACGCTTCCGGAGCATAACGAGCTGGTCGAGGAGTTCGTCGCGGGTGGCGTGGGGGTACGATTTGCCCTGCACGTACAAGCACAGCACAGGGTCAATTTTGCCATTATTATCAAAATCCTTATAGACCAGTTCGGCGGGCTCCTGCTCGCTGGCTTTGCACTGGGAGTTCAGTCCCAGATTACCGACGACAAGGTCAGGTTTGCCGTCGCCGTTTACGTCGTCGACCAGCAGTTTGTTCCACCAGCCCCGATAAGGTTTGTCAAAGTAGGTATTGGTCTGGTCAGTCAGCTTACTGTTGGTATTGGCGAATACCGTTACCGGCATCCACTCGCCCACGACCACCAGCTCCGGCTTTTTGTCGCCGTTCAGGTCGGTCCAGGCGGCATCGGTTACCAGACCGATACGCTCAAGCTGGGGTGCCAGGGTGGTTGTCTGGTCTGTAAAGCGCCCCTGACCGTTGTTGATGAGCAGGTAACTCCGGGGGGCTTCCGGGTAGCGACCCGGTATGACGCGGCTACCCACAAATAAATCCTGCCGGCCGTCGCCGTTCACGTCCGTCGCCCGAACGCAGCTGGTACTGGTCCGCATAATGGGCAGGGCGTTGGTGCTTTTGGTAAAGTTTCCTTTGCCGTCGTTGAGGTACAGCCGGTCCTGTAGCAAGGAGTCCTCCGGCATAAAACTGCCGTATCCTCCGCTGGCTACGTACAGGTCGGCAAAACCGTCACCGTTGGCATCGAAAAAGAGGGCATCCGTATCTTCACTCGCCTTGTCGGCCTCAAAAGCTGGCTGTGGTTTCGGCACAAACCGGCCCGGCGCCTGCTGAAGGTACAACGCCCCGGCCTGACCGCTGTTGCCGCCCGCAAAAACATCGTCCAGACCGTCGCCATTAACGTCTGCCTTGACCAGACAGGGGCCGGAGAACGAAAGAGGATTGACCAGCAATGGCTGCCGTTTGAAATCATTAATGGTGTTCTTCTGATGTTGCAACGCAATTGGAGCGGATACCTCCCGGAAAACAGGAGTGGGGGTAACAGGTGCCTGGTAGATACCTGTTGCGTTTTTCTCCTGCACGGTCAGCCGTTGGTTGCCGGTTACGTTGGTCAGTAGTTGTTGTTTGCCACCCGGCCAGACAACCCGCACCGAGTCGATGGCTCTATCCGCTCCCAGACCAAAGTGCAGCACGGGTGAGACGCTGGACTGGTAACCCTGCGTCGGCATCTGTTCCCGGTATTGCTGACGGCCCTTCTGGTAGACCATTACTTTGGCCCCCAGCCCTTGTGTATTGGGCGCATTGCCTTCCAGGCGAACGGCGAGGTAATGATTCGCTGACCGGGCCGGGCCGTCGGTACGGATACCATCGTTCCGGTAGATGAAGGCAGGCTGGTTGGTGTTGTTGATAATCAGGTCCAGGTCACCGTCGTTGTCCATGTCGGCATAGGCAGCTCCGGTGCTGTTTGAGGTTTGAGTAAGTCCCCAGGCGGTACCCACGTTGGCAAAGGTAACGGCATCGGTAGCGCTACCCCGGTTCTGAAACATATAATTGGCTACATTGGACGCGGGCATCTGATGAACAAGTTGCAGCACATCTTCCCGGCTGGGATTGGTCGGCCGGTTCTGCATGAAATCGTTCATATACTTCAGAAAGTCCATGTTGGTATAGTCGCGCACGTAGCCGTTGGTCACGTACAGGTCTTTCCAGCCGTCGTTATCAAAGTCGGCCAGCAGGGGCGACCAGCTCCAGTCGGTATTGGAAATACCCGCCAGTTGGCCTACTTCCCGGTAGGTGGGTACGCCCGAGGTGGTGCCGTTACTGATGTGCAGCATATTGCGCATCAGCTGGTGGTGAAAGCCTGATTGCACGGCAAGGTCGTATTTTTCGTAATTGTCGGGGGCCATCAGCAGCTTCTGCCGGCGGTTATCTTCCGGCAGCATATCAAGGGTCAGAATATCGGGCTGGGCATCGTTGTTGACGTCTGCCACGGAATTCCCCATCGAGAAATTGGAGGTATGCCCCATGCTTGCCGGCAGCATATTGGTGAAGCCACCCTTCTTATTGTTCAGGTAGAGGTAGTCCGGAACGGTGTAGTCATTGGACACGTACAGGTCGGGCCAGCCGTCGCCGTTCAAATCCGATATGCCGATGCCAAGCCCGTAGGTCAGGGCAGAACTGCTCAGGCCGGCCCGATCGGTAATGTCGACAAAAGTAGGTGAGAACGAGGAACCGGTTTTCCGGCCTCTGTTTTCCAGCAGTCGTACCCCGGTTTCGGCATTGGGCTGCCTCAATAGGGCGGCTGTTGCGTTCGGATCCAGGATTGGTAGTAAGCGAGGATTGTGGTTCAGCAGAAACAGGTCGAGGTCGCCATCCCGGTCATAATCAAAGAAAGCCGCCTGCGTAGTCTGGGCCGGGTTGGCCAGGCCGTACTCGGCGGTGCGGTCGGTAAAGTGTGGTATACCGCTGGCGTCGGGGCCGTCGTTGATGAACAGTTCGGGAATGCGGCTTTCGGGCCGCAGGCTGCCCGAGTGGCAGACGAATATGTCAAGCCGGCCATCGCCGTTCACATCCGCCATAGTTACGCCGGTTTTCCAGGGCCCCTCGCGACCAGCAACACCCGCCGTTGCTGTAACATCCACGAACTTCATGTTCCCCTTGTTGAGGTACAACTGATTAGGGTTCATGTTGGCGGTGAAGTAAATATCGTCCAGCCCGTCGCCGTTGAGGTCTCCCACGGCTACGCCACCGCCATTGTAGAAGTATTCATACATTAAGACGTTGGTGTTCAGGCCTTCGGTCAGATTATTAGAGAAGGCCACTCCGGTTTGGTCGGGGGAGAGTAGGGTAAAGAGTGCATTATCGGGAGCAGCGGCAGGCTTTCCTTCGGCAGAAGCGGTATTCCTGTTTTGACACCCGGATATTGATACTACTCCACCAGTCAGGGCAAGCAACAGACAAAGCCAGTTAACGGTATTCAATTTCATGCAGAAAAGAAAGGCTTATAAAAAACTATGCCAGCTAAACGTAGCTGGCATAGTTTCAAAATTAACGAAAATAAGTCTATTTTCTTAATAGCCGGGGTTCTGAACCAGGTTCTTATTCCGGTTGATCTCATCCCGGTGGATTGGTAAGAAATACATCTTATCATTCCAGGTGCGGTTTTCCTTACCAGGGTCAATCTCAAATACAGTGTACTTGTAATCGTAGCTGGTTGGGTCATACTTATAGACCGATAGCGTTTTACCAGGCTTAAGCGTACCGGTGATGTTGATACCATTGGCTTTGCGGGCAAAGGCGGTCGGCGTAATCATCCAGCGACGGGCATCGTGGTAGCGCTGCTCTTCCATAAACATCTCCACCCGGCGCTCATTCCGGTAGCGCTCGCGCAGGGCCGCACCTGTTGACGTAATAGCCGGCATACCGGACCGGAAGCGAATTTTGTTCAGCCAGGTGAGGGCTTCGGCATCCTGCCCTAATTCGATACAGGCTTCAACGTAGTTCAGCACGGCCTCGGTGTATCGCAGCACCGGCCAGGGAACTTCCTGCCAGGTATTTTGGTCAACAATAGCCGGGTTGGCATCGATAAACTTCCGGGCATAGTAGCCAGTGTAGCTCCCGTTCCAGTCTTCTATTACGCTCTTACGGGTATCCAGACCGAAGTGCGTTGCCTTCTGGCCTGAGCTGTTCACGATTTCGTATGAGCCGGTCTGAATCTGCCCCAGCGGATCGCGGGGCGCGTTGGCCGATGAGCGGGGCTTCCACTGCGCTCCATCGTACAGTATTGATGCATAGAAACGTGGGTCGCGGTTGGTATAGGGAGCAGCCGCATGCTCAGCCTTGTTCCAATCGAAGCGAGAGCCGTCCATCATCTCATAATCATCGATCATGTGCTGAATCGGGGTGTTTCCTGCCCAGTTGTTATAGCCGTTCGGGCCATTGAACAGACCCTGACGACCGCCGTTCTCCTGCTTGGCATTGATGAAATAGCGACCTAAAATGATCTCTCGTTCACCGCCATTACGCGCCATAGAGTTGTTGATATAAGTCTGAATGGCTTCCTCACGCGGCAGCGGAGCCGACAGGTTCAACTGGTTGCCCAGGTTCGGCAGGTCTAAAACAGCCTTGGCGGCATCTTTGGCTTTTTGCCAGCGCTCCGTCCGGTTACCGCTTACATAACCCAGGAACTCAGGGTTCGAATAGGCGGCTATGGTAGCCGACTTAGCCTTGGCGGTCGGTATGTCGTGCAGGTCACTGGCGGCATACACCAGCACCCGCGACTTCAGGGCCAGGGCCGCAGCTTTGCTTGCCCGGCCACGAGCCATGCTTTTACCGTCGAGCAGTTTAGCCGATTCGTCCAGATCTTTCACGATAAAATTGACGTTCTCCTCCCAGGTGTTGCGCTTGGCCAAATAATCGGCTTCTCCCAGTTCGTAAGGGCGATCAACGAGAGGAACGGCACCATAATACCGGATTAACTGGTGGTAATAATACGCCCGCATAAACAGCGCTTCACCTTTCAGCCGGTCTACAATACCATTGGCATTCTCAAACTGCGGCTTCTCCAGGTTCTTCAGCGCCAGGTTTGCGGCCCGGATACGCTGATACATATTTGCCCAGCTAATCGTGCCGTTGATCCAACCCGGATCGGCCGGGTTGGAGCGTGACTCCGTAATGGTCGTGATGTTTCTACCGGGGTGCGTAAAAATGGTTTCATCCGTGAGCGAAGCTAGCATCTGCTCATCGAAACCACCGTTCCCCAAGCCTGCGTAAATTTCAGTTACGAAAGCTTCGGCCAGGGCTGCATCAGTCCAAACAGCCGCCTGAGATACCTGGTCGAGCGGTTTGGTATTTAAGAAGTTATCGTTACAACCTGTAATGACCAGTGACGTCACTATAGTTGTTAATAACGTATTTCGAATTAAACGCATAAGTATACAAGTTAATGAGTTTAGAAGGTGGCTGTTAAGCCTGCGTTGATAATTTTCGACTGAGGATAGTACTGGCCCGTTGCGTTCGACGTTTCGGGGTCAAATACTTTCAGCTTGTCAAACGTCAGCATGTTCAGACCATTGACATAAACCCGGAAGTTGCTCATGCCTACTTTGCCACTTACGGTAACAGGCAGGGTGTAACCTACTTCAAAGTTCTTCAGACGAATGTAATCAGAACTGCGCAGCCAGTATGTGTTGTTTTGTCCAGTATAGTACTGATCGGCGCGGTTGGCAATACGCGGGTGAACACTGCTCGGGTTTTCTACCGTCCAGCGGTTCTCGTACATGTCGAGCAGGTAGTTACCGATGTTACCCATTTCGCCCGGCGAGATGTATTGTCTGGCACCGGCCGCACCCTGGAACAGGATGGTCAGGTCAAAGTTCTTGTAGCCTGCCGTGATGTTTGCACCACCCTGGAATAGTGGGAGGTTAGTATAGTCGGTGCGAACCTGATCATCGGGTGTGATCTTACCATCTCCGTTATAGTCCTGGTACTTCATGTCACCCGGACGAAGCGTGTTTACGATCGCTTTATAATCAAGCTTGTTCGCATCGATGTCGGCTTGGTCTTTAAACACACCATCGTAGATATAAGCCTGGTAGGTAAACATCGGCCGGCCGGTTGTACGCTGCCATTCAGGAGCACCCGGCGCTTCGTCCCAGAATAGTACTTTGTTCTTGGCATAGCCACCATTTACACTTACGCTGTATTTAAAGTCGCCAATCTGATTGCGGTAGCCGACATTAAACTCCCAGCCCCGGTTGGCCACCTCACCAATGTTCTGGGCGGGCAGGGACATTCCCGTTGACTGCGGGATAGAAGCATTTCTAGTCCAGAGGATGTTTGTCCGCTTGTTCGAGAAAACATCAAATTCGAAGTTGATTTTTCCGTTGAACAATTGTCCTTCCAGACCTAAGTTGGCGTTGTTTGCAACTTCCCAGGTAATTTGTTCGTTCGGTACCCGCGCTTCAAACAAGGTTTTGCTCTCTACGTTGCCGATAATGTAGCTCCGGAAACCATAGGTAGACAGGTACTGGTACGTGGCGATCTGGTCGTTACCTAACTGGCCCCATGAACCGCGCAGTTTCAGGTAGTTTACGTCCGGGAGTGAATTCTTCAGGAAGCTCTCTTCCGAAATTACCCAGCCGAGCATCACACCTGGGAAGAAGCCGTAACGGGTAGCGGGGGGGAAGATATCCGAACCATCGTAACGCCACAGGAATTCAGCCAGGTACTTCTCTTTGTAGTTGTAAGCTACCCGGCCGAAGTAGTTCAGACGTGCCCGCTGAAACGCTCCACCGCCGTTGTTTTTCTCCAGGTCACCACCGGCAAACATCTGGTCGATGGCTGGCGAGATAAAGTACCGACGGAAGGCGTTGAAGTTATCACCTTCAATGGTTTCGCGGTTGGTACCAGCTAGCAACGTCAAGCCATGGTCGCCAATCTTCCGCTCATACGTCAGGATACCACCCAGTAGAATGTTCAGGGTGTTTTCGTTACCTTGCTGCAGGCGGGGTTCGGGCTGGCCGCGCCGACTGGCAACCAGGTTCGGGTTACCGTTGGCATCCACGCCGGAGCCTTTCTGGTACAGCGTCCAGGGCGTTTCCCAACGCTTGGTATTCCGGATGAGTTTATCCACGGCGGCTGTACCGGTAAACTTCAGGCCTTCTACCCCCGGAATCTTGATGTCAAGTTGTCCGTTGGTCTGGAAGTAGTCGCGCTTATCGTGGTCATAACCCGTCAGGTTAGTTGTAATTACAACCGGGTTTTCACCATTCTCGATATCCGGACCGGGACGTCCGTCGGGCCAGAATGCCTGCTCCTGCGGCTTACCACGCATCTGCATCCGGAAAATCGCACTGGCCGGCTTGGTTGGGAAACGGCGGAATTCTTCGCGGCCTAACACGCCTAGAGAGACATGGATGTATTTATTTACGTTTGCATCCAGGTTCAGGCGCAGATCATACTGCTTAAAACCCGTTGCGGAGTTTTTGTAAAAAGCGTCCTGGTTCTGATACCCTAACGAAGCCAGATACCTTAAGTTTTCTGTACCACCGGTCAGTTGCACGTTGTGCCGTGATTGCGGAGACCAGGGCTTTAGCGTAGCGCCGTACCAGTCTGTATTGGGGTAGTTCCAGGGGTCTGAGCCATCGGCGTACTTTTTGATAGCCTCCGGTGAGTAGGGTGCATTCCGTACCGTTCCGTTTGGACGGGTGAACGATCCAGTATTCTTATACGCCTGTGTTGCGGCAGCCCACTCGTTTACGGGTAATCCGTATATGTCAAGGTCGTTCAGCATAGACGTATACTGCGCTGCGTTGGTCAGCTTAGGAATAACCGTCGGCTGCGCCCAGCCCTGGTTAAAGGAGTACGACAGTTCCGGCTTACCCGTCTTACCCCGCTTGGTAGTAATCAGGATAACGCCGTTAGCTGCACGAGAACCGTAGATAGCTGCTGAAGCATCTTTTAGTACAGAAATACTTTCAACATCAGCCGGGTTGATACGGTCCAGACCACCGGCCCGCGCCGGAATACCGTCAATTACGATAAGCGCATCATTATTGTTCAGTGTGTTGGAACCCCGGATACGAATAGCGGATCCATCATAACCCGGTTCACCACTGCGGTTTACCGCAACAACACCCGGCAAACGGCCTGCCAGCGAGTTAGATAGGTTTACAGCCGGCGATTTCACCAGTTGGTCCCCTTTTACGGAGACAACGGAACCGGTAACGGTCTCTTTCTTTTGTACACCGTAACCCACTACAACTACTTCCTGGAGCGCCTTCACATCGGTCGCCATCGAGATATTGATGGTCGAGCGGTTGTTGACAGCAACTTCCTGGGTCAGATAGCCGATAAATGAGTAAACCAGGGTGGAAGTTCCTGACGGAACATTCAGGGTGTACTTACCATCCATGTCGGTAACCGAACCAGTAGTGGTTCCTTTAACAACCACACTTACACCGGGCAGGCCCTGCCCCTGTTCGTCGGCTACTTTACCGGAAACTTTCGTTTGGGCGAATACACCTACAGAGAGGATCTGTAGTAAGAAGAACAGAACATAGGCATGTTTCTGCCGAAGCCAGCCTTCAGCCGGAGATTTGCTTCCCGGAGAAAACGGCACTTGTCTGGTACAGCTAATTGCCATAGAGTTTAATTTACTTTAAGGTTTGGGATACTGTTACTCCTATCAGGTCAGATACATCTGTTCGATAAAAGCATAGGTTGGGACTAACCGGGTGCGAAAGAGCAGCGCTCTGCTACGATTGGCTATTGTTAAATCATAGGATTTACCGATAGTCGGTGTAGCCTACCAAATGCATCAGTTAACGAACGGCTTGGTCTTCTGCCACTTGTATGGCAGAATAAAGAAGGCAATTGAAAATTTAGGTTATCTACCTGTTAATCAGGCTGGAAAGGTGAGCGTACATTATCATCAATCATAGAAAAGGTCTGTTAAGATGGAATACCATTAATTCTTCAATAAGAATAAAGCAAACCAAATTTAATGACCTTTTTACGGTATTAGTACTATTTTGTAAAAATAAAGTTATAAGTGGTTAAAAAAGTACCAGTTCGCAAAAGGAGTGAAACAAACGTATACTGGTACATCTAAAGAAGTTTTGTCGAAAATGGCTTCTACAGGCTCATATAAAGATAATCCAATAGTCAACACATCAGGTCGGCAGGTAGTCAGGAATCGGTCGTAGTACCCTTTTCCATAACCGACCCGGTTTCCCTGTTTGTCGAATATGAGGAGAGGCACCAGGACAATATCAATGGCTGTGCTGTTCACTTCAGCAAGCTTTATCGCTGCCGGCTCCGGGATGCCCCACTTATTTTCCGTTAAGGTTTCATGACCAGACCAGACGATATGCGTCATTGATCCATCCGGATTGCTTCGGGAAATCAGTACCCGCAGCTTGGAATAGCGTTGCCGGAGTTCAGCAATGATTGGATAGGTATCCACTTCGCGCTGCCGCCGGATAGGCAGAAAGGTGTGCAGCGTCAGGGGAGTATCCGGCGAAAAGCGTTCGTTAAAGAAGGTTAGCAGTCGTTCCTGAATGGCGGTACATCGCTGTTGCCATTCGGCCTCCGAGAGCGCCAGCCGTTTGGTACGGTACAGCTTCCGTAGTTCGGCCTTGTACATACCGGTTATTTTTGCAGCAGAATTTGCATACGGAAGTCGAGCGGGTCAAAAGCGTCCAGGAGCTGCTGAATAAAAGTCTTGTCGTTGAGATAGAACGTCAGAAAGTTTTCGGTACGCTCCTGCAAGCCGCCATTTGGGAATAATTCATTGTGGATTGCCTGTAACTGCCCAATGCCCACCGACTGGTTACGCTCTTCGGCCCTCTTCAGCTTCTTTTCCAGCCGTTCCACCGCATTTAGCAGCCGGACCCGCTGGGCTGCTACGGCTTTCTCCAGCGTTACATCCACAGCAGTAGCCTTCTCCAGCATTTCGGCAAATCCCTGCTCGAATAGCTGTCTTTCTGCATCGTATTCCAGTACCTTGTTGGTGTGCTGCTGCACAAACCGGCGTCTCAGACTGACCTTGTCCTGGAACAGATCCTCCGGCGATAAATCCAGCTTCTTAATCCGCTGGCTACTCACTTTAGAGACATATAACGCAAAGTTCCGGGGAATTAGCAGTGGGAATGAAATGCCAAAATGGTCAAAGATACCTTTTAACTGCAGCCAATACGGCACTTCTGACGGTCCGCCAATATAAGCGAGGTTCGGCAAGATCATTTCCTGATACACAGGCCTTAATACCACATTTGGACTGAACCGTTCTGGATGTTCATTGAGGAGGGCCAGTACCTCGTCCTGAGTGAACTGCTGGTCGGTGTGCAGCACCTTGTATAATTTCGAACCCCCAGGCGTATGCTCGCATGTAATGCGCTCCCGAAGCTGATCGCCGAGGTAAAACAGGTTGATTTCACGGGGCGAAATTACCGTCTGATAACTGAGGCTTTCGAGTTGTTGGGAGGTTTCGGCCACCAGATTATTGGTCGTCTGGTTGAGCAGTTCGTCCTGCATGACCGGAATGAATAACCGCTTCAGGTCGGCATCGTCAGCGTCGAGACAAATGAGTCCCTCATGTCCCAGCAGTTCGTTCATGTAATAGCGAACGGCGTCGGACAGGGTCTCGTGGGTCAGATAGGCTTCCTCAAACAAAAACAGCTTCTCCGGAATCTGTCCAAACAGCGTTTTCAACTCCTGGGGGTTCATGCGGCCCACAGCACCCTGCTGCTGCGTTTCCCAGGTGTAGTTGCGGCCAAAGAGGCTGAAATGGTTGATCTCGGCAAAATCGTGGTCTTCGGACGCCATCCAGTAAATGGGTACAAAGTTGTGTTCCGGATATACCCACTTAAGCCGCTTCGTCAGGTTGACAATAGTGATTAGTTTATACAGGACATACAACGGCCCGGTAAAGATGTTGAGCTGATGGCCGGTGGTAACAGTAAAGGTATTCGGCTGGGCCAGAATGGAGAAATCCGGCTTTTTATCAATGTGCTGGTATTGTCGCTCCAGGGCGTTTACCAGCGTAGCCCGGTGTTCGGGTGGGAACTGCTTCTGCTGCATCTGCGTCCCAAAGGCTTCCAGGCTGGGGGAATTAGTATAGAAGGGCTTAAGGGATTCGGCTTGATTAAGGTAATCTAAAAATAACGGAGAGAATTGGCCAGTGGCGGATAGCGGTAGGTACTGACAGTCCATGCGGGGTGGTTTTAATCGGCTGAACAAGCAAAAGCCCCGTAAGGTTCTGCGCTTACGGGGCTACAATATTACGAAACAACTTCGCCGTATAAATCAAATTCGTGGGCTTCGGTAATACGAACATTGGCAAAACTGCCCAACTGTATGAGTTGCTGAGAGGCCGGTACAAGTACCTCATTGTCTACCTCCGGTGAGTCGAACTCCGTCCGGCCAATAAAGTAGCCTCCCTCTTTCCGGTCGAACAGGACCTTGTAAGTCTTGCCCACCTTTCCCTGATTCAGCTCGTAGGAAATACCCTGCTGTAGTTCCATGATGGCATCGGTACGCTCCTGCTTTACCTCGGCCGGTACATTATCCTCGAAGGAATAGGAGTGCGTATTTTCTTCGTGGGAGTAGGTAAAGACGCCCAGCCGGTCGAATCGCATCCGCTCCACAAAGTCGTAGGTTTCCTCAAACATGGCATCTGTCTCGCCGGGGTGGCCGGCGATCAATGTCGTTCGCAGCGCGATACCGGGTACTTTTTCGCGGATGGTTTCGATAAGGACTTCTGTTTTCTCGCGGGTAATACCCCGGCGCATCAGCTTCAACTGTTCCGTAGAGCCGGTTTGCAGGGGCATATCGAGGTAATTGCAGATGTTCGGCCGTTCGCGCATCACATCCAGCACATCCATCGGAAAACCCGAGGGGTAGGCATATTGCAGACGAATCCAATCAATGCCTTCTACGTCAGCTAACTGGTTCATCAATTCCGCCAGATTACGCTTCCTATACAAGTCGAGGCCGTAATAAGTCAGGTCCTGCGCAATCAGAATGAGTTCTTTGGTACCGCGCCGGGTCAGCGATTGGGCCTCGGTAAGCAGCTCGTCCATCGGGCGGGACACGTGACTGCCGCGCATGAGCGGAATAGCACAGAAGGAACACGGCCGGTCGCAGCCTTCGGCAATTTTCAAATAAGCAAAATGAGCCGGGGTCGTCAGCAGCCGCTCGCCAACCAGTTCTTTTTTGTAATCTGCCTTCAGTGTTTTGAGCAGTCGGGGTAGCTCGTTGGTGCCGAACCAGGCATCGACGGTCGGAATCTCTACTTCCAGCTCGTCTTTGTAGCGGTGGGAGAGGCAACCGGTCACATAGACCTTATCTACCACGCCGGCATCTTTGGCATCGACGTACCGCAGAATGGTGTTAACGGATTCTTCCTTGGCGTTGTCGATGAAGCCGCAGGTGTTGATGACTACAATATTCGCATCATCGCGCTTCGACTCGTGGGTGACGTCGTAGCCGTTGCCTTTTAATTGGGTAAATAAAACTTCGGAGTCTACCAGGTTTTTTGAACAACCCAGCGTAACGATGTTTATCTTATTCTGACGTAAGCCTTTTGTTTTCAAGGGACTATAATCTTACTCGTACCGAAATGCACTATTCCTGAACGCTGAAAAATTGGACAAAGTTCGGAAACTTGGGTAAACCTGCCATCATTTCACCCAGGGTATTTTGTGGGGGCAATACTTGTTGGGTATCTCTTTGAAGTACTCGTTGAGGGTATAATCCAGATAACTGCTGGCAGAATTGAGAAAAGCAATCTGGCCGTTGTTCAGAAAGAATTTATAATATCCATAACCGGCAAAGATTTTAGACGATTGAGCACCCGTACCATGCTGCTCTATACGGACCAGATTGTCGGGCGTAATTTCGAGCCAGAACGCCGGTGATTCCAGTAAGATGCTTTTGGTGTCAGGGTTTAGCGTGACCTGAACGGCTCTGGTTATTGCCCAGCACTGAAACTCTAGTTGAAAAGCCAGCACTTGAAAATACAAACCATAGATACCAGAACCGGCAAGAGCAATAATCAGGAGCCAGTGAACCCATTGGGTAGCGATAGAAACAAGATAAAAACTGGTTAGGCACATTGATAGACATGTACCAGCCCCTAGCAGCAGCGTTAAAAAATTCAGGCGGGTGAGATAGTCCTTAGCGTGAATCTGGTAGGTTACCGCCTTCTTCAAAGGCGAATCTTCGTTATATGCCTGTTGAGAATAGCGGAGCAGCTTATAAATGAGCCAGCCAAACGGAGCAACAACAGCAATAAGGATAAGGAGAACAGACATAGACCGCTAAAATACGGCAGCGTAGGTAATATCAACCGTCGTGTCGGTCTTGCGGTTCTTTTTTACTTCAATGGGAAAGATATTGCCCTGCCCATCGGACAGATTCGCATAAAGGCCCTTTTCTTCCCGCACAAACAGCGAGTAGCGTCCAACCGGCAGCGCAACACAGAACTTGCCGTTCTTATCTGATTTGGCTTTTTTCACCAGTTTGCGGTTGACCTTGCTGTAAAACCCATCTTCCTCCGCTTCTGCCTGGCTTAAGCTGGTCAGTTCATAGATTAGCACCTCCCGCTGAACAGGCCGGCCATTGGCACCAGCGCGGGGCATATCCGGTCCCGGCATGTGATTGCCGGATTTAAAGAGGACCGTGCCGCAGATACCCTGGAACGGTGCTTTAATGGCTGCTTTTTTAGACAAAGGTTTTTGGGCTGATGCTGCATAGGTAATACCCAGCACCAGGCTTACCAAAATTAACCAGGCCGACAGGTTGCAGGCCCACCGGGTCGAGCAGATATTACGCATATTTTTCACGGACAAAGTTGAGAAATTCCTCAGTGCGCTGAATTAGAGTAGTTATCTGCTCTGCATCAAATTCACCCTCAACGTCGTAATAAGCAATTAACCTTTGTTCAAAAAGGTCATACAGGTAGTCATTAGATTTTCCAGGCACATCACCAGTTTTGATGTAGTGTAATCCAAACATCTGATGAGCACCGGAGTGCTTCTTAACAATAACGCCCTTTTCAGTTAACAGACCGCGAACAGCCCAGAAGAAAGCATAATAACAATTATGGACAATGGAGGGAGTTGTAGGGGTTATGGCCGCCAGAGTTTTAGCTGTAGCTAACTGCTCCTCAGATTTCTTCAGGTAGGAAGCTAAATTTGGCGTCATAAATTACTTTTGCCTCTCTTCTTACTTCTGCAAAAAATGGCTTTATGGTGTTTAAATAAACCTCTTTGGTTGTGACTTTGGCTGATATCCATACGTTGTAGTTTAAGAAATATTGGCTGAGCGTAGGGCTAAGAGCTGATATTTCTCTGGATAACGATATAGCTTCATCTGTGAGAACTACCAGATAATCAATATCCGAATCCTCGTGAAAGTCACCACGTGCGTAGGAGCCAAAAAGCATAAGAGTGGCCAGGCGGTCACCATAGTGTCGCTTCATTATAGCGACTACATCGCGGTGAACAGCTTCCAGGTCAGATACAACAGCCATTTGCTTAGAGTTACTTCTTAAAGAACGAATCCACAAACTCCATCTTGTTGAATGTCTGCAAATCGTCAATCTTTTCGCCGACGCCGATGTATTTGACCGGAATCTTAAACTGGTCGGAGATGCCAATGACCACACCGCCCTTGGCCGTTCCGTCGAGCTTGGTAATCGCCAGCGCGGTTACTTCGGTGGCTTTCGTAAACTCCGTGGCCTGAATAAAGGCGTTTTGCCCGGTTGACCCGTCGAGAACCAGTAGCACCTCATGCGGAGCATCCGGCAGGAACTTCTGCATCACGCGCTTAATCTTCGACAGCTCGTTCATCAGGTTCACTTTCGTGTGCAGACGGCCGGCGGTATCAATAATCACCACATCAGCGGCCATATCCACTCCTTTCTTTACCGCATCGAAAGCCACGGCTGAGGGGTCGGTATTCATGCCGTGCGAAATCACCGGCACGCCAACGCGGTCGCCCCAGAGCTTAAGTTGGTCCACGGCGGCCGCCCGGAAGGTATCGCCGGCTCCCAGCACTACCTTATAACCCCGTCTATGAAACTGAGACGCCAGTTTACCGATGGTAGTGGTTTTACCAACGCCGTTGACGCCGACAACCATAATCACATACGGCTTTTTATCCGCAGGCAGCACAAAATCATCGGATACGTTGCCGTCTTGCATACCCGAGAGCAACGCGGCTATTTCTTCACGCAGGATGCGGTCGAGTTCATCGGTGCCGAGGTATTTGTCGCGGGCGACGCGCTCTTCGATCCGGCGAATAATTTTAACGGTCGTTTCCACGCCCACATCGGAGGTGATCAGGACTTCTTCCAGTTCATCGAGCACTTCCTCATCTACTTTCGATTTACCGGCCACGGCGCGGCCGAGCTTCGAGAAGAAGTTGTCTTTCGTTTTCTCTAACCCTTTATCCAGTGATTCTTTTTTCTCTTTGGAGAAAAAGCCAAACAGTGCCATAGGTGAATAGTCGTTAGTCAATAGTGGATAGTCGTTAGTGTTCACATAGCCTTACTATCGACTAACCTCAACAAATCTATAACAAAAAAAGTCCCATTAAGGGACTTTTGAGCATACGTTTAGTTGTAAGTGAGGAATTAGCTCTTCAGAGCGTTCTGCACTTCATCAACCGGAACCATTTCTTCCTTGAAGGTATAAGCACCAGTCTTCGGAGACTTCACCGCTTTAATTACCTTCGCGAAGGTCTTTCCAGAACCTTCTTTCTTCAGGGTTGCAACTACCTTCTTTGCCATAACAATTACTTAATTTCTTTATGAACGGTAACGCGCTTCAAAAACGGGTTGTATTTCTTACGCTCGATCCGGCTCGGCGTATTTTTGCGGTTTTTGGTGGTAATGTACCGCGACATGCCAGGAACACCGCTGTCCTTCTGTTCGGTGCATTCCATAATAACCTGAACTCTATTGCCTTTCTTAGCCATTGCTGTACGTCATTTTCTCAATCGGAGTGCAAATTTACGAAAAGCTTTTATTCTCACAAAAAAGATTTATCAAAATGTGATGAATCTAAAGCGGTTAGCGTTTTTCTGGCACAGGAGTGAACAAAGCTTTTGATTTTGAGGACACACTAAGGACCTTTGCCGCGCATGACAACTCAAATCATCGAATACGAATATGCCCCCGGCCATTTTCGGGCTTCAGAACCAACGCTGTATAGCCAGGAAACGTTACAGGAGGGAGAAATGATTTTGAACGTCGGACCGCAGCACCCGTCTACCCACGGGGTTTTGCGGTTTGAAGTGATTACCGACGGCGAAATTATCAACGATGTAGTGCCGCATCTGGGCTACCTGCACCGCTGTTTTGAAAAACATGCCGAGTCGCTGCCGTTTAACCAAACTATACCTTTCGTGGACCGGCTCGACTACATGGCCGCCATGAACTCAGAGCATGTCTGGGTAATGGGAGTTGAGAAGATGCTGGGAATGCAGAATGATCTGCCAAAACGAGTTGAATACATCCGGGTATTGGTCGCCGAGCTAAACCGGATTGCTTCTCACTTCGTCGCCATAGGGACCTATGCGCTTGATATAGGTGCCTACACACCGTTTCTGTGGCTAATGCGTGACCGGGAGCATATCCAGCGGATGCTGGAATGGGCCAGCGGAGCCCGGATGCTCTACAATTATATTTGGATTGGTGGACTGTTCTTTGATCTGCCAGTGGGTTTTGAAGAGCGGTGCAGGGAGTTCGTCCGCTACGTAAAGCCTAAACTGCAGGAGCTTCAGCAGCTGGTTATTGATAATAAGATCTTTGTGCAGCGGACGGCTAATGTAGGGGTATTGCCGCTTCCGGTCGCTATTGACTATGGGTGTACCGGCCCGGTGCTGCGCGGCTCCGGACTTCGTTACGATCTCCGCCGGGTCGACGCTTACTCTGTCTATCCGGAGCTGGAATTTAACGTGCCGATTGGCGAGGGCATGGTAGGCACTGTTGGTGACTGCTGGGACCGCAATTATGTGCGGGTGCTGGAGTGCTGGCAGTCTCTCCGTTTGGTTGAGCAGTGCCTCGACCGACTAACCACCGACTTAAAGCGCACCCGCGACTTTGACCCGCAGGCTATGGTACCGAAGAAAATCCGCCCAAAAGCCATGGATTTTTATGCCAGGGCGGAGAGCGCTAAGGGTGAATTAGGGTTTTTCTTCCGTACCGATGGTAAATCTGACATTCCGGTACGCTGTAAAGCCCGTTCGTGCTGCTTTCACAACTTATCGGTTATCCACGAAATTTCCCGTGGTGCGATGTTAGCCGATTTCATCGCTATTATTGGTTCTATCGATGTAGTGATGGGGGAGGTAGACCGATAGGACAGATAGCGTTAGCTGCTTAAGCCTGCAATACCAGTATATCTTTAGAATTACGACCTAACCCGTCGTAGTCTAAGCCATAGCCGACAACAAACCGATTTTCAATTTCAAAGCCTACGTAGTCCAGGGTCAATTCCTTTATAAGTGCTTCGGGCTTAAATAGCAAGGTCGCCAAAGCAATGGAGGCCGGTTTTAAGCTTTCCAGTTGCTCCCGAATCTGGGCAAGGGTTAAGCCCGTATCAACTATATCTTCAATGACAATTAAGTCCCGGCCTTCTACAGCCTCCTGAAGACCCAGAATCTCCTTTACCTTTCCTGTTGAAGCCATTTGTGCGTAGGAAGCTACCCGGATGAAGGTAATTTCGCAGGGAATGGTCAGGTTTTTCATCAGGTCGGCGGCAAACAGGAATGAACCGTTGAGCACGCCAACCAGTAGGGGTTGTTTACCTTTGTAGTCCTGATTGATTTGCCCGGCCAGTTCGGCAATGCGGTTCTGAATCGCTTCCTGCCCGATGAAGGGTATGAACGTTTTGTCTTTAATCTCCAGCATGGGGGCCAAAGATACAGGTGCGGTTTTGCCTGTCAAAATTTACTGAAAAATGTGAGCAGGCAAACTGTTTAAAACGATTATACGTTGATAAGGTAGTACCAAACATGGGGGTAACATAGAATGAAAAAATTATTGTTGGTAGCGTTTCTGGCCGGATTTACGTCGTTGGTGTATGCGCAGGATCAGGCGCAGGCCAGTACCGGTGTGTATTCGCTGTCTGACTTTGATAAGAAATACGGCATGCTTCTGAAGCATCCCGGTGTACAGATCGAATCGGCGGAGGCTATTAACCAGCTGTACAATTACAAATTTTACGAAGCGGATAAGGAATTTCGTTGGCTGAAGCACCGCTATCCGCGTCACCCTATGCCTTATTTTCTAATGGGTCTGGCCGAGTGGTGGAAAATCGTACCGAATACAGATGTAACGGACTACGACAGTAAATGTCTGGCGTATATGGATACGACCATTGCCCTGGCAGAGAGGTTGTACGACGAAAGTGACGATAAGATTGAGCCTTCGTTTTTTCTATCAGCTGCCTATGCCTTCAAAGGGCGTTTGTATTCTGAGCGGAAAAAGTGGGCCAAAGCGACCATAGCCGGTAAAAATGCGCTTAAATATTTTGAGAAATGTAAGGGCAACGGTGATCTGAGTCCGGAACTGCTATTCGGTGATGGGCTCTATAATTACTACTCACAGTGGATTCCTCAGAATTATTCCATATTAAAACCTGTGCTGGCCATGTTTCCCAAAGGAAACAAAGGTACCGGCATTCAGCAGTTAGAAAAGACAGCGTTCAATGCCTTCTACACCCGCGTTGAAGCCCGGTATTTCCTGCTTCAGATTTACAGTATGGAGAACCAGTACGATAAGGCGTACGATATGGCGAAATATATGACGCAGCAGTACCCGGACAATCCTTTTTTTGAGCGTTATTATGCTCGTGCGGCTTTTGTTCGTGGGATGTTGGGTGAAGCTGAGAATGTCTCGAAGAATATACTGAGCAAGATTGAGCGTGGACAAATAGGGTATGAGGGGGTAAGTGGCCGGACCGCAGCTTATATTCTGGCTTATATCAATCAGAACTTTTACAAAAATAACGCGGAGGCCAAAACCTATTACCTGAAATCCATCCAGTTTGCCAAGCAGACCAATTCGATGGATGCCGGGTACTACTGGTCATCGGTACTGGGGTTGGGTAAAATTGCCAGTGCCGAGAAAAACTATGATGAAGCGCGAATTCACTTTAAAGAAGTAATGGACCGTGCCGATCGCAAATCGAGCCAGTATCAGGAAGCGAAGAAGGCAATGGAAGAAGGTAAAAAGTCCCGCCGGGAAGAGCGTAGAAGACGGAGTTAAGTATAAAAGAAAATGCCCGGTTCAGCCGGGCATTTTCTTTTATTACGGGATCGGAAGTACCTTGCTTTCCTTGAAAGTTGAGAGGATAACCATCGTTTGAGTGCTGGCCACTTCTTCAATTTCGTTGATCACTTCCAGCATCAGTACCTGATAAGAAGCGATATCCTTGGCAATTACTTTTAATAAAAAGTCGCCGGAGCCGGTAATGTGATGACACTCGATGATTTCCGGGATAGCATATACTCGTTCAACAAAAGAATCGGTTACCTGCTTTTTGTGCCCCACCAGCGTCACCATAACAAAGGTGGTTACACCCAGTCCAACTTTTTCCCGATCCAGTTGGGCGTGATAGCTCTTTATGATACCAGAAGTTTCCAGCTTTTTTACCCGTTCCAGGGTAGGTGCCGGCGAAAGACCGATTTCTTTGGATAATTGAGCGTTGGTGATTTTAGCGTTTGTTTGTAGGATTTCAAGAACCTTGCGATCTATCTGATCTAATTTTGTACCTGACATGATCGGTAATGTGTGATGGAATGATTACTCGGGATAGCGCAAAGCTACTATGCTTTCTCTAAAAACTCTTACTTTATATTGGTTATTTACCAATGTAAAAAATAAATGCCTGCTTTAATCCCTAATTTACCGCACAAAAGTAAGGGAAAAGTACCACAAGCCAAATGACAGGTAACTTATTTGGTCCTTCAATCGACTTAACGGTTAATCGTTCAGCGTTGGTTATCAGGACAAACACCCTCTTCAATACTTATTTTGCAAATGCGTAAAAAATCTGAGCTGCCTACTAAAATCTGCCCGGTTTGCGGTTTCTCATTTGCCTGGCGTAAAAAATGGGCACGTAATTGGGATTCTATCATTTATTGTAGTGTTCGGTGCCGTCATAATAAAAGCCTTACTTTACGCGAAACATAGTTTGCGTTCGTTATTGTAATCGGTTGCCGTTTGCTATGATGTTTTCTCGTGCTTTACTGTGTCTTTGTGTATTCGGTCTGCTCGGTCTTAACTGCCGCACGGCTCAGACTGAAACGAACAGCACCGCTCCTCTTGAAACGGTGTCGGTTTCCAATAACTCAGCTCCGGCTGATACAATACTTCTTCCGCCAAAGCGGGAGTTCCGGGCCGTCTGGATTGCTACGGTGGAAAATATGGACTGGCCGAGCCGGAAAGGCCTTTCGCCGGAGATACAGCAGCGGGAGTTTCGGGAACTATTGGATGTACACTCCGGAGCGGGGTTCAATTCGGTGATTGTTCAGGTACGAGCGGCTGCCGATGCGTTCTACGCTAAAAGCCCAGAGCCGTGGTCGGAGTGGCTGATGGGCCGGCAGGGGCAACCACCGTACCCTTTTTATGACCCGCTGGAGTTTATGATTAAGGAAGCGCACAGCCGTAATCTGGAGTTCCATGCTTGGTTGAACCTCGACCGGGCTACCTATAGCCCAAAGTCCAGCATAATACCCACCCACATCAGCCGTCACAAACCTGAATGGCTAATAACCTTTGAAGGTAAGAAACTTTTTAACCTGGGTATACCGGAAGTTCGTACTTACATCGCCGGTATTATGGCTAATGTTGTACGGCAGTATGACGTGGACGGTATCCATTTTGACGACTACTTCTACCCGTATTCGGCACCTAACCAGATCCTGGGTGATGAGCTGACGTACAGGGCCTATAACAACGGTATGAATATCCACGACTGGCGACGTGACAATGTGGATAAGTTAATTCTTCAGCTACGAGACAGTATCCGGACTATTAAGCCTAAAATAAAGTTTGGGATTAGTCCATTCGGAGTCTGGAGAAATCAAAAAGAAGATCCGCAGGGTTCAGCTACGGTGGCGGGGGTAACATCTTACGGTACGCTCTACGCCGATACGCGCAAGTGGATACGTGAAGGCTGGATCGATTATGTAGCCCCGCAGGTTTATTTTGATACAGAATTTGAGCGGGTACCTTTCCGGACGCTGGTCGACTGGTGGACGCAAAACAAGGGCAATCGACATTTATACATCGGTATGGCAGCATATCGGGTCGGCCAGCCGCATCCACGGGATAAAGCCTGGTTAAGGCCAGGTCAGATGCCGATCCAGCTGCGGCACATGCGGAGCCGGGAGCAAGTATCTGGTAGTATCTTTTTTAGTGCCCATTCGATCTTTAGCAACCCCCTGGGCATTCGGGATTCTCTTCGAAATGATTTTTTCCGTTACCCGGCTATGATTCCGACCATGCCCTGGAAAGACAATATTGCTCCCTTGCCTCCGCGCGATCTGAAAGTAGCGGCCTTGGAAGAGGGTATTGAGTTATTCTGGCAGCCATCCGCCAAAGCGCCCGATGGGGACAGGGCTCGCTATTATGCCTTATATCGGTTCAGCGACCAGCAGGAACAGCGCATTGATGATCCCCGGAACATAATTGCCATTTGCTCTGGTGAATATACCACCCGGTTTTTAGATAAAGCGGTGGAGCCGAAAAAGCGCTATACATACGTGGTAACGGCCTTCGACCGGCTGCATAACGAAAGTTTGGGAACCGCCATTCCGTCGCCGATTCAGGCGTTGTAGGTTTGCTGAATATCGATCATGACATCTTCTAACGAACGGCTGCCGGGATAGAAGGAGACGAGCTTCAGCAGAATTCCTTCGACAACCGCGTCCGGGCAGGAAGCTCCGCACGTGAGCAGGATAGTGACCGGCTCATGGCTGGGAAGATAGCTTTCGGTAACTACCTCTTCTTTCTGATGCAGGTTAAAGTGCCGGATAAGCGTCTGTGACAGGATCTTCTGTTCTGATTCTATAAAGTACGTCGGCAGCTTTTCTTCGCACAACTCAACAATATGCGACGTATTGGAACTGTTGTATCCACCTGCCACAATGGCTAGATCTGCCGTATGCGTTAGCAGCGCGTACGTAGCATCCTGATTATCGTTGGTAGCGTAACATAAAGTATCACGGGTATTGGCAAAGCGTCGTTCCACCTCGTGCGGTAGCAGGTTGTATTGCTCAATCATTACCTGCTTCAGATAATCGGCAATCCCCTGGGTGTCTGACGCCAGCATAGTTGTCTGATTGACCACGCCGATGCGTTGCAAATCCTGCTCCGGATCAAAGCCCTCGGAGTACTGGCCCTTAAATTCCACGAAGAATTGCTCTTTTGGTACGTCGCCAGTAATGTACCTGGCCAGTCGCTGGGCCTCGGCCATATCTTTAACAACTACCGTTGGTGCCGCTTCTTTGCTATGCGAAAACGTAGCTCGGGTTTCTTCGTGCGTCGGCTTACCGTGTACGACTACCGTATACGCTTTGTGGCCAATCTGACTTGCTTTGTTCCAGACCTTTTCCACAAACGGACAGGTTGTGTTATACCGCTCTACATCCAGCCCGACTTCGGCCAGTTTCTGCTGCGTTTCCAGTGTGGTGCCAAACGCAGGGATAATGACAATATCGTCTTGAGTCAGCTCTGCCCAGGGTACCAGTTGCCGCCCTGCCGTATCCATCAGAAAACGCACCCCCCGGCTGAGCAGGTCGCCATTGACCTCCGGGTTGTGTATCATTTCACTTAAGAGAAAGATACGTTTATCGGGGTTTTCAGAAATAGCTTTGTAAGCGATTTCAATAGCATTCTCTACCCCATAACAGAAGCCGAAGTGCCGGGCAAGCAAAACCTGCACCGGCCCAAAGTCCAGCAGGGTAGGGGTAAAATCACGCTTTAGTTTATCTCGCTTCCGGCGCAGCTCTTTCAGCGGACTAACAATCGTACTGCGGTAATAATCAGGAATATTGAATGATTTCATCGAAGTAAGTACAGCCGGTGAAGGCGGAGGCCATTTGATTCCGCCCTATTCTCCTAACAGAGGAATAATCAGGATTGTTCGTACCCATGGGCTTCAGCCCGTGAAAACGATACCATTGAGGTAGGTAAGTATCAGTAATACGTAATCTGTCCCAGAATATCATCCAGGTAATCCCGCGAGTTACTCAACCGGGGTACCTTATGCTGCCCCCCCAATTTACCCCGCTGTTTCATCCAGGCATAAAAAGTCCCCTTGGGCACCACGTGGATCAGCGGCTGCTGGAGCACCATATCATTGTAGCGTTTGGCATCATAGTCAGAGTTTACCTGACGCAGGGTCTCGTCCAGCACCTGATTGAAGGTCTCCTGATCGTCGGGTTCCTGCGAAAATTCAATGATCCACTCGTGGCGGCCATTGGTGCCGTTGCTCATGTAAACCGGTCCGGCGGTATATTCCTTAATGACCGCTCCCGTCGCTTCGCAGGCTTGGGTAACTGCAATCTCGGCATTTTCAACAATAACCTCCTCCCCAAAGGCATTGATAAAGTGCTTGGTACGGCCGCTGACTTTAAGCCGGTGCGGGTACAGGGACGTAAACTTCACGGTGTCGCCAACCCGGTATCGCCACAAGCCGCCAGTGGTTGAAATGATGAGAGCGTAATTTTTGTCCAGCTCAACTTCTTCAATCGTCAAAGCTTTAGGGAATTGTTTTTCCGCTTCGTCGATAGGCACAAACTCGTAAAATATGCCATAATCTACCATCAGGAGCATTTCCCCCACCCGGTTCATTTCATCCTGAATGGCAAAGAATCCCTCGGAGGCATTGTATGTTTCCTGATAGCCTACCTGCGCCGATGGGAAAACCTGATTGGAGAACAACTCCCGGTAGGGTTGAAACGCGACCGCACCGTGAATAAACACTTCAAAATTGGGCCAGACTTCCAGAATATTGGATTTACCGGTGCGAGCCAAGACTTTCTCCAGCAACACAAGCGCCCAGGTAGGGACACCCAGGATACTGGTCACGTTCTGCGTCGATACAATTTCGGCCATCCGATCAATTTTAGCCTCCCACTCGCTCATCAGCGCGACATCTAAAGGCGGAGTGCGGATAAACTGGCCCCAGGCCGGGAGATTTTTCATTATAACCGCCGAGATATCACCAGCCGCGCCATATTTGCTGTAGGGGTTTTCGTGCAGGCTGCCACCAATAGAAAGCCCTTTGCCTTCAAAAACCTTGCTGTCGGGCCGGTTGGCAATGTAGAGCGCCATTACGTCTTTTCCACCTTTAAAATGGCACTCATCCAGCGATTCTGTAGAAACCGGGATAAATTTGCTGCGGGCGTTTGTGGTACCCGACGATTTGGAGAACCAACGGATTGGAGAAGGCCAAAGCACGTTGTTTTCACCTTTCATCACCCGCTCAATATAAGGGAACAGGTCTTCATAGCTGGAAACAGGTACCCGCTGCTGAAAATCCCGCACGTTTTCAATGGAACTATACTGGTAGTAGCGGCCCCACTCGGTCCGGCGGCCCCGACGAATCAACTGACGAAATACGCTCTGCTGCACCTCACCAGGATGTTGCTTCATCGCTTCAATCCGTGGCAAACGCCGTTCAAGGAGCCATTTGAGCGTAGTATTAAGCAGGGTCATGGTAGTCCGGAAAGATAGAAACGTCAGTTACTGGTTTAATTTTCAGAAAAATAACAGAATCAGTTTTACTTCACAAATTCTTCGCCCGGTCAGGGTAATCGGTTATAAGGCCATCGACACTGTTATTGATTAACCGGCGCATATGGTTCGGGTTATTCACGGTCCAGGGTATAACTTTCATTCCTTTTCCATGTAAACGCCTGATTTTGTTTTTGCTCAACAACTGGTAATACGGACTGTATATATCCGGAATAAAACCAAGCTCTTTCAGGTGGGTATCTACAGGTTTCAGATTCGCCACCAGCGCCGATAAACGGACCTTCTGATACCTGCCGGCATCAATTTGCTGCTTCCAGTGCTTTAGAACGGCAAAGTCGAAACTTTGCAGTATAACCTGTTCCGGCGGAAGTTGTTCAATAAGTACCTGGTAAACCAGATCAGAAAATTCTGCCGGTTTCGGCTGCGAAATGTCGTACTGGCCGGCGTCACTTTTGATTTCTATATTATAGGATAGGGCGGGTAGCCTCTTTAACTTTCGATAGGCTTCTGCCTGTTGAATTACGTCTTGTAACAGTGGTTTGGCCACTTTTAGTTTCTGTTGGTCCGGATGGGCTGCATTACCAACCGAACCGCAGTCGTACCGCCGGATTTCATCATAGGTCATTTGGTACAGATTGTGCATCTGCTGCTCTTCTTTGTCAATCGGTGTACCAGCGGGAGTAAGGCAGAAAGCAGCGTTCATATATGGATCATGCGAAACTACAACCTGTCGGTCCTTACTAATGACAACATCCATCTCAAGGGTATTAACCCCTAAATCAATTGCCTTCAGGAAGGCAGGGACAGAATTCTCCGGCATTAGTCCCCGGCAGCCCCGATGTCCCTGCAGATCAACTGAAACGATTTGAGCAAAGGCATTAGTAGCTACCAAAACGAAGGCCAGAAAAAGACGCGTGGGAAGCGGGAATGAGATAATTATCATTTTTATTTGTGTTTTAGTCGCTAGCTGGTTCATTTGACCATGAAATATATTAAACCTATTACTTTACTGCTGCTTACTACACTATTCGTTGTGGTCTTGAGCCGGAACTGGGGCACGGTGCCTGCCTTTGGCCCACTGCTGAGTCCGTTTAAAGGTTTCTGGCAGAACGCGGAAGCTAAAACCGATCGTACCGACCAAACAGTGAAAATCAATGGCACCTCCCAGCCGGTCTCTGTCGTTTACGACGATACCGGCGTGCCCCATGTTTTCGCCCAAAATGACTACGATGTCTATTTCGCTCAGGGATTTGTGACCGCCCGTGACCGGCTTTGGCAGATGGAGTTTCAGACTCATGCGGCTGCGGGGCGGGTTTCCGAAATTGTGGGTGAGCGGGCAATAGAACTGGATCGCTACAACCGGCGGCTAGGTATGGGTTATGCGGCTGAGCAAGCATTGAAGGGAATGATGGCTAATGAGGCCAGCATGGCCGTAGTGCAGGCGTATACTGATGGTATAAATGCTTATATAAAGCAATTATCTCCGGCAAAATACCCCCTTGAATATAAACTGCTGGGTTATGCGCCTGAGCCGTGGACCCCGCTGAAATGTGCGCTGCTGCTCAAGCAAATGACGCAGACCCTGGCGTCGGGGGCGGATGATCTGATGATGGCAAATGTTCTTCAGAAGTATGGCAGGGAGGTAACGGCAAATCTGTTTCCTAACTATCCCGCTCAGGAGTCGCCTATCATCCCCGCTGGTACAAAATGGGACTTTACCCCGTTGAACGTACCCGCTCCCCCGGCCGATTCAGTTCCGGGCAGTACGCTGACTTTTCGCTGGAAAGAGCATGACCCGTCGATCGGTAGTAACAATTGGGCCATCGGACCGGAGAAATCAGCTACCGGCTACCCTATTCTGGCTAACGACCCGCACCTTCAGCTAAACCTGCCTTCAATCTGGTACCAGGTTCAGCTTGTAACGCCAACGCTTAATGTATACGGAGCCTCATTGCCTGGTTCGCCGGGGGTTATTATCGGCTTCAACAGGCAGGTGGCCTGGGGCGTAACTAATGTGGCATCCGATGTACTGGATTTCTACAAAATCCGATTTAAGGATGCCCGTCACAAAGAGTACTGGCACGACAATCAGTGGAAGGCCGTGCGGGAGCGGGTAGAGGTCATCAAGGTAAAAGGCAGGCCCGATGTGACCGATACCATTCGGTATACCCATCATGGTCCGGTAGTTTATCTGGATAATGAGAAGCCATTTCGTAGTAATATACCGGTTGGGTATGCTGCTCGTTGGGTAGCGCACGAAGTTACCAATGAATTAACCTGCTTCTACATTCTGAATCGGGCCAGAAACTATGATGATTACGTCCGGGCATTGGCCCAGTACGGTTCTCCAGCTCAGAATTTTGTGTTTGCCGATGTGAATAAAGACATAGCTATCTCACCCAACGGAAAATTTCCGCTGAAATGGAAAGAGCAGGGAAAGTTTCTCCTCGACGGCTCCAACCCGGCACACGATTGGCAGGGCTGGATTCCGGCAGAGCACAACCCCCGCGTTAGGAATCCTCCCCGTGGTTTTGTGAGTTCGGCCAATCAGTTTTCAACGGATCCGTCGTACCCATATTACCTCAACTGGGTGTTTGCTCCGGCTGAACGAGGTATGCGTATCAACGACCGGTTGACAGCTATGAAGCAGGCAACACCGGATAGCCTGCGGCAATTGCAGAATGATAACGTCAACCTGCGGGCCGCTAATTTTCTGCCGGTAATGCTACCGTTGGTTAATCCGCAGGGGTTAACTGAGCCGCAGCAGAATGCCTTTTCTGCGCTGCGGAGCTGGAATTACCGGAACGATGTCGACGCTGTAGGCGCGACCCTGTTTACCGAATGGCTGACTCTGCTGTATAAATCGATTTGGGATGATGAGTTCAGCCGGGAAGGTCAGCAACCGATGCGCTACCCTACCTACGACCGGACCCTCCAGCTAATGACTAAAGAACCCAGCGCTCGTTGGTTTGACAATGTCAATACCGCGAACCGAAAGGAGTCGATGAGCGATTTAGTCAATATGAGTTTTCGGCAGACGATCGATTCACTGGTTCGGCAGCACGGTTCTTTTGGGACGGAATGGGTCTGGGGCAAACATAAAGGAACGGACATTCGTCATCTGATTCCTGGTCTGGACGCTTTTAGCGCCCTGGATGTACAGAACGGAGGGGGCGGTAGTGTGGTAAACGCAACCACCGAACGGCACGGGCCGTCGTGGCGAATGGTGGTTGCGCTGGGGCCGCAGCCCAAAGCCTATGGTGTGTATCCGGGTGGACAGTCGGGTAACCCTGGTAGCCCATATTACCTCAATCTGCTCGAAACCTGGCGTCGGGGCGAACTGAATGACCTCCTCTACCTTCAGGCACCTACGGATAAGAACCCCCGCATTCAATCTACCCTAATATTATCTCCAACCAAATAGTCCCATGCTTCCTGTTCTTATTATAATCGTAGTGAGTGCCATTGCTCAGCTGTTCCTGCCTTGGTGGATTATTGCACCCGTTGCTTTTGGCAGTTGCTGGTGGCTCAGCAAGAGCAGTGGGCGGGCTTTTCTGGCAGGCTTTCTGGGTATTGCGCTGGTGTGGCTGGCGTATGCAGCATGGATTCATAGCCACACTGACGGTATCCTGACCGGCCGGATGAGCCAACTGCTGTTCAAGGCTGACGTGCCGCTTGTCTTGTTGCTGCTGACGCCGGTAATTGGCGGCCTGGTTGGAGGCCTGGCGGGTCTGACCGGCTATCAGGTCCGGCGGGCTTTGCGCTGAAAATCCGGTAGGTACCCGCTTCTTTTTCCGGTTATTCCGATATCTTTGTCAGATATTTAGTAACCAAAATCATATTTACCTCGTGAAGAATGCCTCGTTAGTTCTAAACATTGTTTTAGCGATTGCCGTAGCCGTACTGTACTACCTGCATTTTAAAGACCGTACCGTCGAAACGAAAACCTCCGAACCCGCCAAGGCCGAAGTTGAAGCCAAAAAAATTGTGTATGTCAACGTTGATTCGCTACTGACGAACTACGACTTCTTTAAAGACACCCGGAAAGTTCTCGAAAGTAAGCGCTTTCAGCTGGATAACGACCTCAACAACCGTGGCCGTTCCCTCCAAAATGAAGTAGCGTATTTTCAGCAGCGTGCTCAAACCATGACTATGGAACAGGCACGCGCTACGGAAGCTTCTCTGCAAAAGAAGCAGCAGGACTTCCTGGCCTACCGCGAGCGTTCAGCGCAACGCCTGGCCGAGGAGGAGCAGCAGAAGAACGAAGAGCTGTACAACCGCATTTATGAATACCTGAACGAAACCAACAAGCAGAATCAATATGAGTTTGTGCTGGGTTACACCAAGGGTGGCGGTATTTTGTACGCGCAGCAGGACAACGACGTAACCCGTCGGATCATCGAAGGGCTAAATAAGCAGTACCAGGACAAGCAGGCAACCACCAAAACGCCGGCTAAGAAATAAGGAAAGCTATTTTATACCGGGCCAGCGGCAACAATCTGCCGCTGGCTTTGTATTTTAAAGCATAGTCAACGTAATATGGCCTCTGCATCTATTGTAAAACAAGTGGATATACGCAACCGCCGGGCTTCCTTTGAGTACAGCTTTCTGGAAACCTTTACGGCTGGCATTGCACTAACCGGCACCGAAATAAAATCAGTCCGGCAGGGAAAGGTAAACCTTCAGGATGCTTATTGCCTGTTCCTGAACGACGAACTATACATTCGGCAGATGAATATTTCGAAGTACACGGAAGGTACTTACTACAATCACGAGCCGTTGCGCGACCGTAAACTACTGCTGACCAAACGCGAACTGCGCCGGCTTGGTGAAAAGCTGAAAGATCAGGGCCTGACAATTGTACCGGTGCGGCTGTTTACCAACGAACGGGGGTTTGCCAAGCTGGAAATTGCCCTGGCGAAAGGCAAAAAGCTATACGACAAACGCGAGAGTATTAAAGAGCGCGATGTGGAGCGGGAACTCAGTCGGGAGCGTTATTGACTCATCCAACCGCGTGTAAAAACAGGCTCTTTCAACGATTTAGTAAAAAATTTTTAACATAGAAGGTTTCTTGCTGTTAATTGGATAAATACCTAACTTGCTACGAACCAGAGGTGTTTTATCCAGAATATGGGCAGGAAAGTATTGGTCTTAAATCAGGATTATAGCGCGCTTAGCATTTGTTCTGTTCCCAAAGCCTTTTTGTTGGTTTTCCTCAACAAAGCCGAACTTGTCGCCGGGTCTGATTCGTACGCCCTTCGCACCGTTGATACGACCTACCCCATGCCAACGGTTATCCGCCTTCACCGTTACGTTCACTTACCTTACAAGGGCGTTATGCTGACCCGCCAAAACATTTTCAAGCGGGATAACAACCGCTGCCAGTATTGCGGCACTGCTGACGATCTGACGCTCGATCATGTTATTCCGAAGTCAAAAGGCGGTAAAACCAATTGGGATAACCTAATTACCGCCTGCAAGCGCTGTAATTCGCGCAAAGGTGACTATACCCCTGAAGAGGCTAATATGATGATGCGTCAGAAACCATTTAAGCCTTCATTTATTGTTTTCCTCCGCGACTTCTCCGGGTCCATTGAAGAAAGCTGGATGCCGTTTTTGAGTAAGCGTGAGAAAGCGTATTGATTTTATTCTTTCCTGGTGAGCCTGATCCTTGTGTCTTCAAAACGTATCGTATTGGCGTTCTGCATTTTTTTGGGCAGATAAGCGCTTTTTTGCGCAAAACCTCACTATCTTTGCGTTCCTTTTTCAAAATTCATGTTTTACTAAAAGTCAGTTCGCCCCGACCCAGCGGACTGATGTAGCTGTTTTGGGTCACGTAACCATTTTTTATGAGCAAAACGCAGAAAAGCGAACTGCCTGCTTTTGATTGGGATAGGGCAGACAACAAAGGATTCGGTAGCGGTTATTCGGCTGAAGAAAGAAGCCGGATGGAAGAACTTTACGACAACACCCTCGCGCAGGTAAACGAGAAAGAAGTCGTTACAGGATCGGTGGTTGGTATTACAGATCGTGAAGTAATCCTGAACATCGGGTTCAAATCAGATGGCCTGGTGCCGGCTTCCGAATTCCGCGATATGCCGGACCTGAAGATTGGAGATGAAGTTGAAGTCTACGTAGAAAACCAGGAAGACCCGAACGGTCAGCTGGTGCTGTCGCGTAAAAAAGCCAAGGTAATTACTGCCTGGCAGAAAATCCAGCGGGCGCTGGACGAAGACCTTGTTATCGATGGTTTTGTGAAGCGTCGGACCAAAGGTGGTCTCATCGTTGATATCTACAGCATTGAGGCTTTCTTACCAGGCTCTCAAATTGACGTGAAACCGATTCGCGACTTTGACATCTTCGTTGGTAAGAAGATGGAAGTTAAGGTAGTTAAGATTAACTACGCAAACGATAACGTCGTTGTATCGCATAAAGTACTTATTGAGAAAGACCTTGAAGCACAGCGCGCTCAGATCCTGAATAACCTGGAGAAAGGCCAGGTACTCGAAGGGGTTATCAAGAACATGACCAACTTCGGTGTATTTATTGATCTGGGTGGTGTTGATGGTCTGTTGCATATTACAGATATTTCATGGGGCCGCATCAATCATCCGTCAGAAGTACTCAACCTTGATCAGAAGGTCAACGTGGTTGTACTTGACTTCGATGAAGACAAGAAGCGGATTTCATTAGGTATGAAGCAGCTTCAGGCGCATCCCTGGGATTCACTGGCTGAAGACATTCAGGTTGGCTCACGCGTGAAAGGCAAGATTGTGAACGTAGCTGATTATGGTGCGTTCCTGGAGATCATGCCGGGCGTTGAAGGGCTGATTCACGTTTCTGAAATGTCATGGTCACAGCATCTGCGTAACCCGCAGGAGTTCCTGAAGGTTGGTGACGAAGTGGAAGCCGTAGTGCTGACGCTGGACCGCAACGAGCGGAAAATGTCACTAGGCATCAAGCAACTCACCGAAGATCCCTGGACTCGTCCTGACCTGACTTCTAAGTACGCAGTGAGTACTCGTCACAAGGGCATCGTTCGGAACCTGACCAACTTCGGTCTCTTCCTGGAGCTGGAAGAAGGTATTGATGGTCTGGTTCATGTATCTGACCTGTCGTGGACAAAGAAGATCAAGCATCCGTCAGATTTCACTAAGGTAAGTGAAGAACTGGAGGTAGTGGTTCTGGAACTGGATGTAGAGAACCGTCGTCTGGCATTAGGCCATAAGCAACTGGAGGAAAATCCGTGGGATACGTTTGAATCGGTGTTCACACCGGGTTCTGTACACCGCTGCACCATCATTGCCAAAAACGACAAAGTAGCTACCCTAGAGCTGCCTTATGGAATTGAAGGTTTCTCTTCGTTGAAGAACCTGGCAAAAGAAGACGGTAGCTGGGCCGAAGTAGGTGAGTCACTCGACTTTAAAGTTCAGGAGTTCTCGAAAGATGAGAAGCGGATTATGCTGTCTCACACGAAAACCTGGCAGGAAAAAGACGAGCCGAAGAAAGATGCTGGTAAGCAGCAAAAGCCTGCGGCTAAGACTGACAAGCCTGCGCAAAAAGAAGAGCGTGGTGCCACGTTAGGTGATCTGGAGGCTCTGTCTGCCCTGAAGGAGCAGCTGGAAGGTCGCCGGAATAGCTAGAAAGCGGAATATTTTTGAAGCGTATCGCTGTTTTGAGTGATTTAGTCGTAGATTTGCACTCCGTTTGTCACTTGAATGAAGGTGATACGCTTCATATAAGGTTCCGTGGCCGAGTGGCTAGGCAGAGGTCTGCAAAACCTTGTACAGCGGTTCGAATCCGCTCGGAACCTCTCTCAGGAACTGTTTATCAAAGTTTCATTTTTACAAGATTACCATTCAGCAGGTGCTTTTTTTTGTAGCCAGGCTGAATGGTAATTTTTTTGTAAACAAATCAGCGTTAACAAAAAGTTACTGCGTAAGAATCTTGCCGTTATGATGACCCAACTGGTTAGAAAAAGTATAAATAAATCAATATGCCAAAATATCAAACCGCAATTTTTGATAAAAGGCAATCCTGCATTACTTTTGTGTGCCAATGAAAATCAGAGGTAGGTATGTACTTAAATAATCTTGCTAATTTGTTCAATATGAACCGTTTAACGAAGTCATGCGGAGCGTTGGCTCTGGCTCTGACCATGCTGGTCGGCAGCGGTCGGGTCAATGCGCAGGACTCGGTAGCAACGGGTGGTGGAGGCCCTGCGGCAGCTACCCCGGCCCCGGCGGGAGGGGGAGATGCAGCCGCTGGTAAGACCCTGTTTAATAATAACTGTGCCCAGTGTCACGCCATAACCGATGAGGTTGTGGTAGGGCCGGGTTTAAAGGGCGTACTACAGCGTACACCTGGCAGAGACTGGCTGCACCGGTGGATTCGCAACCCGATGGCAATGGTTGGTTCCGGGGACGCTTATGCTAACCAGGTCTACAACAAATTTAACAAAATCCCCATGTCCAGCTTCCCGAATCTGACGGATGCTGACATTGATGGTATTCTGGCTTACATCGAAGAAAGCAATGCTGCACCAGCTCAGGCTGCTGTGGGAGGAGTAGCTCAGGAGCGTGGGGGTGGAGGTGCTTCGGCCGAAAATGGTTCGGGGGGTGGATTTGGTGCCGGGCCGTCAAACCTGTTTACGTTTGTGCTGGTTGCGCTGCTGGTGGTGATGCTGCTGGTGCTTGGCGTTCTGCTGTTAATAGTAACGCTCCTGTCCAAAGCCGTAAGTTCGCCGGCTTCCGGAACTCCTGGTGCTGAAACGACGCCGTTTATTCAGCGGCTGAGAACTGGACTGGCCAATACAGTGAACAATTCGACAATCCGTTCGGTGATTATCTGGTTGTTTATTCTGGTCGTCTCTAAAGAAACGGTAGATGGACTGTTCAGCGTGGGTATTCAGCAGGGTTACGCTCCCAAGCAGCCGATTGCTTATTCACACAAACTGCATGCAGGTCAGTACAAGATTGACTGTAATTACTGCCACACAGGTGTAAATAAAGGAAAGAACGCTACAATTCCTTCCGCTAACATCTGTATGAACTGCCATGGTGTGATTAAAAAAGAGTCACCGGAAATTCAGAAAATTTACGCGGCTATTGAGCAGGATCGTCCTATCGAGTGGGTCCGGGTGCATAACCTGCCGGATCTGGCTTATTTTAACCATGCGCAGCACGTCAACGTTGGTAATGTTCAGTGTCAGACCTGTCATGGTGAAATTGAAAAAATGGAAGTAGTGGAGCAACGGTCGTCCCTGACGATGGGCTGGTGTATAGATTGCCACCGGAACACGGAGGTAAACACGAAGGATAACGCTTATTACGATAAGCTGGTTGCTCTCCACCGGAAGCAAAGTAAGATGCCGCTTAAAGTGGCTAATATCGGTGGTCTGGAGTGTTCTAAGTGTCACTATTAATCACCCATTACTGAACAAAGAGAGTTTCTGTTTGTACAATCGAACGTATGGAACATACAAAAAAACGGTATTGGAGGGGGCTTGAAGAACTTCGTAACGACGAAGACTTCGTTAAGAACGCTTACCAGGAGTTTCCTTCGGCACCGACCAATGACCTCGAAAACATAGTAGACGGTACTGGTACCCACCGCCGTGACTTCTTAAAAGTATTAGGATTTGGTATGGCGGCTGTTTCTCTGGCTGCCTGCCGCGAAGCTCCGGTCAGGAAAGCAATTCCTTATCTGAACAAGCCAGAACATACTTTCCCTTCTATATCTGACTACTACGCATCTACTTATGTTGATGGTGGAGATTACGCCAGCGTACTGGTAGAAACCCGGGAAGGGCGGCCAATCAAAATCGAAGGGAACCCACAGTCAGGTGTAACCTATGGAGGAACGACAGCCCGTGTTCAGGCTTCCGTTCTTTCTCTGTATGATATTGATAAGCTGAAAGGACCGAAACGGGGTGACGCCGACATTGACTGGGCTACCGCAGATCGGGAAATCGTTAATCAGCTAGGTTCTATTGCTTCGCGTGGTGGTGCTATTCGGATTGTTACCTCAACGATCCTGAGTCCTTCTACCAAAGCAGTTGTTGCCGACTTCATCCGCCGGTACCCGACAACGACGCATGTTATGTACGATGCGAACTCGGCGTTTGGTATGGTGCAGGCGAATCAGACCTCTTTTGGCCGGGCTGTTATTCCGTCATACAACTTTAGCCGGGCTAACACCATTGTCGGAATCAATGCCGACTTTTTGGGTACCTGGCTGAATCCGCTGGAGTTTGCCCGTCCTTATGCCGAAACGCGTAAGCTTGGTAAAACCAAGCGGGATATGTCGCGCCATTATCAGTTTGAGCCGGCGTTTACTACAACGGGAGCAAATGCTGATTATCGGGGACCCTACAAGCCTTCACAGGAGGGCTTGGTTGTAGCGGCTCTTTACAACAAAGTAGCAGCTAAATTAGGTGGCTCCCCCATCAGTGCAACCGCCGTAGACGTTCCGCATCTGGATAAAGCGGCAACTGATCTGGCTGCTTCGCGCGGCCGGGCGCTGGTCGTTTGTGGTTCTAACGATCCCAATGTTCAGGTAGTTGTTAATGCGCTGAATGGCTTATTGGGTAGCTACGGTACAACGATAGATCTCAATACTCCGCTGAATTACCGTCAGGGTAATGATGTGGAGATGAATACCTTCATTAACGATGCGAAAGCAGGCCGTATTCAGGGTGTTCTGTTCTATAATGCCAATCCTGTTTATGATCATCCACGTGGAGCCGAGTTAGCTGAGGTTCTACCCCGGATTGCTTTATCGGTATCGTTTGCTGACCGGCCAGATGAAACAGCTTCATTGGTTAAGTACATTACTCCGGCTCCGCATTACCTGGAAAGCTGGAATGATGCTGAGCCAAAGGCGGGTTTCTTCAGCCTGACCCAACCAGCGATTACCTATATTTATAAAACCCGTCAGATGCAGTCGAGCCTGCTGACGTGGGCCGGGTTACCCAATGACTTTCAGGATTACGTACGAAATTACTGGAGAGCGAATCTGTACCCACGGGCAACCGGTTATTCGTCATTTGACGATTTTTGGGTGAAATCGCTGCACGATGGCGTATTTGAACCCGGTCGGGCGGCTGCTGCAGTAGGTGGTAGCGGTGCTGCTTTTGCCGGCAATCTGGCAACTGCTGCTACGGCTATTGCTCAGCGTTACAGAGCGGGCACGGGTATGGAACTGGCGCTATACGAAAAGGTTAGCGTTGGAACTGGTGCTCAGGCTAATAACCCATGGCTTCAGGAGATGCCTGATCCTGTCACAAAAGCCTGTTGGGATAACTATGCTGCTATTTCGCAGAAAACGGCTAATGATTTGGGCGTTGAGCAGAATCAGCTGGTATCTGTTCAGGTAGAAGGTCGTCCGGCTATTGAATTGCCAGTGCTGATTCAACCAGGTCAGACAGATGGTACGGTAGCAGTGGCCATTGGCTATGGTCGCCAGAAAGCTGGCAGGTCGGCAAATGGGGTAGGACAGAATGCTTATCCGCTAGCCAGCTTTGTAAACGGGTGTCTGAGCTTTGCCGCAGCAAATGTTAAAATAGAGAAGGCCGGTGGTCGTCGGGAAATTGCGCAGACGCAGACCCACGATACGGTAATGGGTCGATTGGCTGTGTTGCAGGAAGCCCGTCTGGCTGATTACAAAAAGAATCCGGCTGCAGGTGCCTATATACCTAAGGTAGTGACCTCTGAAGGCCCTGTTGTAGCCGATGAGTTGTCCCTATGGCATGGTTACGGTAAGCCGAACCACTCTTGGGGAATGATTATCGATCTGAACTCCTGCATTGGCTGTAATGCCTGTGTAATTGGTTGTCAGTCGGAAAATAATATTGCAGTAGTAGGCCGTCAGGAGGTTATCAACCGTCGGGAGATGCACTGGTTACGTATCGACCGTTACTATAGCAGCGATGCAGATGCAGATGATTTGAAAGGTCTGGAGGTTGCTTCGGCAAATCCGGAGGTAACCTTCCAGCCGATGCTTTGCCAGCACTGTTCAAATGCTCCCTGCGAGACAGTATGTCCCGTATTGGCGACTACCCACAGCTCGGAGGGTTTGAACCAGATGACCTACAATCGTTGTGTAGGAACTCGTTACTGCGCTAACAACTGCCCCTACAAGGTGCGCCGGTTCAACTGGTTTAAGTACTTTGATGAGAGCGAGTTCGATTACCATTTTAACAATGACCTTGGTAAAATGGTCATTAACCCGGATGTGACAGTTCGTTCACGGGGGGTTATCGAGAAGTGTTCATTCTGTGTACAGCGTATTCAGGAAGGTAAGTTAACCGCTAAAAAAGAGCGGAGACGGCCTTTGCCAGATGAAATTCAGACTGCCTGTGCGCAGGCTTGTCCGACGAATGCAATCATCTTCGGTGATATGAACAATCCGGAAAGCACTATCTCACAGGTTTTGGCTTATGAAGCTAATGAGCGGGCTTTCCACGTACTTAAAGAGATTAACACTAGACCGCAGATCTCTTACCTGAGAAAGATTCGGAACAAAGATGAAGAGCTTAAAAAAGAGCTTACTCAGGACAGTCAGGCGTAAGGTTAAATTGAAACAGTTTAATAAAGTAAAACTATGCATATAAGTTCGCCCGTAAGAACTCCATTGGTCACTGGGGGAAAAACTTACGCTGACGTTACGGAGGACGTAAGCAGACAGGTAGAAGGCCGTCCTACCCGCGAGTGGACAATTGCTTTCACCATCTCTGTCATCGTACTGTTGTACGGAACGGCTTGTTTATTTTACACGTGGTGGGAAGGTCTCGGCGTATGGGGCCTGAACAAAACAGTTGGATGGGCCTGGGACATCACCAACTTTGTGTGGTGGGTAGGTATCGGTCATGCCGGTACCCTGATCTCAGCTATTCTTTTGCTGTTCCGTCAGAAATGGCGGACGGCCGTTAACCGCGCTGCGGAGGCTATGACCATCTTCGCCGTTATCTGTGCTGCCAGCTTTATTCTGATGCACATGGGGCGACCCTGGCTAGCCTACTGGGCACTACCACTGCCGAATACCTTTGGTTCGCTGTGGGTGAACTTTAAGTCACCGCTGGTATGGGACGTGTTCGCCATCAGTACGTATTTCACCGTATCGCTGGTATTCTGGTATATGGGTCTGGTGCCCGATTTGGCTACCATTCGTGACCGGGCCCGTAGCCGTGTATCACGATACATCTACGGAGCGCTCTCATTGGGCTGGAATGGTTCGGCAAAGACCTGGGCTCGTTACGAATACATGAGTTTAATTCTGGCTGGTTTGTCTACACCGCTGGTACTTTCCGTGCATACCATTGTAAGTATGGACTTTGCCACATCGGTAATTCCGGGCTGGCACACCACCATTTTTCCGCCATACTTCGTCGCCGGTGCTATATTCTCGGGTTTTGCTATGGTTCAGAACCTGATGCTTATCATCCGGGTCGTTTTCCGCCTGGAAGACTATATTACCGTTGAGCACATTGAGTCCATGAATAAAGTCATTACGCTGACGGGATCAATTGTAGGGGTTGCTTACCTGACGGAGTTTTTCATCGCCTGGTACTCTGGAGTAGAGTTTGAAAGCTATGCTTTTATCAACCGGGCCTTTGGTCCTTATTGGTGGGCATACTGGGCCATGATGACCTGTAACGTAATTTCTCCGCAGTTGTTCTGGGTACGGTCAATCCGTCGTAGTGTAGTCTGGACATTCGTATTGTCGGTAGTGGTAAATATTGGTATGTGGTTCGAGCGATTCGTAATCATTGTTACCTCGCTGCACCGCGACTACCTCCCATCAAGCTGGGCAATGTTCAGCCCGACGCTGTTCGATATAAGTGACTATATCTTCTCATTCGGTCTTTTCTTTACCTTATTCCTGCTGTTCTCCAAGTTCCTGCCGGTGGTAAATATGGCTGAAGTGAAAGCAATTATTAAGTCTTCTTCGGAGCGGCTGCCTAAGTCCGTGTCCGGAGTAGCAAAAGGCGAACGAGTTACGAACCCGACGTTTAACAAAGACGTCGAATAAATAAATACGCTGATACAAAGTCGTTATGGCTCACGCAAACGGTAACGGTAAATTTCTGGTTGGCATCTTTGATGACGACGACGTAGTGCTCAAAGCAGTAGTGAAAGTAAAGGAATCAGGGGTTCGGATTCATGAGGTGTATACACCTTTTCCGATCCACGGCCTGGATGTGGTGCTGGGCCACCCGCGCACCCGATTAGGGATCGCTGCGTTCCTCTTCGGTCTGACAGGTACTCTGTGCGCCCTGCTGCTGACTGCTTATATGGAACGGTTTGACTGGCCTATGATTGTAGGTGGTAAAGACCCTTACTCTTTTCCAGTTTATATTCCGATCATATTTGAGTTAACGGTTCTGCTCTGTGCCTTGGGGATGGTAGGTACCTTTATCATTTCAAATGGTCTGGGGCCCACCGTTAAACCTCTGATGTTTGATCTCCGGACAACGGATAACAAGTTTGCTATGGCAATAGACTTAAGTAAAAACAAACTTGCCGAAGGTGATATCGAAAATATCCTGCGCCAGTCAGGGGCAGCGGAAGTAAACGTTAAGCAGTTTTAAAACAGGTTTAAAATGATTCGCATAAAACATACAATTCCTGCCCTGGTCTTGGCGCTGGTTTCCGTAATAGGAGTTTCCTGTTCAGGTGACCACGATGATACCGGTATGGAATATGCACCGAATATGTATGACCCCGTTGGGTATGAGCCGTATAAGCAACTGGAGCCCAACAAAATTAATCCTAATGGTCTAAATATGCGGTTACCGGCTCGTGGAACGGTAGCGCGTCCTAATTATCATACCACTTTCGGTACCGGTGATAGCGCGGTCAGAGACCTTATGATTTACAATATTCCGAAAGATAGCATTGCGATTGCCGAGCGGGTTTTGCAGAATCCTATTCCGCTGAATGATAAGACGCTGGAGGAGGGTAAAATTCTGTATGGCCGGTATTGCACGCATTGCCACGGTGAAGGTGGTAAGGGCGATGGTCTGGTCGGGCAGGTTTACAAAGGTGTACCCAATTATTCGGTCGGTGATTACGCAACGATGAACGATGGTCATATTTACCATGTGATTACTCATGGGAAAGGCCGTATGTGGCCGCATGGCTCGCAAATGACGCCGGAAGAACGCTGGAAGATCGTTCATTACGTTCATAAGCTTCAGCAGGGAGAATAAACTCCCGTTCAAAGAATTAGAGATAACTGATTAACTTAACTAATGGCATCGGTTCACGCAGCACCATCCGTAGAGGAACAATACGAGTTTACGTCGGGAACTAAAAATCGGTTGCTCTATGGAGCAATAGGGGGTTTAGTTCTGGTAGGTATAGGCGCGTTTTTGCTGGCCTCTGGCTTCGGAAGCCACGAGACGCATGAGGTAGCCCAGGGTGCTACCATGGAGGGCGCGGGTCATGGCGGTGGACATGAGTTCCACTGGACTACACGGCTTTGGGCAAATATTTGGGTAAACAGCGTTTATTTCACAGGTATAGCCGTTGTAGGAATGTTTTTTCTTTCCTATACGTATCTCGCTCAAGCTGGCTGGCATGTAGCCTTCAAACGGATTCCGGAAGCAATGCCCGCTTTTCTTCCGTTTACAGCTATAATTATGCTGATTACCTTCTTTATTGCCGGACATGATTTATTTCACTGGACCCACAGCGAATTATATGAAGTTGGTAATGAACAGTTTGACCCGATTATATCGGGTAAGAAGGGATATTTGAATACACCGTTCTTCCTGATCAGGATGGTTCTGTACTTCGGTCTTTGGTACGGTCTGTGGATGATGCTTCGTAAACAGTCGCTGCTGGAAGATGAACTGGGGGGGCTGGAGCCTTATAACAAAAGCATTCGTTACGGCACTATCTTTCTGGTTGTTTTTGCTGTAACGTCGTCAACATCAGCCTGGGATTTTGTGATGTCAATTGACACACACTGGTTCAGTACCATGTTTGGCTGGTACACATTGGCAAGCTGGCATGTAGCGGGTCTGGCTGTGATTACATTAAGCGTTGTAACCCTAAAAGAGCAGGGCTATCTCAAAGCTGTTAATGCCAGTCACCTGCACGATCTTGGCAAGTTTATCTTTGCCTTTAGTATCTTCTGGACATATGTATGGTTTGCTCAGTTTATGCTGATTTACTACGCCAATTTACCAGAGGAAACTATTTATTATGAAGAGCGTTTCAGCGGATTTGGGGGTATCTACAAAACTCCGTTTTTTGTTAACCTGTTCTTAAACTTTGTTTTTCCATTCCTTGTTCTAATGACAAGGGACGCTAAGCGCACGCATATCTTCCTGAAGATAGCCTGCTGGGGAGTAATTGTTGGTCACTATTTCGACTTCTACACCAACATCATGCCAGGTACTGTAGGGGAGCACGGTGGTTTTGGCCTTATAGAGTTTGGCACGATCCTTATCTTCGCCTGCCTTTTTATCTGGTCTGTAGCTAATCAGTTAACGAAAGCGAATCTGGTGCCGAGAAATCATCCCATGCTGGAGGAAACTGTACACCACGATATCTAATTCCCGGTTGTTAATCAAATAGCATTATGGTTTATATTGTTGGTTTATTATCACTCGTTTTTCTGGTGCTGACCATCCTTGTCATAGCGAGGCTCTCGAAAGTACTAAGGGGAGTAAATGGAACTTCCCGTCCGTTAGAAGAAGATGGGGGTGGCCGTATCGATATTTTTAGTAACCGCATCAATGGTGCCATGTTTTTAGTCTTCCTGGTAGGAGGAACAATCGCCATGGTTTGGTCCTATCTAGTTGCTCAAGGAGACTTTCTGCCAGAAGCATCTTCTCCTCATGGTCGACGCCTGGATGGTTTGTTCTGGCTTTCAATGGCTATTGTGACAGCCGCGTTTTTTATCACTAATACACTGTTATTCTACTTTGCGTGGAAATATCAGTACAAAGAAGGTAAAAGAGCTACCTACTATCCGGAGAATCACAAACTAGAGTTGATCTGGACGGTAGTTCCGGCAGTTGTTATGGCCCTGCTGGTATTTACTGGCTGGAGAGCCTGGCGTGATATTATGTCAGAAGCTCCTGCAGATTCAATGGTGTATGAAATTGTTGGAAAGCAGTTCAACTGGATTGTTCGCTACCCAGGCGCTGATGACAATAAGTTGGGTGCGTTTAATTACAAACTCATCGACAATAACAACGAATTAGGACTCGATTTCTCAGACGAGGCCGCGTTTGATGATTTTACGTCAACTACGGAATTACACATTCCGGTGAATAAGCCGGTCTTGCTGAAGATCCGGGCGCGTGATGTACTACACAGTGTATTCATTCCGCATTTGCGGGTAAAAATGGATGCTGTTCCGGGTATGCCGACCCGTTTCTGGTTCGTTGCTGATAAGACAACGGACGAAATGAAGAACCTGCTCAATAACCAGGATTTTACGTACGAAATTGCCTGTACGGAGGTTTGTGGTCGTGGTCACTTCTCTATGCGCATTCGCCTGATCGTTGAAGATGAGGAGTCATACAACAAATGGGTATCTGAGCAGAAGCCTTTGTTAAGTACGTTTCCGGAGTATGCTTCCCGTATTCCGGACAACTTGAAAGCTAAAGCAGCGAAGTATTTGCAGGGAGCGGCTCCAACTGAAAATACAACAGCTGCTACAACGGAAGAAGGTGGTGGGGCTGCCGCAAGTGCCTCTTTACGCTAATTAACCTGAACGAACGGATAAACAGACACACTATATGGCAACTGTAGAGACTAATTTAACGGGCTCGGTGCATGTTGAAGAGCATGAGCATCATGAGCCGGATAGTTTCTGGAGAAAGTATATCTTCTCGGAAGACCATAAGACAATCGCTAAGCAATACCTCATCACGGGTATTTTCTGGGCAGTAATCGGTATTAGCTTCTCCGTAATTTTCCGGCTTCAACTTGGCTTCCCAGGAATTAAGCTGGAGTTTTTACGGCCAATTCTGGGTAACTGGATTAACGAAACTGGTAATCTAGACCCTGATTTTTATCTGGCTTTGGTTACGATGCATGGTACCATTATGGTATTCTTCGTACTTACAGCCGGTTTGAGCGGAACCTTCAGTAACTTCCTGATTCCGCTTCAGGTGGGTGCTCGCGATATGGCATCTGGTTTCCTAAATATGCTGTCATACTGGTTCTTTTTTATAGCCAGTGTCATTATGTTCTTCTCTATGTTTTTGGAGACGGGGCCTGCCGCAGGGGGATGGGTTATTTATCCGCCGTTAAGTGCATTGCCTCAGGCTCACCCAGGTTCTGAAGCTGGTATGACACTTTGGCTGGTAAGTATGGCTTTGTTCATTGTGTCGCAGTTGTTAGGTGGTATCAACTACATTACTACGGTGATCAACTTAAGGACCCGTGGTATGTCATTCAGCAAATTACCGCTGACAATCTGGGCCTTTTTCCTGACTGCTGTATTGGGACTTATTTCGTTTCCGGTACTATTATCTGCTGCATTGCTGCTGATTTTTGACCGGAGCTTTGGTACCAGTTTCTATTTATCTGAGATTTATATTAATGGCGAAGCACTGCCGAACGTAGGCGGAAGCCCAATTCTGTTCCAGCACCTTTTCTGGTTCCTGGGTCACCCGGAAGTATACATTGTGATGTTGCCGGCACTGGGTATTACCTCAGAGATTATCGCGGTTAACTCACGGAAGCCAATCTTCGGCTATCGCGCCATGATTGCCTCCATGCTGGGTATCGCGTTTCTGGCCTTTATCGTATGGGCGCACCATATGTTTGTGACAGGCATGAACCCATTCCTCGGGTCAATCTTTATGTTCCTGACACTTATTATTGCGGTGCCATCAGCGGTAAAAGCGTTTAATTATATTACAACGCTTTGGAGAGGTAATCTTCGGTTTACGCCAGCCATGCTCTTTTCAATCGGGTTGGTGTCATTCTTTATCTCTGGGGGTGTAACAGGTATCATTTTAGGTAACAGCGCGCTGGACATCCAACTGCATGATACCTATTTTGTAGTAGCTCACTTCCACCTGGTAATGGGAGCCTCATCTGCGTTTGGTCTGTTAGCAGGTGTTTACCAGTGGTTCCCTAAAATGTTTGGACGAATGCTGAACGAAAAGCTGGGGTATATTCACTTCTGGTTTACCTTCATTGGTATATACATGGTGTTCTTCCCTATGCACTACATTGGCATCGCTGGTTTCCCGCGCCGGTACTATGCATTCACCAGCTACGAGTTTACTAAGAATATATTCAGTGATTTGAACAGCTTCGTGACCATTGCCGCTATCATCACTTTTGCGGCTCAGTTCCTGTTCCTGTTCAACTTTATCTACAGTATGTTCAGAGGTCGTCGTGCTCCTCAGAACCCGTGGAAATCAAATACGCTGGAGTGGACTACCCCAATACATCCGGGTCATGGTAACTGGCCAGGCGAAATCCCTGCGGTATACCGCTGGCCATATGATTATAGCAAGCCTGGTGCAAAAGAGGATTTTATTCCTCAAAACGTGCCCTATTCTCAAACTCCTGAATCAAACCTTCCGCATGAGAACGATATGATTGCTTTGGAGAAAGAGATTGAGGCTCAAAACTTCAATGACCAATTCAAACAACCTCATTAATAACAGTGACCGTCTATTTCGGAGACTGGCGCTTCTGACTGTTATCATTATTTACCTGCTGATCCTGGTGGGTGGAATAGTCAGGAGCACCGGCTCCGGAATGGGTTGTCCGGACTGGCCGAAGTGTTTCGGACAATGGATACCCCCAACCGACATATCCCAACTACCTGCTAATTATCAGGAAATTTACGGTCACCGCGGATATGCCAATACTTCGTTCAATGTAGTAAAAACGTGGACGGAGTACCTGAATCGCCTGCTAGGTGTCTTTACGGGTTTTATTATCTTCCTCACCTTTTTAGCGTCTTTACGCTACCGAAAACTCGATCCTGCGGTTACTGCCTTTAGTTTTCTTGCCTTTTTTCTAGTCGGTGTACAAGGCTGGCTGGGTGCTGTGGTAGTCTCCAGTGTATTAACTCCCTGGATTATTACCCTGCATATGTTGCTGGCAATAGTCATTGTAGGTATCCTGCTCTATGTTACAGCCCGTACGTATGCAGTACATATTGAAACTGGTCAGGTACAGAACAAAGCAGGTTTAAATCGATGGTTGATTATCAGTACGCTACTGCTTTTACTACAGGTATTGCTGGGAACCCAGGTTCGTGAAGCCGTTGATCATATCGGCGGACAAATAGGTGACCTGGCCAGAAGACTCTGGATAGAAAACCTGGGCTTAAGCTTTTATATCCACCGGTCATTTTCTATTCTGGTTTTTAGTGCTCAGCTCTACTGGCTCATTAGGTTTAAACGTCAGGGCCCGGCATCTGGATTAATCACCACCCTGGCAAACTGGGTAATTGTATTGTTGGGGGTGGAAATTATTACAGGAGCTACCATGGCTTACTTTGCCATTCCCGCTTTCCTGCAGCCCGTCCATTTAACGCTGGCTATTGTCGCACTGGGAATCCAATTTGTGTTGCTTTTGTTACTCAATAAAGAAAGTGTATTTCCCATAAAGAGATATACAGTCATCGAATCTGGAGAAGCGGTTTAGGTATGATTATGGTAGAGGAGCGAGTTGAATCAGCGCAGATAGAGTGGAGAGCTAAGTTAAAGGCTTATGTTGAGCTGCTGAAGCTTCGGCTCTCTGTAATTGTTGGCTTTTCAGGAGCAATAGGGTATCTGTTGGCGGCTCAGAAACCTTATGACTTTGGTAAAGTTTTGCTTTTTACCATTAGCGGTCTCTTAATCACAGGGGCGGCTAACGCAACGAACCAGGTGCTGGAGGTAGAGCTAGATAAGCTCATGAAAAGAACCGGTACTCGCCCGTTACCATCAGGCCGACTCAGTAAAAAAAATGCTCAGATTTTTATTGCGGCTCTGCTATTCTTTGGACTGACCATCCAGACTGTTTACTTTAATCCGCTTACGGCCGCTATTTCATTTTTCTCTTACATCCTCTACGGTTATGTCTATACACCGCTGAAGCGCGTGGGCCCCATTGCTGTGTTTGTAGGGGCCATACCTGGTGGCTTACCGCCGTTGATTGGCTGGGTGGCCTCCAGTGGCCTTATCACCTTGGAAGCCCTGATAATCTTTGCTATTCAATTTGTCTGGCAGTTTCCGCATTTTTGGGCTATTGCCTGGGTATTGGATGAAGACTACAAGAAGGCGGGCTTTCGCCTGTTGCCATTGAACAATACAAAATCCCTAGAGACAGCACTTCTGGTGATGCTTTTCACAATGGTTCTGCTGCCGCTGAGCATTTTACCCACCCAGTTGGGCCTGACTGGGCTGGTAGCCGCATGGATCGCAACGATCAGCGGTATTGTTTTCCTTTATCTTAACTATCAGTTAGTAAAAAATGGCAGTGACAAAGCAGCCTTACGATTAATGTTTGGCTCCTTTATTTATCTGCCGATAGTTCAAATTGCTTACGTTTTAGACAAGATATAACGTATGAAAGAAGACGTAGAAAGCGTGAAGTGGGTACAGGAAGAGCCGGAAGAAACGCTTTCAATGAACCCACGCAAGTTTATTTTGTGGTTGTTTATTGTTAGTATTCTTATGCTTTTTGCGGCCATGACCAGTGCTTATCTGGTGCGTCGTGCAGAAGGCAACTGGCTGGAATATGATATACCTCTTGTATTCAGTTATAGTACCATAGTGTTAGTAATTAGTAGCCTTACCATGCATTGGGCCCTTCTGGCTGCAAAAAAAGATAACTTTACCAGTCTGAAAATAGCAATATCTGTTACTTTTGCATTCGGAATTGCCTTTCTGGTCATGCAATTTGAGGGTTGGAAAAACCTGGTTGATCAGGATGTATATTTCGTAGGAAATCCGGCCGGCTCTTTTATGTATGTGTTTACGGGCCTGCATGCCTTTCACCTGATCACCGGACTTTTTGTTCTGCTGTTTGCATTAAGGGCGACGTTTCGGCTGAAGGTACATGCAAAAAGCCTGGAGCAGATTGAAATTTGCTCGACTTACTGGCATTTCCTGGACATTCTCTGGTTGTATTTGTTTTTCTTCTTAGTTTATTTTCATTGATAATTAGACTCTGACGCATGGCGGCTACTGCAACGACTGACGCAACAACGACATTCGACAAAAAGACCTGGATGGGCGGTGTTGAGCCGATGAACGCCAGCTACGGCAAGCTGATGATGTGGTTTTTCCTCATCTCAGATACGTTCACCTTCTCGGCCCTGCTTGTTACGTATGGATTAATTCGATTCAGCTACCCGGCCTGGGATCCTGCCATTCACGGGGAAGTATTTCAGTTCTCCAATCTTTACTGGCCAATTCCTGAGAAGGTATATAATTCAGTTCCTTTTTTTCATGGAGTTGATCTACCACTGGTCTTTGTCGGTTTAATGACCTTCATCCTGATCTTTAGTAGCGTAACAATGGTATTAGCCGTTGAGGCTGGTCACCGCAGGGACCGTGCAGATGTAGAAAAATACATGCTTTGGACCATCCTGGGAGGGCTTACTTTTCTAGGTAGTCAAGCTTGGGAATGGTCACACTTTATTCATGGAACAGACCAGGGGACAATCATACGGGAACTGGTGGGTGGTGAGTGGATTCAGCGGACTATCTTTGGGGCTAATCTGATAGAGAACCAATATGGACCTCCCGCCTTTGCGGACCTCTTCTTCTTTATTACAGGTTTCCACGGAACACACGTATTGAGTGGGGTAGTGCTTAATATCTTGATCTTTTATCGTACCGCTACGGGTCTTTATGATCGTCGGGGTCATTACGAGATGGTTGAGAAGGTAGGTTTATACTGGCACTTCGTCGATCTGGTTTGGGTTTTCGTCTTTACATTCTTTTATCTGGTATAAGTTAAAAAGAATAAATTACTATGGCTGGTCATCATAATCCTGAATTTGATAATCATAGCGGAACGGATGTAACTCCTCCGCAAACCGCCATTATCTGGCGGACCTTCTGGATATTAGCTGGTATAACGGCTCTTGAATTCCTCATCGCCTTTACTATGCCTGCTAATACATTGCGAATCGCAATTTTCTGCGGAATGACAATTGTGAAGGCATTTTATATCGTAGGTGAGTTCATGCACCTGAAGCACGAGGTAAAAAGTTTGATCTGGTCAATTTTGCTGCCTTGTATTTTTGTTGTCTGGCTATTGGTAGCCTTGCTCGTGGAAGGCGGCAGTATATTTGGACTTAGGTAATTATGTTTAAATCTTGGAAAGCCGGGACGCTGCTGCTTGTACTGCTGGTCCCGGCTTTACTGTTTATTTTTCTGAAGCTTTTTGGCCGCAATCATTTCACGCTGCCTAAATATATCCCCCGCATTGATTCGACTACGGGCGAACCGCTCATGCAGAAGCAGGTTAATCCAAAAGGAGAAGAAGTGATGGATACGGTCTTTCATACAGTACCTGGCTTCCGTCTCACCGATCAAACCGGAAAACAGGTTGATGCATCCGTTGTGAAAGGTAAGATTCACATTGCGGATTTTTTCTTCACACGCTGCGGCACCATTTGTCCTAAATTATCCTCTCAACTCACCCGGGTACAGGATATCTTTCGGGATGATCCGAATCTGATGTTACTATCTTTTTCCGTTGATCCAGAGCATGATAGTCCAGAGAAGCTACAAACCTATGCCCGAAAGTATGAAGCTATTCCTGGCAAGTGGTATTTTCTAACCGGTGATAAGGCACAAATTTACCAATTGGCGCAGCGGGGTTACTTTTTACCCGTTGTTGATCATGGTGTAAGTTATGGTAAACCGGATGAAACTTTTATTCATAGCGAAAAGTTGGTATTGGTAGATAAGGAAGGCTATATCAGAGGGTTTTATAATGGCACAGATCCCGAGGATGTAGACCGCCTGGTATTGGAAATCCGCGTTTTATTGGATATGTACCGTAATCAATAACCCACCATGGAAACGGTTTTAATCAATAAACAAAAAAAGGCAAATCAACTTATTAACATCCTGGCTGCTGTTATACCGATTACAGTAGCAGTTTTGTTAGGGGTTCGGCAAAAAGTGGATTTAGGGAATTGGACAACCTATCTGCCACACATAAATGGTATCATCAACTCCTTGACCGCAATTTTATTAATTGCGGGCTTGTATTTCATCCGGCAGAAAAATGTATCGGCTCACCGACTGGCTATGCTTTCAGCATTTACCCTGGGCTCGGTTTTTCTAATTACTTATGTTTTATACCACCTCGCCAATGAGTCAACGGCATTTGGTGGAGAAGGCTGGATTCGGCCGGTGTATTACTTTCTGCTGATTTCTCACATTGTTTTATCGGTATTGGTGGTTTGGTTTGTGTTGCGGGCATTGTACTTTGCCTTATCAGGTCAGCACCAACAGCACCGGCAGGTGGTCAAATGGGCATATCCTATCTGGCTTTATGTGAGCATCACTGGCGTGGTTGTTTACCTGATGATTAAGCCTTATTACATGCATTAAACGAATTGGGTATGAAGGGTCGGAAGCTAATTATTGTGATTACTATACTGATATTTGCCGCGCCGGAACTGATGGCGCAGTGCGCTATGTGCCGAGGCTCGGTAGAAAGTACGGTCAGTAACGGCCGTAGCGTTGTGGCCTCAAACTTGAATACAGGTATTCTGTACCTGTTAGCTGTACCTTACCTAATGGTAGCGGCTATTTCTTATCTGTGGTATCGGAACAGTAAAAAAGAGCATGAACAGCGGCTTGCTATTATCAGTCGGGTTAAGCGAGCTATGTCTTAGCTAAACGGTCTGTTTTAGAGTACGTTACAATAAAGGGGCCTTAGTGCCCCTTTCATTTTACCTTTGATGTTGAAATTTTTTTAGAGTGATGCAACCTTACAGGCATGAACTATCATCTTGTAGTTGATTAGCACGCAGGCATGATGCGAATTCTACCATTCTTTACAACCGAAAGTCAATTAGTGAAAGCACTTCAGCAAGGCGAAAGCCGGGCGCAGAAGGTAATGTACGATAAGTACGCTGCCCGGATGCTAGCTGTTTGTGCCCGCTACGTAGCGAATCGGGCTGATGCAGAGGAGGTAATGATCGATGGCTTTATGAGGGTATTTGAGAAAATCCAACAGTTTCGGGAAGATGGTAGCCTGGAAGGGTGGATTCGGCGCATTATGGTGACCGAGTCACTGATGTACCTCCGCCGGACGAAAGCCTGGCGACAGGAGGTTTCCATAGATGATTCAATCGAAGAGCCCGACTACCAATGGGCTGATGAAGCATTACATGCAGAAGAGTTGCTACGGTTGGTGAGCCAGCTACCCGATGGCTACCGGACTGTTTTTAACCTGTATGCCATCGAAGGATACAGCCACGCCGAAATCGCTGAAATGCTGGGTATTACCGAAAGTACATCTAAGTCTCAGTTACACCGGGCAAGAGCGTTACTGCAGCAAAATGTAAAGAAAATAGAAGACCAGGTACGTGTAAACAACAGCCAATATGCAAAAACATCCCATCGATGATTTGTTTGGCCGACAGCTGAAACAGGCATCCCTAAAACCCAGTGCCGATGCCTGGGCAAGGCTACAGGAACGCCAGGGTTATAAAAAACGCCCCGTTGCCATGTGGTGGTATGCTTCAGCCGCAGCCTGCCTGCTTCTGGTAGGGTTGACCGGTTGGTGGCTTTGGCAGACCAACCTAGATATAACGCTGAAGGCAGGCATAGCCAAACAGGCAGGAAAAGTTCAGCCCCAGATAACACAACCGCAGCCGGACGATAACGCGTATCCGGCTGCAAAGGAGCAGGCAAATGAGCCGGTAATTGCTTCTGTAGACAAAAAGGCAGGTAAGAAGACAGGCGGTCTGGCTCAGCCATCGGCTGATTTGACAAGCGCAACGGCTGAGGCAGTCAAACCAGCAGAGGAGTTAGCCGGCAAGAATACGAACAGTACAGAAGCAGAACCTGTGGTTGTGGCTAGGGCCGTTCCGGTGCAGGAAAAAGCAGTAGCGCCTGTGGTGCTTTCTACAGAGGAAAAAACGCTGATTGTACAGCTTGCCCCTCCTCAGGAAATGTCAGGTAAAGCCTATGACGAAGGAGACCACCAGAGCGAAGGTACTGAGCAGAGCAATAAAAAGAAACGGACCAAAATGGGCCGTATTCTCCGGCAGCTAAACAACCTGAGAGAAGGCGAACCTATCGATTGGCAGGAAGTTGGAGTACAGCCAGGCAACCTGCTGGCTAAAGCCTCTAAAACAGTAGATGAAGGCCGGGAAAAAATTTCTGATTCCTACGAGAACATTCGGTCGAATGCTTTTAAGAAACATGCAGAAGAAAAATAGTACCATGAAATCTATCCTCACCATTGCATTAATGCTCCTGATGAGCCGCTGGACAGCCGCAGCGCCTAACGATACACCGGCTGACTCGCTGGTTATTCTGTTTGGCAATAAAACCCGTTTGGTTATCCATTCCGACGACAAAAATGGAATTAGCCAACTCGCTAAATACGACCTTAACAAACTCGTTTCTGACATGGGCTTGATGCTGGACAGCACCAGTAGTGGGGAAAAATATTTAGTGATTAATGAAAAAAGCACTCAGCGTTACCTGCGCGACACAGTAATTGTCGTGACCCGAAAAGACGGCAAAGTTACCGTGACGGTAAAGGACCGCGACAAGCAAAGTAAAGTTGAGAAGAACGACGAAAATAAGGAAGGTGACGACTCAGATCGGGAGTACCGCCGGAACCAGGAGCGCCGTCGGCGTAATAACTGGAATCTTAGTATAGAAGGAGTTGGTATCGGGTTAAATGGATTAATACAAAAAACGTCAAGTCAAGCATACTCTTCCGAAACGTATGAACTACGGCCAATAGGCTCGCGGTACGTTAGCCTGGGGGTTGGGCAGATGCCAACGATTGCTAAAGGCAAAACAGCCTCGCTCCGACTATATTATGCGCTGGAAGTCTCCTGGAATAACTTTATGTTCGAGCAGGACAATATTGCCGTGAAGACACCGACTGGAGTGGCCTTTTTGGATGCCGGCCGCGACCTGAAGAAAAGCAAGCTGACGGTAGCTACCATTAACATCCCATTTGTGCCACGCGTCACCTTCTACAACACCAGCGGTCGTAAGCTCTTTCATCTGGGTGCTGGTGTTTACGGAGGTTATCGGATCGATAGCTATACGAAGATAAAGGAGCTTAATAACAATAGAGAGCGTAATCACTCAAACTTTCACCTGAACAACTTCCGGTATGGTTTGATCGCTCATCTTGGTATTGCCAAAACAAACTTCTTCGTGAAGTACGATTTAAATCCCCTGTTCAAGCCTGGGTTCGGTCCGGATGTAAGAGCTATCAGCTTTGGGATAGGCCTTTGATACAGAAAGATATAGTACAAAAAGCGACCGCTTCTCCGGAGAGAGCGGTCGCTTTTTGTGTAAATGTCAGGAAATAATTTCGGCAAGATGTTGACAAGAAGTCAAAACAGTGTAATTTTGCAACTCCAAATGGGTGAGCAGCCCAAAAGCGTTCTTTAACAGGTTATTTTTCGGGGAGTTTCCAGAGTGGCCAAATGGATCAGACTGTAAATCTGCTGGCGTATGCCTTCGGAGGTTCGAATCCTCCACTCCCCACAAAAGTCTGCAGTCAGCAGTTCTCAGTTGGCATTTTTGCTCGCTGGATATTGTTAACTACTGGCTCTAAAAGCGGGAGTAGCTCAGTTGGTAGAGCGGCAGCCTTCCAAGCTGCAGGTCGCGGGTTCGAGACTCGTCTCCCGCTCAAGAGTGTGACGGCTCGTAGTTCGATTCGTTTTCACTCGGAGCAATGAATGATGTACAATGAATAATGAAAAATCATATTCATTCTGCATTGTTCATTAGTCATTACAAACAAGCCTTCTTAGCTCAGTGGTAGAGCACTTCCTTGGTAAGGAAGAGGTCGTCGGTTCAAATCCGATAGAAGGCTCCAAGCCGTCAAACTGATAAGGATGTCCAGGGTGACCCGGCTTTACAGATAAGTGTCCCTGTGGGCACTTTCTTCATAATAGGCAAATTCATCCAAAAACCAATAACAGTTCACTTAAGCGTTTTTTAAACATGGCAAAAGAAACTTTTGACCGTTCAAAACCGCACGTAAACATCGGTACGATCGGTCACGTTGACCACGGTAAAACGACGTTGACGGCTGCCATTACAAAAGTGCTGGCCGAAAAGGGTCTGGCCGAGAAAAGAGACTTCTCTTCTATTGACAACGCCCCTGAAGAAAAAGAGCGTGGTATTACCATCAATACCTCTCACGTAGAATATCAGACGGCTAACCGTCACTATGCACACGTTGACTGTCCGGGTCACGCTGACTATGTGAAGAACATGGTTACGGGTGCGGCTCAGATGGACGGTGCTATTCTGGTAGTAGCGGCTACTGATGGTCCGATGCCCCAGACTCGTGAGCACATCCTGCTGGCTCGTCAGGTAGGTGTACCTCAGTTGGTAGTCTTCATGAACAAAGTTGACATGGTGGACGATCCGGAGCTGCTGGAACTGGTGGAAATGGAAATCCGCGAACTGTTGAGCTTCTATGATTTCGATGGCGACAATATTCCGGTTATCCAAGGCTCTGCGCTGGGTGGTCTGAATGGCGATGCTAAGTGGGTATCAACTATCGAAGAGCTGATGGATGCTGTTGATAGCTTTATTCCGCTGCCTCCCCGTCAGACTGACCTGCCGTTCCTGATGCCGGTAGAAGACGTGTTCTCAATTACGGGTCGTGGTACGGTTGCTACCGGCCGTATTGAGCGTGGCGTTATCAACTCAGGTGATCCAGTAGAAATCCTGGGTATGGGTGCAGAAAACCTGAAGTCAGTTGTAACGGGTGTTGAAATGTTCCGGAAGATTCTGGACCGTGGCGAAGCCGGTGACAACGTGGGTCTGTTACTCCGCGGTATTGAAAAAACGGATATTCGTCGTGGTATGGTAATCTGTAAGCCGGGCTCGGTGACTCCGCACGCCAAATTTAAGGCTGAGGTTTACGTACTGTCGAAGGAAGAAGGTGGCCGTCACACGCCGTTCTTTAACAAATATCGTCCGCAGTTCTACTTCCGTACCACGGACGTTACGGGCGAAATTACCCTGCCGGCCAACGTTGAGATGGTTATGCCTGGTGATAACATCACCATCGAAGTAACCTTGATTAACAAAATCGCTATGGAGAAAGGTCTTCGTTTCGCTATCCGCGAAGGTGGCCGTACCGTAGGTGCCGGTCAGGTAACGGAGATTCTCGACTAAGTAAATAGCTGAAAACAAATGCATTTCTTCACGGGAATGCATTTGTTTTATCTAGATATTTCGTATCTTTGCAGCCCGAACGGCTCTCACGAACCAGTTACGGGCTGCAAAGTTTTAAGAATACCAACAATTACGGGTGTAGTTCAAGGGTAGAATAGCGGTCTCCAAAACCGTTGATGGGAGTTCGAATCTCTCCACCCGTGCCAATCTCCTTAACACATGGACAAGGTAACCTCGTTTCTGAAGCACTCCTGGGAGGAAGTTCAGCACAACGTGACTTGGCCTAAATTCACTGATCTTCAGTCCAGTTCTACGCTGGTGCTGGTAGCGTCGCTGATTTTTGCGCTTTTAGTCGGGTTAATTGATTTCTTATTTGAAAACGGATTAAACGCCTTCTATCAGTCTTTCTGATAAGGGTAGTTTTAGCAAGTAGCGATGAGCAGTGGTATAAACTGGTATGTGATTCGGGCAGTTGCCGGGCAGGAAAAGAAGATCAAATCTTACCTGGACAACGAAATCATGAGACAGGGCCTAGGCGAAGTAATAACACAGGTGTTGATTCCTTCGGAAAAGGTGTACGAAATGCGCAACGGTAAGAAGCGTGTTCGGGAAAAAACCTTCTTCCCAGGGTACATTCTGGTTTCGGCTGATCTGTCTAATGGCGAAGCGCTGCACCTGATTACCAGCATGCCAGGCGTTTTGGGCTTTCTGGGTAACACCAGTGGCAATTCTAAAATTCCGGTTCCACTGCGTCAGGCTGAGGTTAACCGGATTTTAGGTAAGGTAGACGAAGAAACGCAGGAAGCGGCTTCTCCCTCGCTGTCTTACATAAAAGGTGAGTCGGTAAAAGTAGTGGATGGACCATTCAGTGGGTTCATCGGTACGGTTGAGGAAGTGTTCGACGAACGGAAGAAGTTAAACGTCGTCGTAAAAATATTTGGTCGGAATACACCGGTAGAGCTGAGTTACGCACAAGTAGAAAAAGAGAGTTGATGCACATTTGGTTGAGAGGTCCTGTTGTTTTTGCTTCCCATTGAAGACGCGGTGACTGGTTAGACTGAAGCAACAAAGGAAAACAATGGCAAAAGAAGTAGCTGGCTACGTAAAGCTGCAGGTGAAAGGCGGACAGGCAAACCCGTCTCCTCCGATCGGTCCGGCGCTGGGTTCCAAGGGTTTGAATATCATGGAATTCTGCAAGCAGTTCAACGGACGGACGCAGGACAAGATGGGAATGGTGCTGCCGGTGCTGATTACCTATTACAAAGACAAGTCTTTTGATTTTGTAATCAAAACACCTCCTGCACCAATTATGCTGATGGAAGCGGCTAAGCTGAAAGGTGGTTCAGCGCAGCCCAACCGGAACAAAGTTGGCTCAGTAACGTGGGATCAGGTTCGCACAATCGCAGAAACGAAAATGCCGGATTTGAACGCCTTCACGGTTGAGTCGGCGATGAAGATGGTGGCCGGTACGGCCCGGAGTATGGGTATTACAGTGTCTGGCACAGCACCCTGGGATAACCAATAAGCAGCTTGCCGATAGCATTAAAAAGAAATGGCAAAGTTAACTAAGAAACAAAAGGAAGCTCAATCGAAATTTGATGCAGCGAAGGAATACTCTCTGCAGCAGGCGGCCGAAATCCTGAAAGAGATTTCGTACACCAAGTTCGATGCCTCCGTAGATATCGATGTCCGGCTGGGCGTTGATCCCCGCAAAGCGGACCAGATGGTTCGTGGGGTTGCCACATTGCCGCATGGTACTGGTAAACAGGTACGAGTGCTGGTGCTGTGTACGCCGGACAAAGAGAACGAAGCGAAAGAAGCGGGTGCTGATTACGTGGGACTTGACGATTACATTCAGAAGATCGAACAGGGCTGGACTGACGTTGACGTCATCATCACGATGCCGAACGTCATGGCCAAAGTTGGTAAGCTGGGTCGTATTTTGGGTCCTCGTGGTCTGATGCCTAACCCTAAGTCGGGTACCGTAACGCTGGAAGTAGGAAACGCTGTCCGCGAAGTAAAAGCAGGTAAGATTGACTTCAAAGTTGACAAATTTGGTATTATTCATACCAGTGTTGGCAAGGTTTCATTTACTCCGGACAAACTGGCTGAGAACGCCCAGGAAGTTATTTCTACTCTGCTGCGCCTGAAGCCTTCTTCGGCAAAGGGTACGTATGTGAGGTCGATTCATCTGTCTAGTACGATGAGTCCAAGTGTAGACATCGACAAAGCTACCGTTGCGGGATTATAATTATGACAAGGGAGGAAAAAGCGGCTATTATTGAAGAACTGAGTCAGAAGTTTCAGACGACTCCGTACTTCTATATCACAGATGCCAGCGGCATGTCTGTTGATGAGGTAAACAAGCTCCGTAGAATGTGCTTTGAACGGGGTATTGAATATCGTGTTGTAAAAAATACACTGATCAAAAAAGCTCTGGAGTCTTTGGACACCGATTACGCTCCGTTCAACGACAGCGTTCTGAAGGGTTTCTCCGGCGTTATGTTTCACCCGGAATCAGGTAAGGCAGCAGCTCAGTTGATTAAAGATTACCGTAAGCAGGTAAATAAAAAACTGGAACTGAAAGGTGCCTCTGTAGACTATAGCTTATTTATTGGCGCTGATCAACTCGAAACGCTCGCAACACTGAAGAGCAAAAACGAACTAATCGGTGACATCATCGGTCTGCTGCAATCTCCAGCCAAAAATGTTATTTCTGGTCTGCAGAGTGGTGGCAATAAACTGGCCGGTATATTAAAGACGCTGTCGGAGCGTGAAGAAGCGGCCTAATCGCTGCATCCGAAAAACATATTTAATCAATCGTATCACAACCTAATCAAGAATACAAAAATGGCAGATTTAAAAGCGTTCGCTGAGCAGCTTGTAAGCCTGACGGTAAAAGAAGTTAACGAACTGGCTGCTATCCTGAAGGATGAGTATGGCATCGAGCCGGCAGCCGCAGCTCCTGTAATGGTAGCCGGTGGTGGCGGAGGTGGCGAAGCCGCAGCTGCAGCTCCCGAGAAAACTTCTTTCGACGTTATCCTGAAAAGCCCAGGTGCAGGTAAACTGGCTGTTGTGAAGCTGGTTAAAGACCTGACTGGTCTGGGTCTGAAGGAAGCGAAAGAACTGGTTGACGGTGCGCCGAAGCCAGTGAAAGAAGGCGTTGCTAAAGACGAAGCAGAAGCGCTGAGAAAGCAGCTGGAAGAAGCTGGTGCTGAAGTAGAAGTTAAGTAAGCATCGCTCCTGGATACATTGCTCCAAGCAGGGTAGGCCTGGCTTTCGCCAGGTCTTTTCCTGTTTGGAGACTTTTATTGTTGAGGCCTCGGGAATAAACTTATTTACGGAAAACGGTGTTCTCCGTAAAGCCTAAGTACGGACGCTCTTCTAATCGACCACTCAACTAAATGCAGACAGCTTTGGCTAACAACGCAAACACTAATAACATGCGCAAAAATTTTGCGACGATTCAGCCAGTGATCGAATATCCGGATTTTCTGGATGTTCAAGTCAGATCGTTCAAAGATTTTTTCCAGCTTGACACCCCATCAGACCACCGTTCACAGGAAGGTCTGTTTAAAGTGTTTCAGGAAAACTTTCCTATCTCTGACTCCCGCGAGAATTTCGTGCTGGAGTTCATTGATTATTCTGTTGATCCGCCTAAGTACTCGGTCGACGAATGTATTGACCGGGGCTTAACGTATTCTGTGCCGCTCAAAGCTAAGTTACGCCTGTCATGCAATGACCCGGACAACGAAGACTTTGAAACGATTGAGCAGGAGGTCTTTTTAGGGAATATCCCTTATATGACCGAAAAAGGCTCTTTCGTCATTAACGGAGCCGAGCGGGTAATTGTTTCGCAATTGCACCGGTCTCCGGGGGTGTTCTTCTCGATGAGTAAGCATACCAACGGTACCAAGTTGTACTCTGCTCGTATTATTCCTTTTAAAGGATCCTGGATTGAGTTTTCTACTGACGTAAATAACGTCATGTATGCGTACATCGACCGGAAGAAGAAATTCCCGGTAACTACGCTGCTGCGGGCCATTGGTTTTGGCTCAGATAAGGAAATTCTGGACCTGTTTGGTTTGTCAGAGGAACTTCCGGCTACCCCCGCTAACCTAAAGAAGGCCATTGGCCGTCGGTTGGCTGCACGGGTGCTGCGTACCTGGACAGAGGACTTCGTAGACGAAGATACGGGTGAAGTGGTATCTATCAGCCGGAATGAAGTTCTGCTGGAGCGTGACTCCGTCATCTCGGTTGATGATATTGATGTTATTATGGACTCTGGTCAGAAGTCAATCATCCTGCATAAGGAGGATATGAATGTATCTGACTATAACATCATTTATAATACACTTCAGAAAGATAGCTCCAACTCGGAGAAGGAAGCGGTAGAGCAGATTTACCGTCAGCTCCGGAACACGGAAGCGCCGGACGAGCAAACCGCTCGTGAAATCATCCAGAACCTGTTCTTCAGCGATAAGCGCTATGACTTGGGGGATGTAGGCCGGTACCGGATTAATAAGAAATTAGGTCTGGAAGTTGCCGCCGATACGAAGGTATTGACCACAGACGACATTGTGTCGATTGTGAAGTACCTGATTGGGCTGATTAACTCCAAGGCGGTTGTCGATGATATTGACCACCTAAGCAACCGGCGTGTCCGGACGGTGGGTGAACAGTTATACGCGCAGTTTGGGGTTGGTCTGGCCCGTATGGCCCGGACTATTAAGGAGCGGATGAACGTGCGGGATAACGAAGACTTTAAACCGGTTGATCTGATCAATGCCCGGACACTGTCTTCGGTAATCAACTCGTTCTTCGGTACCAACCAGCTGTCGCAGTTTATGGACCAGACCAACCCGCTGGCCGAGATCACCCACAAGCGTCGTATGTCGGCACTTGGGCCAGGTGGTCTGTCGCGGGAGCGTGCCGGTTTTGAAGTTCGTGACGTACACTACACGCATTATGGTCGTCTGTGTACCATCGAAACGCCGGAAGGTCCGAACATTGGTCTGATTTCATCGCTCTGCGTTTACGCTAAAGTAAACAGCATGGGCTTTATTGAAACACCATACCGGGTTATTGAAAATGGTAAGGTAGCAATAGAGAAGCCGGTGATGTACTTGACCGCTGAAGAAGAAGATGCGCACTACATTGCCCAGGCAAACTCGGGTGTCGATGATTCAGGTAACTTCAGCGTTGACCGTTTGAAAGCTCGCTTTGAGGGTGACTTCCCGATGGCCGAGCCGGGTAACGTGTCGTTTATGGACATTGCGCCGAACCAGATTGTATCGGTGGCCGCGTCGCTGATTCCGTTTCTGGAGCACGATGATGCCAACCGCGCGTTGATGGGTTCAAACATGCAACGTCAGGCAGTACCACTGCTTCGTCCGCAGGCTCCCATTGTTGGAACCGGTCTGGAAGGTCGTGTAGCCGTAGACTCACGCGCCCTGATCGTCGCCGAAGCCGATGGTGTTATCGAGTTTGTTGATTCGACCAAGATTGTGGTTCGGTACGATCTTGAGGAAGACCAGCGGATTGTAAGCTTCGATGAAGATCTGAAGACCTACAACCTGATTAAATTCCGTCGCACTAACCAGGATACCTGTATTAACCTGAAGCCAATTGTGCTGAAAAACCAGAAGGTTAAGAAAGGTGAGGTATTGTGCGAGGGCTACGCTACAGAGAAAGGAGAACTGGCTCTCGGTCGTAACATGAAAGTGGCCTTCATGCCATGGCAGGGTTATAACTTCGAGGATGCCATCGTAATCTCGGAGCGTGTCGTACGCGAAGACATCTTTACGTCCATCCACATTGAAGAGTTTGAACTGGAAGTTCGTGATACGAAGCGGGGCGAGGAAGAATTAACATCCGAAATCCCGAACGTAAGTGAAGAAACGGTTCGTAACCTGGACGAAAGTGGTATTGTACGGGTAGGTACGGAAGTGAAGGAAGGCGACATTCTGATTGGTAAGATTACACCAAAAGGAGAGAGCGACCCGACTCCGGAAGAAAAACTGCTCCGTGCCATCTTTGGTGACAAGGCTGGCGATGTGAAGGATGCTTCCAAGAAGGCCCCACCCTCGCTGAAAGGTGTTGTTATCGATACCAAATTGTTCTCTCGTCCGTCGAAGGAAGACCGTGGTAAGCATAAAGAGGAAATCAAAGTCCTCATGAAGCGCTACAGCCGCGAACTGAATGGCTTCCGGGATCGCATGGTTGAGAAGTTGGTAACATTGCTGGAAGGCAAAACCAGTCAGGGTGTGAAGCACAAGTTTGGCGACGAGGTAATGAGCAAAGGCGTGAAGTTCAGCCGGAAAAACATTACCGATAATCTCTTCCCCGATCGTAACCCGTACCGAGACGAGAGCAGCTACTCCGTGCCGGAAGAAGTTAACCTGCTGGGTGACTTGGTTATTGAAGGCTGGACCGACGATTACCACATCAACCAGTTAATTGTCAAATTGATTAAGAATTATAATACCCGTCGGAACGAGATTACCGGCCGCTTTAAACGGGAGCGCTTTACCCTGGAGGTAGGCGATGAACTACCGGCAGGTATCGTTAAACTGGCGAAAGTATATATTGCGAAGAAGCGTAAGCTAAAAGTAGGTGATAAGATGGCCGGGCGTCACGGTAACAAAGGGGTTGTTGCCCGGATTGTTCGTGACGAAGATATGCCGTTCCTGGAAGACGGAACGCCGGTAGACATCGTATTGAACCCACTTGGTGTACCTTCCCGGATGAACCTGGGTCAGATTTACGAAACCGTATTGGCCTGGGCTGGTCAGAAGTTAGGCCGCAAGTATGCAACGCCGATCTTCGACGGGGCTACCGAAGCACAGGTTTCTGCCGAGCTTTCTGCTGCTGGATTACCTGAGTATGGCCGTACATACCTGTACAACGGTTTGACCGGCGAGCGTTTTGATCAGCCAGTAACGGTAGGTATCATCTACATGCTGAAACTGGGTCACCTGGTTGATGATAAGATGCACGCCCGTTCAATTGGACCATACTCGCTCATTACGCAGCAGCCGCTGGGTGGTAAGGCGCAGTTCGGTGGTCAGCGTTTCGGTGAGATGGAGGTATGGGCACTCGAAGCTTTCGGTGCATCACACATCTTGCAGGAAATTCTGACGGTGAAGTCGGATGATGTTGTCGGCCGGGCAAAAGCTTACGAAGCGATTGTTAAGGGTGAGAACCTGCCGAAGCCGAATATTCCAGAATCATTCAACGTATTGGTGCATGAACTTCGTGGTCTTGCACTGGAGATTACTATGGATTAAGCAATAGGAATACCGGGTAGTAAGTAACACTTTGCTACCCGGTATATCCATATGGTCCTAATATAGACGAATACCGATACTTGATGCTGGCTACTCAGAGATTGGTAAAAGAAGATAAAAGTACAGGTCTGCTAATCGGGTCATTGCTATTATATGTACTCGCTTTTTATGTTTATGTACTTGCTTCGGTCCAAAATCTGCCGACTTGGGATGATCTCCATATGTTGGAATGGCTGGTCCGGTATAACGCTGAGCCATCGTTTGGCAAGAAGGTAGCTTTGCTATTTGAGCAGCATGCGGAACATGTACTGGTTACAGGCCGGATAATGACCTTGATGGTTGCCGCTTTTACGGAGCCGTTTAGTATTTCCCTGTTTACCGTTGCGCATACATTGACGTTGCTGGTAATTCCTGTTGTATTCTGGCGGCTTTTTAAGAGAGAACAAATTGCGACTTATCATGTTGCAGTGCCGGTCGTGTTATTGTTCTCGTTGCATTACTACCAGGCAGTGTTTATGATGGGGTGCTTCAATCACACATTTTTGTTTGGATTGAGCGTTGCTATCATCTACCTGCTGGCATACCATCAGGATAATAAATCGATTCTGTTGGCAATGGGATTAAGCCTGATTTTGCTATTTGCCAATTCGGGAGCGGCTACTCTTTTGCTGGTTGGCATAGGAGCGCTACTACTAAAACGGGACTGGAAGAGCTTAGTGAAGTGGGGCTTCTTCACAATTTTAGCCTTAGGTATATTCTTTACAGTTTATCAGAAGCCTGCCTGGACGCCGGACTTTACGCTGGATAAATTGTTAGCCGACAGATGGGTATATGTTAAAGGCTTTTTTGGATTGATTGGGGGTGTCTTTTCTTTTCTGGAAAATCCTAATGCTCGCTTCTATGTCGGCAGTGAGTCATTTGGTTTCCCCTTCTTCTATTCACCTTTAGCCTTTACTGCCGGTGTGGTGATATGCATAGTGACGGGGGCTTACCTGGGACATTCCGTTCTGACCTACTTTCGGAAGGGACGATTAGCCCAAAGTGACGTTTTTCTGACGGCTCTGATTGTGTTCCTGTTTGGTCTGACGCTTTCAGCAACTTTATTCCGCCTGAACGGTCCACCGTCGCTGCTTGGCTTATTTGTTAGCCGGTATAAGCTGCAGTCCATTCTGCTGCTTATCTGTTGTTACAGTATTTTGGTCAAATATGTGCGGAGTACTCAGTTTGAACGGGTTGCCTGGATCGGAAGTCTATTAGGTGCTATAGTGCTAAGTGCCTTCTCATATTTTGAATACTTTGTACCAAGCCAGAATTATAACAAAGCGCATTTTGCGGCTGTGTTAACCTGGCAGGCTGGATCTGATCAGTCGCAGTACTATCCAGCGGGTGTGGTTAGTGAAATAGCTTACCGCTACTGGCGGAAAATAACTGAGGCTGATGTTTATCAGGCTCCGGCGATAGCTGAGCAGATACAACAGCGGTTCCTGCAGGCTAAAGATGAGGCAACTGAAGGCATTGATGGCTGGCAAATACAAAAGCAGGCGGACCAAAGCATTATTATCAGTAATCCGAATCTGGCTACTCCGGACTATTGGGGTGTCAATGGAAATTATATCGTAACGTGGAACAACCGTACGTCCTCATGGGATTGGGTGGTCGCTTCTCCGGAACGGGCGTCTATTCCTCAGTTACTTTTGAGTGGACGCTGGCTTAAGCCTGGTGTAAAGTTGCTGCTTGCAAACTCCTGGCTGGAAAGTAAGAATTTACAAGAGTGTTTTTTAGTAACGGTTCAATACGATTCCGTGAATGTTAATCGCATACAAATTGTTTAATAGTTCGGTGGTTAGCCCCATAAATCCATATACGTATGTCTTTTAAAAAGAACAAGAAACTCAACAGCGACTTCTCCAGAGTGACGATTAGTCTGGCGTCGCCCGAGTCGATTCTGGAGAGTTCCTATGGAGAAGTAACTCAGCCGGAAACGATCAACTATCGTACGTACAAACCTGAAATGGGTGGTTTGTTCTGCGAGCGTATCTTCGGGCCGGTAAAAGACTGGGAATGTCATTGCGGAAAGTACAAGCGGATTCGCTATAAAGGCATTATCTGTGACCGCTGTGGAGTTGAAGTGACTGAAAAGAAGGTACGCCGGGAGCGTATGGGCCACATTGAACTGGTGGTTCCCGTAGCACATATCTGGTACTTCCGGAGCCTTCCGAATAAAATTGGTTATCTGCTGGGGCTTTCTACCAAGAAACTCGACCAGATCATCTATTATGAGCGGTACGTTGTTATCCAGTCGGGTATCAAGGCTGAGGATGGTATTCAGGAATTGGATTTCTTAACGGAGGATGAGTACCTGGATATTATTGATAAACTGCCAAGTACTAACCAGCATCTGGACGATAAAGACCCCAATAAATTTATCGCCAAAATGGGTGCCGATGCGCTGGAGATGCTGCTGTCGCGGCTGAACCTTGACGATCTGTCGTATCAGCTTCGTCACCTGGCGGCTACGGATACCTCGCAGCAGCGGAAGGCAGAAGCCCTGAAGCGCTTGAAAGTTGTTGAGGCATTCCGGGAGGCCAATGGTCGCGTTGAGAACCGTCCGGAGTGGATGGTTATTCGCATGGTTCCAGTAATTCCGCCCGAACTGCGTCCCCTGGTGCCTTTGGATGGTGGTCGTTTTGCAACGTCCGATTTGAATGACCTGTACCGTCGGGTTATTATCCGGAACAACCGTCTGAAGCGTCTGATTGAAATTAAAGCACCCGAAGTTATTCTGCGTAACGAAAAGCGGATGCTTCAGGAAGCCGTTGACTCACTGTTCGACAACTCACGTAAGGTAAACGCCGTTCGTTCGGAAGGTAACCGGGCTCTGAAATCACTTTCGGATATGCTGAAAGGTAAGCAGGGCCGTTTCCGTCAGAACCTGTTGGGTAAGCGGGTCGACTACTCTGGTCGTTCCGTGATCGTGGTAGGTCCTGAGCTCAAACTCCACGAGTGTGGTCTGCCGAAGGATATGGCGGCTGAATTGTTCAAGCCGTTCATCATTCGTAAGCTGATTGAGCGGGGTATCGTGAAGACGGTGAAGTCGGCGAAAAAGATTGTTGACCGGAAAGACCCCGTTATCTGGGATATTCTGGAAAACGTATTAAAAGGTCACCCCGTCCTGCTAAACCGGGCACCGACCCTGCACCGTCTGGGTATTCAGGCGTTCCAGCCGAAGCTGATTGAAGGAAAAGCAATTCAGTTGCACCCGCTTGTTTGTACCGCTTTCAACGCTGACTTTGACGGTGACCAGATGGCTGTTCACGTGCCATTGGGCCAGGAAGCGGTACTGGAAGCCTCATTGCTGATGCTGGCCTCGCACAACATCCTGAACCCGGCAAACGGTGCTCCTATTACCGTACCGTCGCAGGACATGGTGTTGGGTTTGTACTATGTAACAAAAGGTCGCAAGAGTACACCAGAGTATCCAATCATCGGGGAAGGTATGACCTTCTACGGACCGGAAGAGGTAATTATTGCCATAAATGAAGGTAAGTTATCAAAGCACGCGCTAATTAAGTGCCGGGTGAGGGTTCGGAACGAGAAAGGTGATCTGGAGACGAAAGTTATTGAGACTGTAGCTGGCCGGGTATTGTTCAACCAGAATGTACCGGAAGAGGTAGGATATATCAATGAATTGCTGACAAAGAAGAAGCTTCAGCAAATCATTGCTTACATCTTTAAGATTGCCGGTGTATCTAAAACGGCTCACTTCCTTGATGACATTAAGGAGCTTGGCTTCCAGATGGCATTCAAAGGTGGACTGTCTATCGGTCTGAACGACGTTAAGGTACCCGACGCAAAGAACGGTCTGATTCAGGAAGCGAAGAATGAGGTAGAAGGCGTATGGCAGAACTACCTTATGGGTCTGATCACCGAAAACGAACGCTATAATCAGGTGATTGACATCTGGACGCGCGTTAACTCGCGGATTACCGAAACGCTGATGAAGCAGCTGGAGGCCGACCAGCAAGGGTTCAACTCCATCTACATGATGATGCACTCCGGAGCCCGTGGTTCCCGTGAGCAGATTCGTCAGTTGGGTGGTATGCGGGGTCTGATGGCCAAGCCTCAGAAGAACTTGCAGGGCTCAGTCGGTGAAATCATTGAAAACCCGATTCTGTCGAACTTCAAAGAAGGTCTCGACGTGTTGGAATACTTTATCTCTACGCACGGTGCCCGGAAGGGTCTTGCCGATACGGCCCTGAAAACAGCCGATGCCGGTTACCTGACCCGCCGTCTGCACGACGTAGCGCAGGATGTAATTGTAACGGAAGAAGACTGTGGTACGCTGCGGGGCATCCAGAGCGCTGCTTTGAAGGACAACGAGGATATCGTTGAGCCGCTGTCGGAGCGTATCCTGGGCCGGGTAACGGTACACGACATCTACGATCCGCTGTCGAAAGAGCTGATTATCGCTTCTGGCGAAGAGATCACGGAAGAGATTGCTGCCCAAATCGACGAGACCAGCATTGAGATTGTTGAAATTCGCTCGGTGCTGACTTGTGAAGCTAAGAAGGGTATCTGTGCAAAGTGTTACGGTCGTAACTTGGCAACAGGCCGTATGGTTGATATGGGTGAGGCTGTAGGGGTAATCGCTTCGCAGTCCATCGGTGAACCGGGTACACAGCTGACGCTTCGTACGTTCCACGTGGGTGGTACGGCTTCAAACATTGCGGTAGATGCGTCTATCCGCGCTAAGTTTGAGGGTACTGTTCAGTTTGAGGAAATGCGTACGGTTGAGTCGGTGGACAACGAAGGTAATCCGCAAACGGTCGTGATGGGTCGTTCCGGTGAAATTCGTATTGTTAAGTCGGATGAGCCGAGTGTGGTGCTGATTAGCCACAACGTACCTTATGGGGCCTTCCTCCGGGTGAAAGAGGGACAGCACATCAGCAAAGGCGACGAGATTTGTGCCTGGGATCCATATAATGCCGTGATTCTTTCTGAGCTGACTGGTTCACTTGAGTTTGATGCGATTGAAGAAGGTATTACTTATCGCGAAGAGTTCGACGAACAGACGGGCTTCCAAGAGATGGTAATCATCGAAAGCCGCGACAAGACCAAAAATCCAGCCATTGTAGTGAAAGGTATCAGTACGTTGCTGGAAGATGTGGATGAGAAAGGGTACAACCTGCCGGTAGGTGCTCGTCTGGTTGTAAAAACAGGGCAGCAGATCAAAGCTGGTCAGCCGCTCGCCAAAATTCCGCGGAACGTTGGTAAGACCCGCGACATTACGGGTGGTCTGCCACGGGTAACGGAATTGTTTGAAGCTCGTAACCCATCGAACCCGGCGGTTGTGAGTGAAATCGACGGTGTAGTTACCTACGGAGCTATCAAGCGTGGTAACCGGGAAATTTACATCGAGTCGAAAGACGGTACGAAGAAGAAGTACCTGGTGCCGCTGTCGAAGCACATTCTGGTACAGGACAACGACTTCGTACGCGCTGGTGACCCATTGTCCGATGGGGCTATTACGCCATCCGATATTCTGGCCATCAAAGGTCCAACAGCCGTACAGGAATACCTGGTGAACGAAATTCAGGAAGTATACCGTCTGCAGGGTGTAAAGATCAACGATAAGCACATTGAAGCCATCGTGCGTCAAATGATGCAGAAAGTTGAAATCATTGACTCAGGAGACACTAACTTCCTGGAAGGACAGGTAGTGGACAAGTGGGCTTTCCGCGAGGAGAACGAGAAGGTGATGGATGCGAAAGTAGTGATCGAGGCCGGCGACTCTGAAACACTGAAGCCGGGTCAGATTATCTCGTCGCGTCGTCTGCGGGATGAGAACTCCAGCCTGAAGCGTCGCGATATGGCGCTGGTACAGGTAAGGGATGCTATGACCGCTGTGTCGCAGCCAACCCTACTGGGTATCACGCAGGCCTCTTTGGGAACCGAAAGCTTCCTGTCGGCCGCTTCATTCCAGGAGACGACTAAAGTACTGAGCGAAGCCTCCATCCGTGGTAAGACTGATAGTTTAGAGGGTCTGAAGGAGAATATCATTGTGGGCCACTTGGTTCCGGCTGGAACCGGTCTGCGCCGTTACAGTGATATTGTTGTCGGCTCAAAAGAAGAATATGAGAGTCTGGTTGAGTCAAGAGAGCAGTATAGCCGCAAACGCCGGGCTACTGTTTAAGCAAGATATAGTCACTAACGATATTGTCAGTTAGACATCAACCAAATATCATACAGCGGTCGGGTATTGCTATACCTGACCGCTGTTTTACTAATCAGTCTTAAACAAAATAGTTGACTATGGAAATGGAGCAGCCAAACCCTGAAGGTTCTATTGATGTTGAACTATCAGAAGATATCGCTGAGGGGATTTATGCTAACCTGGCTATGATTGCTCACTCCAATAGTGAGTTTATTCTTGACTTTATCCGTTTGATGCCGGGTATTCCCAAAGCCAAAGTAAAGTCCCGTATTATTCTGACACCCGAACATGCTAAGCGGCTCCTGGCGGCTTTGAAGGAAAATATCCGGAAGTACGAAGATAGCTTTGGCACTATTCGCCAGGCCGATGATTCGTTCCGGTTTCCAACCGGATTTGGCGGGCCTGTGGGTGAGGCTTAATTGCCACACTAGTAAATTAATTCACTGATTTGCTTTTGGTTTTCAAGACATTTTATCTAATTTTGCAGTCCGAAATTCGAGAGGACTATCTTTTTTGTAAACAATCAAGTTAAATGCCTACCATACAACAATTAGTTAGAAAGGGCAGAGAGAAGCTGGAATTTAAGTCTAAATCACCGGCTTTGGATGCGTGCCCGCAGCGCCGGGGCGTGTGTACGCGGGTGTATACGACAACCCCTAAGAAGCCAAACTCGGCTCTTCGTAAAGTAGCCCGTGTTCGTCTGACGAACGGGAAAGAAGTGAATGCCTATATCCCGGGAGAAGGTCACAACCTGCAGGAGCACTCAATCGTGCTGATTCGTGGTGGCCGGGTAAAAGATTTGCCGGGTGTTCGTTATCACATCATCCGGGGTGCCCTGGATACTGCCGGTGTAAACGGCCGTCTGCAGGCTCGCTCTAAGTACGGAACCAAGCGTCCGAAGCCAGGACAAGCGCCGGCAGCAAAAGGCGGTAAAGGTGCACCGGCAAAAGGTAAAAAGAAGTAATCAATAACAAGCAAGGTTTGAACTGAGCGTTGGAAGAGTACGCCCAGAGTAAGATCAAAAATCTGAAGATCCATGAGAAAGGCTAAACCGCCCAAAAGATATGTGTTGCCAGATCCTAAATACAAGGAAGTACTGGTGACTAAGTTTGTGAATAACCTCATGTATGAGGGTAAGAAAAGCATTGCCTATACCATTTTCTATGATGCATTGGCGGTCGTTGAGAAACGTACAAACGACAATGGTCTGGAGATCTGGAAAAAGGCTTTAAATAATGTAATGCCATCGGTAGAGGTAAAAAGCCGCCGGGTAGGTGGTGCTACCTTTCAGGTTCCGACGGAAGTACGTCCAGATCGGAAAGTGTCAGTAGGCATGAAGTGGTTGATTAAGTATGCCCGGTCACGTGGTGAGAAAACCATGGTTGATCGTCTGGCTGCTGAAATAATTGCTGCTTCAAAAGGCGAAGGCGCTGCCGTGAAGAAGAAGGATGATACCCACCGCATGGCAGAAGCTAATAAAGCGTTCTCTCATTTCCGCTTCTAATTTGGTAGGCAGATATTACTACAAAAGCCTCCCGCTGTAGGGAGGCTTTTGTTTTATATAGTGACGTATAGAAATATAAATTTAGCTTGATTAAGTCTTCATTAATCTTCGGTTAGTTTCTAAGCGGGAGTTGGTTTATTCATTGATTTTTAGTAATTTTGCGTCCTGATTTATAAAAGTGTTCACGCTGGTCGCCCGGCTATCACTTTTTGTCTCAACAAGCAAATCTTAGTAACACGAAACAATATGGCAACTGATCTTCGATACCTACGAAACATCGGTATCGCTGCCCACATCGATGCTGGCAAAACGACCACGACGGAGCGGATTCTCTACTACGCTGGGGTAAGCCACAAAATCGGAGAAGTGCACGAAGGTGCCGCCACCATGGACTGGATGGAGCAGGAGCAAGAGCGTGGTATTACTATCACCTCCGCTGCTACTACGGTTAACTGGAAGTACCGGGATGAAAATTATCACGTAAACATCATTGACACGCCGGGCCACGTGGATTTCACGGTGGAGGTAAACCGTTCTTTACGGGTATTAGACGGCCTGGTGTTCCTGTTCAGTGCTGTTGATGGCGTTGAACCGCAGTCAGAAACCAACTGGCGTCTGGCTAACAACTATAACGTAGCCCGTCTTGGTTTCGTTAATAAAATGGACCGTGCCGGTGCTGACTTCCTGAACGTAGTTAAGCAGGTACGGGAAATGCTGGGTAGCCACGCCGTTCCTCTGCAGTTGCCGATTGGCGCTGAAGAGAACTTCAAAGGTGTAGTTGATCTGGTTAACTTTCGTGGTATTGTCTGGAATGAGCACGATAAAGGAATGACCTTTACCGAGGTTCCTATTCCGGATGATATGATAGAGGAAGCAACCGAATGGCGCGAGAAGCTGCTTGAAGCTGTTGCTGAATTCGACGATACTCTGATGGAGAAGTATTTTGACGATCCCTCTTCGATTACAGAAGACGAAATTCTGAAGGCACTCCGCGAGGCAACTATCGCCATGAAAGTGGTACCGATGTTGTGTGGTTCTTCTTTCAAAAATAAAGGTGTTCAGACTATGCTCGATTATGTGATGGCCCTGCTGCCGTCACCACTCGATAAGCCTGAGATTAAAGGTACAAACCCGAATACTGATCAGGAGGTAGTTCGTCACCCGACAGAAACAGATCCGTTTGCTGCACTGGCGTTCAAGATTGCTACGGATCCCTATGTTGGTCGTCTGTGCTTTGTTCGTGTATACTCAGGTGCGCTTGATTCAGGTTCTTATGTCTTGAACACACGTTCAGGTAACAAAGAGCGTATCTCCCGTATTTTCCAGATGCACGCCAATAAGCAGAATCAGATTGATAAGCTGCGGGCTGGTGATATCGGTGCGGTTGTTGGTTTCAAAGACATTAAAACGGGTGACACCCTCTGCGAAGAGAAGAACCCGATTGTTTTGGAATCAATGCTGTTCCCTGATCCGGTTATTGGTTATGCCATTGAGCCGAAGAAGTCAGCCGACCAGGACAACTTCTCAAAGGCAATTGGTAAGCTGATCGAAGAAGATCCGACCCTGAAGGTTGAGAGTAATGAAGAGACTGGGCAGACGATCATCCGCGGTATGGGTGAATTACACCTCGAAATTATCATTGACCGGATGCGTCGTGAATTCAAGGTGGAAGTAAACCAGGGTGCTCCGCAGGTGGCGTACAAAGAGACGTTGACCAAGAAGTTCGAACACCGTGAGGTATACAAAAAGCAAACAGGTGGTCGCGGTAAGTTCGCTGACATTGTGTTTGAAATTATGCCTGGCGAAGAGGGTAAACCGGGTCTGGAGTTCGAAAATGCTATTGTGGGTGGTGTGATTCCTCGCGAATTCATCCCAGCGGTACAGAAAGGATTCCAGGAAGCAATGGTGAACGGCCCGTTGGCCGGTTATCCGTTGGATTCTATGAAAGTCCGGCTGTTCCACGGCTCATACCACGACGTTGACTCTGACTCACTGTCGTTTGAACTAGCTGCGCGTATCGGTTTCCGGGAAGCTGCCCGTCATGCTGGTCCGAAACTGCTGGAGCCAATCATGGCTGTAGAAGTTCTGACTCCTGAAGAATACACGGGTCCGATCACGGGTGACCTGAATCGTCGCCGGGGTATCATGAAAGGTATGGATTCTCGTGCCGGTTCACAGGTTATCAAGGCTGACGTTCCGCTGTCGGAACTGTTTGGTTACGTAACTGACCTGCGCACGATGTCATCTGGCCGGGCAACGGCTAACCTGACATTCTCGCACTACGAGATCGTACCGCAGAACATTGCAGAAACGGTGGTAACCAAGTCAAAAGGCACGGTAACTGCTTAAAAATAAATTTGACAATCGGGTGGTAAATAGCTAACTTTGCCACCCGATTTTTGTGTCAACGGAGCAAATGGTTCTTTCGGGGACACACTCGTTTCGGAATCTCACTAATTATCATGAACCAAAAAATTCGCATTAAGCTGAAGTCGTTTGATCACAACCTGGTTGATAAGTCTTCAGAGAAAATTGTTAAGGCGGTAAAGGCTACTGGTGCTATTGTAAGCGGTCCTATTCCTCTGCCGACCGACAAAGAAATTTACACGGTACTGCGTTCTCCTCACGTGAACAAGAAATCACGTGAGCAGTTCCAACTCTGCACCTACAAGCGTTTGGTAGATATCTACTCGACCAGCGCCAAAACGGTTGACGCCCTGATGAAGCTTGAGCTTCCCAGCGGTGTTGACGTAGAGATTAAAGTGTAAGTAACGGCCGTCTCAACGGCTTCCGACATACTCGGATGAAGGTCCTTTCGGAAACCACATCTGACTTTTAGGTAAGCGAGCTCTTTCGGGAGTGTGTGCTGCCACAAGAGGTCAGGTGTATTACGCCTGGCCTTCTTTGTTTACGCCGGATTAGTTGAGAATTAGACAGATACCAGCTTGGATGCTAGTTTTAATCTGTCTAACTTTGCACTCCGTTTTTACGGACTTAACATTTATTCATTTTACCTGCTTTTTAGTAACAAACAAGTATGTCTGGTTTGATTGGAAAAAAGATAGGGATGACCAGCGTGTACAATGCGGACGGGCAGGCTCTGGCATGTACAGTTATCGAAACGGGTCCCTGTGTCGTAACACAAGTAAAGACTGAAGACAAAGACGGCTATGCCGCTGTTCAGTTGGGTTACGGCGAAAAGAAAGAGAAGCGCACGAATGGGCCTCTGCTGGGCCACTTCAAGAAGGCCGGTACGACCCCAAAGCGCAAACTGGTTGAGTTTAAAGAGTTCAACCAGGAGTTCAACTTAGGCGATACACTGGCGGTAGCCGATGTGTTCGGAGAAGGCGACTTCGTGGATGTTGTCGGCACTGCCAAAGGCCGCGGCTTCCAGGGGGTAGTTAAACGTCATGGTTTTGCTGGGGTTGGTGGCCAGACTCATGGTCAGCACAACCGCCAGCGTCACCCAGGTTCAATTGGTGCGTGTTCGTTCCCCTCGCGCGTATTCAAAGGCATTCGTATGGCCGGCCGGATGGGCGGTAATCGTGTAAAGGTGCAAAACCTCCGTGTGTTGAGAGTGTTGCCCGAACAAAATCTGCTGGTTATTAGTGGTTCGGTTCCGGGTGCCAAGAATTCATTCGTAATTATCGAGAAGTAAGGTCATGGAAGTAGTCGTATATAACAGTAAGGGGGAGGATACGGGCAAGAAGGTAACGCTGCCGGAAGAGATTTTCGGTATCGAACCCAACACGCACGCAATTTACCTGGACGTTAAGCAGTATCTGGCTAACCAGCGTCAAGGAACTCATAAGGCGAAAGAGCGTGCAGAAATCAACCACTCTACACGTAAGATCAAGAAGCAAAAAGGTACAGGTGGGGCCCGTGCGGGTAGCATTAAGTCACCGGTATTCATTGGAGGTGGCCGGATTTTTGGTCCTCGTCCCCGTGATTACAGCTTCAAGCTGAACAAGAAAGTAAAATCACTGGCGCGCATCTCGGCGCTGGCAGTAAAGGCTCAAGCAAATAATGTATCGGTTCTGGAAGACTTTACGTTTGACGCTCCCAAGACCAAATCGTACATCGAAATGCTGAGCGCCCTATCTGCCTCTGACCGGAAGACACTGCTGATTCTGCCTGATGTAGACAAGAACGTGGTTCTGTCGGGCCGGAATGTACCGAAAGCTAAAGTAACTACCGCTAATCAGGTAACTACCTATGACCTGATGAATGCCGATCAACTGCTGATCAGCACGGAAGCGCTGAACAGACTGCAAACTCTACTGGAGAAATAATCATGAGCGTATTAAAGAGACCGATCCTAACAGAGAAAATGACTGACCTGAACAAAAAAGGTCAGTATGCCTTCGAGGTTGATCTGAAAGCGAACAAAGTAGAGATCCGCAAGGCAGTTGAAAAAATGTATGGTGTGCGTGTAGAAGGTGTTCGTACCCTGCGTCAGCTTGGTAAGAAAAAATCGAAAAACGTAAACGGCCGTATTGTATCAGGGACCACCTCAACCACCAAAAAAGCTATCGTTACCGTTGCCGAAGGCGAAGTAATTGATATCTACGCTGAAGTATAAGCGGGCTGGTTGACAATGTAATATAGAACCATGGGAGTTAAGAAACTTAAACCAACAACGCCGAGTCAGCGCTTTCGGGTTGCCCCTGACTTCGCGGAGATAACAACCGACAAGCCAGAGAAGAGCCTGTTAGCCCCGATCAAAAAATCGGGTGGCCGTAACAGCCAGGGCCGTCGGACCATGCGATACATTGGTGGTGGTCACAAGCGTCACTACCGGATTATCGACTTCAAACGCAATAAAACAGGTATTCCTGGAACAGTAGCAACAATCGAGTACGATCCTAACCGTTCGGCTCGTATCGCACTTATCGAGTATACCGACGGCGAAAAACGCTACATCCTGGCTCCGCAGGGCTTGACTGTAGGTCAGCAAATTTTGGCTGGTGCCGGAGCTACGCCAGACGTAGGAAACTCTCTGCCGCTGGGCTCCATGCCGATTGGTACTATCGTACACAATATCGAAATGCAGCCGGGCAAAGGTGGCGTTCTGGCACGTAGCGCCGGTACGTACGCTCAGTTGGTAGCTCGTGAAGATAAATACGCCGTTTTGCGGATGCCGTCAGGCGAAATGCGGATGGTACTGTCTGTTTGCCAGGCTACTGTAGGTTCTGTATCTAACGCAGATCACATGAACGTAACGATCGGTAAAGCTGGTCGTAATCGTTGGCTGGGTATTCGTCCCCGGGTACGGGGTGTGGCCATGAACCCGATCGATCACCCGATGGGTGGTGGTGAAGGCCGGGCATCTGGTGGTCACCCGCGTTCACGAACCGGCCTGTATGCGAAGGGTAAGAAAACCCGTAGCCCGAAGAAGCAGTCGAACAAGCTGATTATTAGCAGAAGGAAAAAGTAATAGATAAATGGCACGTTCACTAAAGAAAGGCCCTTATATAGACTTTCGTCTGGACAATAAGGTTCAGACCATGAATGACTCGGGCAAGAAGTCAGTTATCAAGACCTGGTCTCGCCGTTCGATGATTTCACCGGATTTCGTGGGTCACACGTTTGCTGTACACAACGGCAATAAGTTTATTCCGGTGTATGTAACGGAAAACATGGTGGGACATAAGCTCGGCGAGTTTGCTCCTACCCGTAACTTCCGGGGTCACGTTGCGAAAAAAGACAAGGGCAAGAGATAAAGTTAGTTGGCAGTAGGCAGTAAATAGTTGGCACAAAACCTTCTTTTTACTGCGAACTGCAGACTGCAAACTGAAGACTAAAATGGAAGCAATAGCAAAGCTGAGAAATGTACCCACCTCTCCCCGTAAGATGCGGCTGATCGCCGATCTGATCCGCGGCCAGAGAGTAAGCCAGGCTTTGGGTGTCCTGCGGTATCAGCCCCAGTCCGGAGCTGCCACGCTGCAGAAAGTGCTGCTTTCGGCAGTAGCTAACTGGCAGCAGAAAAATGAGGATGTTCGCATTGAGGAAGCTGACTTGTTCATCAAGACCATCTTTGTAGACGGAGGTCCGATGCTGAAGCGTCTGCGGCCTGCTCCGCAGGGACGTGGTCACCGGATCCGGAAGCGGTCAAATCACATCACTATTGTGATTGACAGCGCCAACGCTCAGCCCGCAATCGAACTGAATACGGAAACATCAGAAAACGAATAATACGGAATGGGACAGAAAGTTAACCCGGTAGGCCTTCGGCTTGGCATCGTCAAAGGATGGGAGTCAAGCTGGTATGGCGGCAAGGAGTTTTCCGATAAACTGATTGAAGACGAAAAAATCAGAAAATATATCCAGGCGCGTATCCCGAAAGGGGCTATCGCCCGGGTGGTGATTGAGCGTACACTGAAGCGGATTACCTTAACGATTCACACGGCTCGTCCGGGTATCGTTATCGGTAAAGGCGGTGGTGAGGTTGATAAGATCAAAGAAGAGCTCAAGAAGATTACTGGTAAGGACGTTCAGATCAACATCTTTGAAATTAAGCGTCCTGAAATTGATGCCAAACTGATTGGGGAAGCCATTGCTCAGCAGCTCGAAGCGCGGATCTCGTACCGCCGGGCGATGAAGCAGGCCATCAACTCCGCTATGCGGGTTGGCGCTCAGGGTATCAAGGTAAAAGTATCGGGTCGTTTAGGTGGTGCCGAGATGGCACGTACCGAGCAGTACAAAGAAGGTCGTGTACCCCTGCACACTCTGCGGGCTGATATTGACTACGCTATCTCGGAAGCACAAACCATATACGGTAAGATCGGTATTAAGGTTTGGGTGTTCAAAGGGGAAGTGTACGGTAAGCGTGACTTGACTCCTGCCGCTCTGGCTACTGCAGCCGCAGCCGGCGAGCGTAGCAGCGACCGTGGTGGTGACCGTGGCGATCGCCGTGGACGCGGTGACCGCGAAGGTGGCGACCGTGGCCGGAACCGCAACGAGCGCGGTGGCGGTGGTGACCGTGGTGGTGATCGCCGTGGCGGTGGAAACAACCGTGGTGGTGGTAACCGTGGCGGAGGTAATAGAAGATAACAGAAAGGCTTAATAGCCGTATCATAAGCATTGAGTAGCGATGTTACAGCCAAGAAGAACCAAGTTCCGTAAGCAGCAGAAAGGCCGGATTAAAGGAATTGCCTCGCGTGGTCACCAGATAGCCTTTGGTACGTTCGCGATCAAATCCCTGGAGCCGGGCCGGATTACGGCACGTCAGATCGAAGCAGCCCGTATTTCTGTAACACGGGCTATGAAACGGGAAGGTCAGGTTTGGATTCGTATCTTCCCTGACAAGCCGATTACCAAGAAGCCGGCCGAAGTTCGGATGGGTAAAGGTAAAGGTGCTCCCGAATACTGGGTAGCGGTTGTGAAACCGGGGACCATTATGTTTGAAGCAACCGGAGTTGACTTGGCCACGGCGAGTGAAGCCCTGCGTTTGGCGGCTCAGAAACTGCCGGTTCGCACCAAGTTTGTCGTACGCCGGGATTATCAAGAAGTTGAAGATTAACCTAGCGTACTTTTTTCAAAACGGTTGTCATGAAAAAGAACGAAATTAAAGCATTATCTGTAGAGCAATTGCAGGAGCAGATCAATGCAGAGAAAGAACGACTGCTGAAACTGAAGTTTGCCCACGCTATCTCGCCCGTCGAAAATCCGATGCGTATCCGCGAGAGCCGCAAACTTATCGCTCGTCTGTACACGGAGTTAACTCTGAAGACGCGCCAGACACAAAACAGCTAAGGACTTCACTCATTCCTATACTGAATTATGGAACAAGAGAGAAACGTAAGAAAAGAGCGGATCGGGCGCGTGGTCAGCAACAAGATGGAGAAGTCCATCACGGTATCCGTTGACCGGAAAGTAAAGCATCCGATGTACGGAAAGTTCATGCACAAGACGAAGAAGTTTATGGCGCATGACGAGAATAACGATTGTAACATTGGCGACACAGTCCGCATTATGGAGACTCGTCCGCTGAGCAAGAACAAGCGTTGGAGATTAGTCGAAATCATTGAAAAGGCGAAATAAGCCATGGTACAGCAAGAATCAAGACTAAGTGTAGCCGATAACAGTGGCGCTAAAGAGGTGCTCGTTATCCGCGTCTTGGGCGGCACGGGCAAGCGTTATGCATCGGTAGGTGATAAAATCGTGGTTACGGTAAAATCGGCTCTGTCGTCCAGCAATATGAAGAAGGGTACGGTCTCTAAAGCCGTAGTCGTTCGGACGAAGAAAGAAGTTCGCCGGAAAGACGGTTCGTACATCCGCTTTGAGGATAACGCGGCTGTTCTGCTGAACAACAACGACGAACCACGCGGAACCCGGATCTTCGGACCGGTGGCCCGCGAATTGCGCGAGAAGCAGTTTATGAAAATTGTATCGTTAGCTCCGGAGGTGCTTTAATATGGAAAAGAAGACACAGAGTCACAAGTTTCATATCAAGACCGGCGATACGGTAAAAGTAATCTCCGGCAACTCAAAAGGCCAGACCGGTGTTGTACAAAAGGTGCTGGTTGAGAAAGATCGGGCGGTTGTAGAAGGCGTCAATATGATTACCAAGCATTTGAAGCCAACTGCCGCTAATCCGCAGGGAAGCCTGGAAAAGGTAGAAGGTTCTATTCACATCAGTAACCTGATGGTGGTGGATCCCGCAACTGGTGAGGCAACCCGTACGGGCCGTCGCCTGAATGATAAAGGGAAATTGCAGCGGTTCTCCAAGAAGTCCGGCAACTTCATCTAATCAGAGTTTGGTTAGCTGACATCTTTAAATGACATCAGAACGTGGCAACGCCAAGATTAAAAGAAAAATACGTAAAAGAGGTAGTCTCCGAGTTGAGCGACAAGTTTCAGTATAAATCTGTGATGCAGGTACCGAGACTGAGCAAGATCGTCATCAACAAAGGTATCGGAGCTGCCGTAGCTGATAAGAAGTTAGTAGACGTAGGAGTTGATGAGCTGACGCTGATCACCGGCCAGAAGGCTGTTCCTACCATCTCTAAGAAAGCGGTATCTAACTTCAAACTGCGTGAAGGAATGCCTATTGGAGCGAAAGTAACGCTGCGGGGCGACCGGATGTATGAATTTCTGGACCGGTTAACGGCTGTAGCTCTGCCGCGCGTGCGCGACTTCCGGGGCATCAGCGACAAAGGGTTCGATGGACGTGGTAACTATACCTTCGGTGTGAAAGAGCAGATTATCTTCCCCGAAATCAGTATTGATAAGGTAAACCGTATTTCGGGAATGGATATCACGTTTGTTACGACTGCCCGTACCGACGCCGAAAGTCTGGCATTGTTGAAAGCTCTGGGTCTTCCCTTCGCCGACAGCAGCAAAAAATAATCAAAAGAAACTGTAAAGGCATATCTTTTTATGGCTAAAGAATCAGTAAAAGCAAGAGAGCGCAAACGGGAACGACTGGTTGCCAAATACGCTCAAAAGCGTGCTGCGCTGAAAGCTGCCGGTGATTATCTTGCGTTGGACAAACTGCCGCGCAACGCTTCTCCAGTGCGGTTACACAACCGTTGCAAGCTGACAGGCCGTCCACGGGGCTACATGCGCAAATTCGGTATTTCACGGGTAACATTCCGCGAGATGGCCGGTGCTGGTAAAATCCCTGGCGTAACAAAAGCAAGCTGGTAAGCACACGCTTCCTGAAGTGTAGGCACCAATCATTTTCTTTTGTAATTCAGTTTCCGTAATTTTGCAAACTCTTTTAAGAAACAGGGGTTTGCAGGTAAATTCTTGCTGAAATGAATACAGATCCCATAGCAGACTATCTGACCCGTCTCAGAAACGCCATCCGGGCTAAGCACCGGGTTGTGGAAATCCCTGCTTCCAATATAAAGAAGGAGATCACCAAAGTTCTGTACGAGAAAGGTTATATACAGAACTACAAATTTGACGAAACCGGACCCCAAGGCCTTATTAAGATCGCCTTGAAGTACAATCCGGTTACGAAACAGCCCGCGATTGTAGATTTACAGCGGGTAAGCCGTCCTGGCTTGCGTCAGTACCGCGGAGCCGATCATCTGCCCCGCATCCTGAACGGCCTTGGCGTGGCTATCGTCTCTACCTCTAAGGGGGTAATGACCGACAAAGAAGCCCGTACCATGAATGTAGGTGGCGAGGTATTGTGTTACGTTTATTAATGTGGAGTTAGCATTATGTCACGCGTAGGAAAGAAAATTATCGCGATACCTTCCGGCGTTTCGTTGTCCGTTGACGACAGCAACGTTGTGACGGTAAAAGGTCCAAAAGGTACCCTGACCCAGCCGGTTGATCCGGATATTCAGGTGGCTGTTGAGGATGGCCAGATAAGAGTTACCCGCCCGACAGAGCAGAAGCGTCATAAGGCGCTGCATGGTTTGTATCGTGCGCTGGTGAACAATATGGTTGTTGGTGTAAGCACCGGCTACCGCACCGATCTTGAAATCATTGGTGTAGGTTACAAAGCCTCTGTTGCCAATAACGTGCTGGAGTTGAACCTCGGCTTCTCACACAATGTGTTTGTAGCTGTACCATCTGAAGTAAAAGTGACGGCGGTTACCGAAAAAGGCCAGAATCCAAAGGTCATTCTGGAAGGTATAGATAAGCAATTGATTGGTGATGTAGCCGCTAAAATCCGCTCCTTGCGTAAGGTTGAGCCTTACAAAGGAAAAGGTATTCGGTTCGTCGGCGAGAACGTTCGTCGTAAGGCTGGTAAATCAGCTTCTAAGAAATAATGAAGTAAGCCAATTTGGTTGGTATCAAATAACATGGCAACAACAAAGCAAGACAGAAGACAGCGGGTTAAGTACTCAATCCGTTCTAAAGTATCCGGAACGGCCGAGCGCCCCCGTTTATCCGTTTTTCGCTCGAATAAAGCAATTTATGCTCAACTGATTGATGATGTGCAAGGCCGTACGCTGGTGAGTGTTTCATCTCAGGAGCTGAAAAGCGAAGTAAATGGCTTTACTGTGGAGACCGCCAAACTGGTGGGTCAGCGGTTGGCAGAGAAAGCAACAGCCGGCAACATCAACGCTGTTGTTTTTGACCGCAACGGGTATCTGTATCACGGTAAAGTAAAAGCATTGGCCGATGGAGCCCGTGAGGGTGGCCTCAAATTCTAATCAATAGAATGGTAACGAACGCAAGACCTTCAAAAGTAAACGAGGCTGACCTTAAAGAGCGCGTGGTTGCTATCAACCGTGTAGCCAAGGTAGTAAAAGGCGGTCGTCGATTCAGTTTCTCGGCAATCGTTGTAGTAGGAGATGGTAACGGGGTAGTAGGTTACGGATTGGGTAAAGCCAATGAAGTAACGGATGCTATTGCCAAAGGTGTAGAAGATGCAAAGAAGAACCTGGTTCAGGTTCCTTTGCTGAAACACACTGTACCGCATGAAATGCACGGTAAGTTCAGCGGTGGTTTTGTCCTGCTCAAGCCGGCGGCTCCGGGAACGGGTGTAATTGCTGGTGGTGCTATGCGTGCGGTCCTGGAAAGCGCCGGAGTTCGTGACGTATTGGCGAAATCAAAAGGTTCATCAAACCCGCACAACGTAGTTAAGGCGACAATTGATGCCTTGATCAAGATGCGTGCCCCGCATCAGGTAGCTTTCCAGCGTCAGGTATCGCTCGCCAAAGTATTTAACGGTTAAATTTCCGAAGCAAATGGCACGGGTAAGAATCACGCAGATTAAAAGTACAATTAAGCGTCCGCAGACGCAGAAGTTGGCCATAAAGGCGCTGGGCCTAGGAAAAATCAACCGCAGTATCGAGTTGGAAAATAACGATTCGACGGCTGGTGTTATCCGTAAAGTACAGCATTTGGTGAGAGTAGAAGAGATCTAATCATACGAACAAATGAATTTAAGTACCTTAAAACCGGCTAAAGGTTCCGTAAAAGAGCGTAAGCGAGTCGGGCGCGGCCAGGGTTCAGGAATGGGTGGTACATCTACCCGCGGCCACAAAGGGGCTGGTTCCCGGTCTGGTTATAGCCAGAAATTACATTTTGAAGGTGGTCAGATGCCACTTCAGCGTCGGGTTCCAAAGTTTGGATTTAATAATCCGACCCGCGTTGAATACAAGCCGATCAATTTGGATACCATCCAGACACTGGTAGAGAAGACGAATGCAACCGTTGTAGACATTGCATTGTTGTTGGAGAATGGTCTGGCCGGAAAGAATGATCTGGTCAAAGTATTGAATCGTGGTACTTTGTCGGCTGCCGTGGAAGTGAAAGCAAATGCATTCTCTGCATCTGCGAAAGAAGCGATTGAAAAAGCAGGCGGTAAAGTAACTGTATTACGCGGTAAAGTAACTGTATTACAGCGTTCAGCAGCAGCAGAAACGCCGAATCAATAACTGATAAAGGCAACGATCGAACCGATCATTTATGAACCGATTCATCACCACTCTGAAGAATATATTCTCAATAGAAGAGTTGAGAACCCGTATTCTTAATACTCTATTGTTCATCACGGTGTTTCGTCTGGGTACGCACATAGTGCTTCCTGGCGTTGATCCGGATCGCTTAAATCTGAACCCTTCTGGGTTATTAGGTCTACTGGATACATTCCTGGGAGGAGCCTTCAGTAACGCATCCATTTTTGCACTGGGTATTATGCCGTACATTTCGGCATCTATTGCTATTCAGCTGCTTACTCTGGCGTTACCGTACTTCCAGAAAATGCAGAAAGAGGGTGAGTCAGGTCGTAAAAAGCTGAATCAGATCACACGTATATTGACCATATTCGTTACGGCAGTACAAGCGTTAACCTATTTGCAGACTACGATTCCGGCTGAAGCTTTACTGATAGACCGTGGATTCTTTACCATCTCGTCTGTATTTATCTTAACTGCTGGTACAATTTTCTGTATGTGGTTGGGCGAGCGAATTACAGACAAAGGTATTGGTAATGGAATTTCCATGCTGATTATGATCGGTATTGTATCCCGTTTCCCAGGTTCTATTGCTGGGGAGGCTATGTCCAGGGGAACGTCGGGACTGTTGATCTTTGTTCTGGAACTGGTTGCTCTTTACTTTGTGGTGATGGGTGCCGTGTTGCTGACTCAGGCGGTACGTCGAATTCCTATTCAGTATGCCAAGCAGGTAGTTGGTAATAAAGTTGTAGGTGGACAGCGTCAATATCTGCCGCTTAAGCTAAATGCGGCCGGTGTAATGCCGATCATCTTTGCCCAGGCGTTGATGTTCGTTCCAGCGTTTATGGCTGGATTGTTCGCTGAAAAGAGTGACTTTGCGGCTAACATACAGAGTGTTTTTCAGACATATACCTCATGGCAATATAATCTGTTGTTTGCCTTTCTGATCATCGTCTTCACTTTCTTCTATACAGCTATTTCGGTAAACCCGAATCAAATCGCTGACGATATGAAGCGGAGTGGAGGTTTTATTCCGGGGGTCAAACCAGGCATACAAACATCAGAGTATATCGGCACCGTTCTGGATCATATTACCTTGCCCGGTGCTATTATGCTGGCAGTCGTAGCTATTTTACCGGCCATTGCAAACCTGCTTGGTATGACCAGTGGTTTTGCGCAGTTCTTTGGTGGGACATCGCTGCTGATCATGGTTGGTGTTGTATTGGATACACTTCAGCAAGTTGAAAGTTATCTGCTAATGCGCCGGTACGAAGGTTTGATGAAGTCTGGTCGGGTAAAAGGCCGCACCGAGAGTGTGGCTGCCTGAAGTCAGAAGGCACCATGATATATTTTAAAAGTGATCAGGAAATCGAGCTGATCAGAATTAGTGGAGATCTGCTGGGTCGGGCTCATGCCGAAGTGGCAAAGGTAATCCGGCCTGGCATTACTACACTGGAACTCGATAGGGTAGCAGAAACGTTTATAAGAGATAACGGCGGTATTCCTTCTTTTAAAGGATACAATAAGTTTCCCGCTTCGCTTTGTATTTCCGTAAACGATGTAGTAGTGCATGGTATTCCTGGTCGCTATGAATTGCAGGAAGGGGATATTATCTCTATTGACTGTGGCGTTCAGCTAAACGGGTATCATAGCGATAGTGCCTATACCTACCCAATCGGTGAAATTAGCTCAGGTATCCGAAAGTTGCTTGTTCGCACGAAAGAGTCCCTTTACCTGGGAATCGATAAGGCAGTAGAGGGCAGTCGGATAGGCGATATAGGCTATGCGGTGCAATCGTATGTGGAGCATTTTGGCTACTCGGTTGTCCGGGAATTAGTTGGGCATGGTGTAGGCAAAAGCCTGCATGAGAGTCCAGAGGTTCCGAACTACGGTCGCCGGGGTCAGGGCCCTAAATTGAAAGAGGGCATGGTATTGGCGATTGAACCGATGGTTAACTTTGGCCGTAAAGGTATCATTCAGGAGCGAGATGGCTGGACTATTCGGACCGCCGACCGAAAGCCTTCCGCTCATTATGAACATACGGTAGCCGTTCGTAAAGGCAAGCCTGAGATCTTGACTACGTTCAAGTACATCGAAGAGGTAACGGCTAATACGAATATGGCAATAACAATGAACGAAAAAACGGCGGCTTAATCCTGATATGGCAAAACAATCATCGATTGAACAGGACGGCACTATTGTAGAGGCACTTTCAAATGCGATGTTCCGGGTAGAACTGGAAAACAAGCATGAAGTGATTGCGCACATCTCCGGTAAGATGCGAATGAATTACATCAAGATTTTACCAGGTGACCGCGTAAAGCTGGAAATGTCGCCTTATGATTTGAGTAAAGCACGAATTGTGTATCGGTATAAATAATTTACTGACCATGAAAGTCAAAGCATCGATCAAGAAACGCAGTGAAGACTGCAAAGTGATCCGGCGTAAAGGAAAACTTTACGTGATTAACAAGAAAAACCCCAGGTACAAACAAAGACAAGGATAATCGTCTATGGCACGGATTGCAGGTGTTGATATTCCGGATCGGAAACGGGGCGAGATTGCGCTCACGTACATTTTCGGCATCGGCCGGAGCTCAGCTAAGAAAATCTTATCGGGCGCTGGTGTCGATGTAAATAAGAAAGTAAGTGAGTGGAACGACGAAGAGTCAGGTGCTGTTCGTTCGATCATCGCTAATGAGTACAAAGTAGAAGGTGCACTGAAATCAGAAGTGCAGCTGAACATCAAACGATTGATGGACATTGGTTCTTATCGTGGTTTGCGTCACCGGAAAGGTCTTCCTGTCCGTGGTCAGAAGACGAAGAACAACTCTCGTACCCGGAAAGGTAAGCGTAAGACAGTTGCTAATAAGAAGAAAGCAACGAAGTAATAAGTAGGCAGGTGCAGAAGGCAGTATGCAGAGTTTGCCTGCTGCCGACTGAATACTGCAAACTATTTTTACAACAATGGCTCAAGCAAAACGCAAAGACAAAGCGAAAAAAAGAGTAGTAGTTGTTGAGCAGGTAGGCCAGGTACATATCAAGGCTACCTTCAACAACATCATCATATCGGTTACCAACATGAATGGTCAGGTGATTTCCTGGGCATCAGCCGGTAAGATGGGCTTCAGAGGATCGAAGAAAAACACGCCTTATGCAGCGCAGACAGCTGCCCAGAACTGTGCACAGGTAGCGCATGATCTCGGGATGAGGAAAGCAGAAGTATTTGTGAAAGGTCCCGGCGCTGGTCGCGAATCAGCAATCCGGACTATTCAGAACACGGGTATTGAAGTGACTTCGATCCGTGATATTACTCCGCTGCCTCATAACGGATGCCGTCCGCCGAAGCGCCGTCGCGTATAATCGTATTTTTCAATCGACTGTAGCAATGAATACGGACAGGCGACATTTGGTTGTGTCTGTCCATGCAGGTCACATTATTCATTCTTTTAGTACAAATGGCACGTTACACTGGACCAAAAGCCAAAATTTCGCGCAAGTTTGGAGAGCCGATCTTAGGCCCAAGCAAAGCGCTTCAAAAAAAGAATTACGCTCCGGGCATGCACGGACGCGGCCGGAAGCGGAAGCAATCGGAATACGCGCAGCAGCTGCTGGAGAAGCAGAAAGTTAAATATATCTACGGAGTTCTGGAACGCCAGTTCCGGAACATTTTCCATCGGGCCGCTGTTAAAGAGGGAATTACCGGTGAGAACTTGCTCAAATTCTGCGAAGCCCGTCTGGATAATACTATCTACCGCCTGGGTATTGCGCCGACTCGTCGCGCTGCTCGTCAGCTGGTAACTCATAAGCATATTGTAGTGGATGGAGAGGTTGTAAACATACCATCGTATTCACTGCGTCCGGGCCAAGTTATAAGTGTTCGCGAAAAATCTAAGTCTCTGGAAGCCATTACTACCAGCCTGTCAGCACGTAATGTGAAGCGTTACAACTGGCTGGAGTGGGATAATCAGCAATATACGGGAAAGTTTATCAGCTACCCCGAACGTGATCAGATTCCGGAGAATGTCAACGAGCAGTTGATCGTCGAATTGTATTCGAAGTAATTCAGGGGGCAGAACTCAACCGGGTTCTGCTACTTTATGCCATATTGCTGGAATCATTCACTCCATTGGCAGAAAACTGCTGTAAAAACAAAAACGTATGTCAATATTAGCTTTCCAAATGCCCGACAAAGTCGTAATGGAAAAATCCGACGACTTTCACGGTGTGTTTGAGTTTAAGCCTCTCGAAAAGGGTTACGGTGTAACGATTGGTAATGCGCTCCGGCGGATTCTGCTGTCGTCGCTGGAAGGCTACGCTATAACAAGCGTTAAGTTTCCGGGCGTACTGCATGAGTTTTCGTCGATTGAGGGCGTTGTAGAAGACGTGACAGAGATCATTCTGAACCTGAAAATGGTTCGTTTCAAGAAGATTTCCGACATGATCGACAACAAGATTACGGTTACTATAAAGAACTCGCCGGTTTTGAAGGCGGGTGATATATCAAAGTTCTCGGCATCATTTGAGGTTCTGAATCCTGAACTGGAGATCTGCCACCTGGATGATACCCGTGAACTAGAGATGGAAATCATTGTGGAGAAAGGTCGGGGTTATATACCGGCTGACGAACCGCGTGCCAATGAATTGCCATTCGGGCACATCCCTATTGATGCCATCTACACGCCTATTAAGAATGTTCGCTACAGCGTAGAAAATACGCGGGTTGAGCAGAAGACTGACTATGAGCGTCTGTTGCTGGATATCGAGACTGATGGTTCGATTCACCCGGAAGAGGCTTTGAAAGGTGCTGCCCACATTTTGATTCAGCACTTCATGCTGTTCTCTGACCAGACAATGACCTTCGAAACCGCTAAGCCGGAAGAAGACAACGTGGTGGATGAAGAGATGCTGCATATGCGTAAGCTGCTGAAGACACCACTATCTGACCTCGATCTCTCTGTGCGCGCTTATAACTGTCTGAAATCGGCAGATGTGCGGACGCTGGGCGATCTGGTAAGACTGGAAATTTCAGATATGATGAAGTTCCGTAACTTTGGTAAAAAGTCACTGACGGAGCTTGAGCAACTTGTTGCAGAGAAAGGTCTGACGTTCGGAATGGACGTTGCCAAATACAGACTGGAAGAGGACTAAATGAAGGTTTTGGTTAGTAGGCAGGTTGGGAAACTATGCTGTGCTGGCCCTGATTCTAAAAAACAATGAGACACGGAAAGAAAGATAATCACCTGAGCCGTACGCACTCGCACCGGGAAGCGATGCTGTCGAATATGGCCTCTTCGCTTATTCTGCACAAGCGTATTGAAACGACTCTGGCAAAAGCGAAAGAACTACGGAAATACGTAGAACCAATCCTGACACGGGCGAAAGATGATACGTATCAGAATCGGCGGATTGTGTTCAAGTACCTAAATAACAAAGAGACGATGAAAGAGCTCTTTGGTAATGTAGCCGATAAAATTGCAAGTCGTCCGGGTGGTTACACACGCATCATCAAGCTGGGTAACCGCGCTGGTGATAATGCGGAAACCTGCCTGATGGAATTGGTAGATTTCAACGAAGCGCTGCTGACAGCAACCCCTGAGAAAGCTACCCGTACTCGCCGGAGCCGTCGTGGTGGTCGCAAGGCAGAAGGCACTGAAGCCGCTGCTCCTGCGGCAACGGTAGCCGCGCCAGCTACTGAGGCACCTGCTGCTGACGTGGTGGCAGAGGAGCCTGCGGCAGTCGACACGACACAAGAGGCTCAACCGACCGCTGAAGCTGCTCCTGAAGCTTCGGCAGACGAAACGACAAATACGGACGATAACGCAGCCGACGAGTCGAAGCAGAGCTAATGAGTTATTTTCTTACTAATTACAGGAGGGGTTAACCGTAAGGTTTAGCCCCTTTTTTTTAACCAATAAACAAACATCAGGCGACACATGAATCTTACGCAGCGGGAGGCATTACTAGTCTTGCAGGATGGTGCGGTCTTTAAAGGCTTGGCACTGGGAAAAATTGGTACAGCCGGCGGAGAGATCTGCTTTAATACCGGCATGACGGGGTATCAGGAAATTTATACGGACCCTTCTTACTACGGCCAGGTAATTGTCAATACAACCTCACATATAGGCAATTACGGAGTACAACTTCACTCAGAAGAGGAATCAGATGGTGTAAAGATTATGGGCATGGTATGCAATTATTTTTCGCCTATTCACTCCCGCCATACTGCCGATGGTTCCCTGCAGGATTATTTTGAAAAAGCCAATATTGTAGGCATACATGGGGTAGACACCCGGCAATTGGTGCGGCATATTCGGGATAAGGGCGTTATGAACTGCATCATCTCTTCTGAAATTCTGGACCCAGAAGCGTTGCTGGTTGAACTTAATAAAGTACCTGATATGGAAGGACTGGAGCTAGCGTCAACCGTATCAACACAAAACACCTACGAAGTTGGTAACGAAGATGCCCGGTATAAAGTAGCCGTGCTGGATTTGGGTATCAAAAAGAGCATTCTGACCAATCTGGCCAGCCGGGGTATATATTGTAAGGTATTCCCGGCGAAAACGCCTTTCGCTGAACTGGCTGCCTGGAATCCGGATGGATTCTTTATTTCCAATGGCCCTGGTGACCCAGCCGCTATGCCGTATGCGGTAGAGACCGTAAAGCAGGCGCTGGACACTGAGAAGCCATTGTTTGGAATCTGTCTGGGACATCAAATCCTATCGCTGGCTAGTGGCATATCTACCTACAAAATGCATAATGGTCACCGTGGCCTGAATCACCCGGTAAAGAATCTGATTACCGGACGCTGTGAAGTGACTTCCCAAAACCACGGTTTTGCTGTAAAAGCTGATGAGTTACAGGACCATAGTCATGTAGCAGTGACTCACCTCAACCTGAATGACAAAACCATTGAAGGGATTCGTCGTAAAGATAAACCAGCGTTTTCGGTGCAGTACCACCCGGAGGCTTCACCTGGGCCGCACGATTCGCACTACCTGTTTGACGACTTCATTAAGTTAATTAAACAGGCCTAAAAAGTAGCCGGGATTTTGTTACTTTGTGCCCGTACATAGCTAATTCCTGCTCCTTCGCAGGCAGCCGGCAAATTATATTTTCAGTATAGTTAATAACCCCACAATAGACGCAATGAGTACCATTCAAAGCATTCATGCCAGACAGATTCTGGATTCAAGAGGCAATCCAACCGTTGAAGTTGATGTACGTACCGAACATGGCTTTCTGGGCCGGGCGGCTGTACCATCCGGCGCTTCAACGGGAACCCACGAGGCTGTTGAGCTGCGCGATAACGATGATAAAGTGTACGTCGGAAAAGGCGTATTAAAGGCAGTTTCGAACGTCAATGAGTTAATTTTTCCAGAACTGGTTGGCTTGTCGGTCTTCGAGCAGGGTGTGATTGACCGAATCATGCTGGAGCTGGATGGTACCCAAAATAAAGGTCGACTGGGCGCTAATGCTATTCTGGGTGTATCAATGGCGGTGGCCAAGGCTGCGGCTCAGGAAGCAGGGCTGCCGTTGTACCGTTACGTTGGTGGGGTAAACGCCAATACCCTGCCTGTGCCGATGATGAACATCCTGAACGGTGGTAGTCACGCTGATAATTCTATCGATTTTCAGGAGTTCATGGTGATGCCGGTCAATGCCAGCAGCTTCTCTGAGGCACTCCGGATGGGAACTGAAGTATTCCATACCCTGAAGAAGGTGTTGAAGTCAAAAGGTCTCTCCACAAACGTGGGGGATGAAGGTGGTTTTGCGCCGAACATCCAATCGAACGAGGAGGCCATTCAGGTGGTGCTACAAGCCATTGAGAAAGCAGGGTACCGGCCGGGCGAAGACATCTTCATCGCCATGGATGCGGCCGCTTCTGAATTCTACGATGCCGACGCTGGTCAGTATCATTTCAAAAAGTCAACCGGCGACAAGCTGACTTCTTCGCAGATGGCCAATTACTGGAAAGAGTGGTGCGACAAGTATCCGATCCTTTCCATTGAAGATGGTATGGGCGAAGATGACTGGGCCGGCTGGAAAGAAACAACAGAACAACTTGGTAAGAGAATCCAGCTCGTAGGTGACGACCTATTCGTTACCAACGTAACCCGGGTGCAGAAGGGTATTGATGAAGGTATCGCTAACGCCGTTCTGGTGAAGGTAAACCAGATTGGCTCGTTGTCAGAAACCATCGATACCGTAAATCTGGCGAAGCGGAACTCTTACAAGAACATCATGTCGCACCGCTCGGGCGAGACCGAAGATGCAACTATTGCCGATCTGGCGGTAGCTTTAAATACGGGTCAAATCAAAACCGGGTCTGCCTCACGGTCTGATCGGATGGCGAAATACAATCAATTACTTCGTATCGAAGAGGAATTAGGTGAAATGGCATACTTCCCCGGTAAGAAATTTTAGTCTGCAGTAGGCAGATGGCAGTAGGCAGAAGAGAAGCAGTACCCTGCTTTTATCTCTGGCTACTGCTAACTGCCCACTGCCAACTTTACGGCTATGTGGCAGCGGCTTCTTCATTATGGCAGGAATTTTTATGTAGCCTCCGGATTGGGGCTACTGGGTTGGGTCTTGTTTTTTGATGCAAACGACCTGGTGTCCCAAACGCGCCATTGGCTCAAAGTCCGGGAGCTGGAAAATGAACGAGCGTATTACGAGCAAAAGATTGATGAGGTAAAGGCGCAACGGAAAGAGATTTTAGGTAACGACCGGCGCCTGGAGAAATTTGCCCGTGAGAAATACCTCATGAAGAAATCGACCGAAACGGTGTACGTCATTGTCGACGAAACTAACGAACCGATTGAGAAGTAAGTGCGATAAGGCTGTTGCACTGTCTGATCGGAAATGCTTACCGTAATCTGCTTACTGCCTGGTAAAATGATAAGTGTTCTGTTTGTTTGCTTAGGCAATATATGCCGGTCTCCCGTGGCAGAGGGCATCTTCCGAATGCTGGTTGAGGAGTACGGTTTCGGTAACCAGATTACCTGTGATTCGGCGGGTACATCATCGTACCACATTGGTGACTTACCCGACCGGCGCACGCGCGAAAATGCGCTGGAGCATGGCCTCAAATTGACCCATCGTGCCCGGCGTATGACCGGCGAAGATCTGGCTCAGTTTGATTATCTGGTCGCAATGGATGAAGCCAACTTCGGGGCTATTCAAAACCTTAGCCATCGGAGCCTGGGCTTGTATAGCGATGAGAATACCTTTCTGCTGCGTGAATTTGACCCTGAGGTCAATGACGAGCCCAACGTCCCGGACCCCTACTACGAAGATGCCGAAGTATTTGAGCAGGTCTATCAAATCGTGCACCGCTGTTGTCTCCAGTTTTTAACGTACCTCATAGAGCGGCATGAGCTGATTCCCGCCAGTGATTCCCCCTCTACGTCAACTGTTGTAAGAAATTGAACAAGAAAGTAATTCTGATGATCCTCGACGGCTGGGGCATTGCCCAGAAGCCCGAAGTATCGGCAATTGATAAGGCCGATACCCCCTTCTACGACTCTTTGCTGCTCCAGTACCCGCACAGCCGGCTGGATGCTTCCGGTTTGGCCGTTGGTCTGCCCAAAGGTCAAATGGGTAACTCGGAGGTAGGGCATATGAATCTCGGAGCCGGACGAATTGTGTACCAGGATCTGGTTAAAATTAATAAAGCAGTTGAGGACCATACCCTTGATGCTGACCCTACATTGACCGATGCCCTTAGCTATGCTAAACAGGAAGGCAAACCGGTCCACTTCATTGGCCTGGTCTCTGATGGTGGCGTACACTCACACATTGACCACCTGAAAGGACTGTGTTCCATTGCCCAGGCAAAAGGTCTGACCAACGTTTATGTTCATGCGTTTACCGATGGCCGCGATACCGACCCCCGCAGCGGCATTGGCTTCCTGAAAGAGCTTCAGCAGCATATGGCGTCTTCTACTGGGCAAGTTGCCAGCATCATCGGTCGCTACTACGCCATGGATCGGGATAACCGCTGGGAACGCGTAAAACTGGCTTATGATGCCATGGTAAAGGGATTTGGTGTGCATACCCAGGACCCGCTCGCGGCCGTTGAAGAATCATACGACCACGGAGCAACCGATGAGTTTATCAAACCGATCATTGCAACAAAACCCGATGGCTCACCCGTGGCAACAATTCAGTCGGGTGATGTAGTTATTTGCTTTAATTTTCGCACGGACCGCGGCCGTGAGATTACGCAGGCCCTGACGCAGCGGGATTTTCCGGAGCAGGATATGCATAAGCTGAATCTGTACTATGTGACTCTGACGAATTACGATAACGACTTTGTCGGGGTGAAGGTGATATTTGACAAGGATAATTTACAGAATACCCTGGGGGAGGTCGTGTCGGTTGCGGGGCGGAAGCAGATACGGATCGCAGAAACCGAGAAGTACCCCCACGTTACCTTCTTTTTTTCCGGTGGACGGGAAGAACCATTCGAAGGGGAAACACGAATCTTATGTCCTTCTCCAAAAGTGGCGACGTATGATCTGAAACCGGAGATGAGCGCCTACGACATTCGCGACGCCATTGTGAAGGCGCTACAAAGCGAGGAACCGGATTTTATCTGCCTGAACTTTGCCAATACCGACATGGTTGGCCATACCGGCGATTTTATGGCCGCTGTCAAAGCCGCAGAGACGGTGGATGCCTGTGCGAAAGACGTTGTAATCACGGGTCTGGAACATGGGTATACGGCCATTATTATTGCCGATCACGGTAACGCCGATTACATGATCAATGAAGACGGGACGCCTAATACGGCACATACTACCAATCTGGTTCCCTGTATTCTGGTCGATCAGGAGTACCACCCGCGTCTGCAGGACGGTAAGCTCGCCGATATTGCGCCAACAATTCTGTATCTGATGGGTATTGAGCAGCCTATGGAGATGACGGGCGAGAACCTGATTCTGGCGGGCCAGTAAACTCATTACAAAAAATTGGTGTTGGAACCATCGGTGATGTTCTCTTTCGTAACGCGCCCTCCGTTCACCAGCGGGGGGTGACTTTTTTCCCATGAAGCAAGTCTTTGCCCTAGTCAGCCTTTTCCTATTCATCGCGGCCTGCAACAATCCGGCGCAGCAAACACAAGCCAATCGTTATTATGACGTAGCCGGCTATATCCAGCGGCAAATCGACACCCTGGCTCAGCGGAAGCCAACGGTCATAAAGCGGTTATTGGTAGAAGGGCAGGTAAATCAGAAACGGGTAGATGACATTAACTGGATTAAGGAACTGGAGCTCTTTCTGCAGGCCGATATAAACAAGCCAGCTTATCGTAATAGCTACCTGATTAGCAAACCTGATTCGCTTACGGTGCAATATAAGCTGAAAGCCGGCGAAAAGCTGCCGGTACATGCGTTAACGGTAGTGCTGGACTCGCTCTATCAGAAGCCAAGTCGTATTGAAGCTTTACTTGTTACCGACAATCCCCTATATCAGTCAGAACGGCGGCTGTTGCTGGAGAGCAGTGTCAGTCCGGACCAGAAATGGCAATTGAACCATTACCGCATTGATGGCTTTCAGCAGTTGACCTTCTTTGATAGAAAAGATTTCTCGGTAGAAGGGAGAGTTCTGAGTAGGCAGTAAGCAGTATGCAATTGGCAGGGGGTATACAGCTTCTGCCTACTGCAATCTGCCCCCTGCTTACTTAATAATCGCCCCCGGCACCACCCCCGCCGAAGCTGCCGCCACCGAAGCCTCCAAAGCCCCCCCCGCCGAAACCGCCTCCGCCACCCCAGTTGCCCGAGGAACTACCCCAGCCGGAGAAAGTGGTGTATGGAAAGAACCAGCCCCCGCCCCCCCGTCGGCCTCCGAAGCCGCTACCACCACCCCGATTTCGCCGACTGATGATAAACAGGATCACGATGAACACCAGAATAATAAAGAAGAACGAGCCTCCGCCTGCCCCGTCTTCAGCCTGGGTGCCGTCGGATTTGTATTCTCCACTGGCCCGGCGGATGATTTCTGTGGTGGCTTGGTCTAATCCCTGGTAATATTGCTCCTGCCGGAAATTAGGAACGATAATGTCGCTGATAATGCGTTTGGCAATAGCATCGGGGATAGCGCCCTCCAGGCCGTAACCGGTAGCAATAAATACTTTACGGGTGCTGGTCGCCCAGCAGAGGACCAGGCCATTGTTCTTTCCCTCCTGCCCAACGCCCCACTTCCGGCCAACCTGAAAGGCGTAGTCGCCGATAGGATACGGTTCCGTGGTCTGAACAATAACAACGGCAATCTGGGTAGAGGTTGAGTCGTTGTAGGTCTTGAGCTTTTGTTCGAGCTGCGCCCGCTCACTGGGATTCAGAATACCAACAAAGTCATTGACCAGCCGGGGGGGATTGGGTCGGTCGGGTATGTTATCCTGCGCGAGAACCGTTAGCGAAATCAGAAAAAGCAGCAGTGTCGCAAGCCAGCGGTAGGTAGTGTATGTCAATTGGAGGTGGGTCATTTAAACGAAATTTCGTCGGATAGCTCGTTGGAGTCGTCGTGGGCACGGGGAAAAAACTGCTTCAACTGCCGGCCGGCTTCATCGATACCCCGACACAACCCTTCTGCATAATCGCCGGCGGCAAAGTGCATCCGCAGCAACTCCCTGGTGCTGTCCCAGAAACCTGCCGGTACGCGTTCATTGATGCCTTTGTCGCCGATAATGGCAAATTTCCGGTCTTCAGTCGCCAGGTAAAACAACACGCCGTTTTGCTCGGCCGTCTGGTGCATACCTAAATTACCAAAGACTTCAATGGCTCTTTTTACCGGATTCTCTTCGGTACATTTCTTTTCAATATGCACCCGAATTTCGCCCGATGTAGCCAGTTCGGCTTCCCGGATGACAGCAATGATACGTTGCTGCTGTTCAGCGGTAAAAAGATTTATGGCTGACATAGGAACGATTAGTGAAGAGAGAACAATGCAGATGAGAAGGAACGCCCTTATTCACCTACATTGCTCATTGACCATTAAAACTGGACCGTCGGTGCTTGCTGAGCAGCGGCTGAGGCTTCAAAGAATCCGCGTTGCTGGAATCCAAAGATGCCGGCAAAGATATTGTTCGGGAACGTTCGTACGGATTGGTTATAGTCTCGTACAGACGTATTGAAGTCATTACGGGCCACCGCAATGCGGTTTTCGGTACCTTCCAGCTGGGCCTGTAGTTCAGAGAAGTTCTGGGTAGCCTTAAGCTGGGGGTAGTTTTCGGCTACTGCCAATAGCCGGGACAAGGCCCCGCCGAGCTGTTGCTGCGCCTGCTGGAAACGGGCTACGTTTTCGGGGGTCAACTGGTCGGCGTTTAATTGGATCGAAGTGGCTTTGGCCCGAGCTTCGATAACGGCCGTTAAGGTGCTTTTTTCGAAATTCGCCACCCCCTGTACTGTCCGGACAAGGTTGGGTATAAGATCAGCCCGGCGCTGGTATTGTGTTTGCACGGCCGCCCACTTTTCCTGAACGTTTACGTCTTTCTGTACCATTCCATTGTACGTGCTGCAGCCGAAGAAGCCGAAAACCAGCGCCAGTACAACAATAATAATTAAGGCTCTTGACATGGTCTTAGATAGAGTTATTGGTTAAGCAAATCTGCCCAAAACTAAAGATAAGTCTGAACAAATATACATGAATGGAAGATTTCCTTGCTGGTCACTTCCTGCGACGGAAGACCGGCAAAGGATAATCCTTTTCTATAACAACCCATTAGACTTCTTGTTCTGTTGTGGGCGTCAGGAGCCTGATTTGCGGAAGACGATACAAAGGGAATACCTTATTTCTGCTCGTTCAGATCCCAGTTATAATCCATATAGGAAATCCGGGTGTTTTTGTCAATTTTGGTATTGGCATACCGGTTAACCCAGTATTCTACAGATTTATTGTTGTCGTTCCAATCCATCCGGTACCAGTTAAAGAGCTGCGACAGACTGGCCTGTCCTTTTTTGACGTTGTTGCGTGCCGGATTATTTAGAAAATCCCGGCCCTGGTCATCCATCTGCCGCTCGAGTTTATCCGCCGTGTAGGCTTCATTACGCAAACGCGGGCAGGAGACGGCCGCGCAGACCAGCACAAAATGGATACGGGGGTCGTTGTACTTCTTCCGCAGAATGTCGTGCTCAATATTGTTCAGGTCGTACTCCTGCCCACCGATCTTAATAAACTCAATATCCCAGGGGGTATTCACAAACGGGATCTTGATCTTAGAGCCAATGTCTTTAATACTTTTTACCGGATAATTATCCAGAATAAGCTGGATGGTGTAGGCGTTATAGGCATTGATCCAATAGGCCATCTGCTCCTGGCGGCTCCATTTATCAGAAGGTGGATTTTTGCTGAGCAAATCAAGGTACCTCTTTAGCTCTTTTTCGTCTTTTTTAAAACCTTTGTAGTCGACAAGGCCGCGTTCATTAACGTGTTCCTTAAGCAGCTGACTCCAGAGGCTATGATCAACTACATCGGGTTTTGTCGGGAACCGAAAGGCGGAGGTAGTCATCAGTAGCAGGATTACCAGACCTGCCAGTGCATTATAGTGTTTCATTTAATTCAGGTTTTTAAGTATTTGCGCAAACCAGGCCCTGCTTATTTTACGTCGTTGTCGGGCCCTTGACATCCAAACAGAAGCTATGAATCTTGACCTTACCGGCAAAACTGCTATCGTCTGCGGCAGTACCCAGGGCATCGGCAAAGCATCGGCCGTAGAACTCGCCTTACTAGGTGCGAATGTAACACTCTTTGCCCGAAACGAGGAAACGCTTAAAAAGGTGGTACAGGAACTGAATACCAGCAAAGGGCAGGCTCACCGGTATATCGTCGCCGATTTTGCCCAACCGGATCAGGTAAAAGACGCCATTGACCTATACCTGATCGCGTTTCCGGAAGTACATATTCTGATCAACAACACGGGAGGTCCGGCAGGCGGGCCACTTATCGACGCGCAGCCGGAAGCTTTTAGCCAGACATTTGCCGCTCACCTGATTAATAACCAGAATCTGGTACAGGCGGTGGTACCGGCTATGAAAAAAGCCGGGTATGGCCGTATTGTCAACATAATTTCCACGTCTGTCAAGCAGCCGATTGTTGGTCTTGGCGTGTCGAATACTATTCGGGGGGCGGTGGCGCAATGGGCTAAGACCTTATCACTGGAGATTGCACGGGAGGGAATAACGGTGAATAACGTACTGCCCGGTTATACGCGTACGGCTCGCCTGGATTCGTTGCTGACCGCGCGGGCTAAAGCTCAGCATAAATCAGAGGAAGAGATGGCGCGGCAGCTGGAGTCGGAGATTCCAATGGGTCGGTTTGCTACGGCCGAAGAAGTAGCGGCCGCCGTTGCTTTTTTATGCACACCAGCGGCCGCTTCAATTAATGGAATCAATGTTCCCGTCGATGGGGGGAAGACGGGGAGCCTTTAAGCTGCTACCCCCTCTTTCAGCTTCTCTGCATTTTCAGCAATGCGGAGTTGCTCGATGAATTCGTCGATGCCACCGTCCATGACCGCCGGCAGGTTGTAGACCGTCAGGCCGATGCGGTGGTCGGTGACGCGGCTTTGGGGGTAGTTGTACGTCCGGATCTTGTCAGAACGGTCGCCACTGCCCACCATTGACTTGCGCTGCGACGAGATGGCGTCGTTATGCTTCTGCAGTTCGATCTCGTACAGACGGGACCGAAGTACCGTCAGCGCTTTTTCCATGTTCTTGATCTGCGAACGTTCATCCTGGCACTGCACCACCAGACCCGACGGCAGGTGCGTCAACCGCACGGCAGAGTACGTGGTGTTTACGGACTGACCACCTGCACCCGACGAACAGAAGGTATCTTTGCGAACGTCGTTCATGTTGATTTCTACGTCCACTTCTTCCGCTTCCGGCAAGACAGCTACGGTAGCGGCCGAGGTATGAATACGCCCCTGCGATTCGGTAGCCGGTACGCGCTGAACCCGGTGAACGCCGGATTCAAACTTCAGTTTGCCGTACACATCTTCGCCTTCAACCTGGCAGATAATTTCCTTATAGCCGCCCGAGGTACCTTCCGTAAAGTCCATCAGCGACATACGCCAGCCCATTTTATCGCAATAGCGCTGGTACATCCGATAGATGTCACCGGCGAAGATGGAGGCTTCGTCGCCACCCGTACCGGCCCGGATTTCCAGAATAACGTTCTTGCTGTCGTTCGGGTCTTTGGGCGTCAGCATATCTTTCAGCGTCTCCTCCAGCGATTCCCGGCGGGGCAGCAGTTCATCCAGTTCGGCTTTGGCCAGTTCGCGGAAATCCTCATCCTTCTCGGTCGCTATGATTTCTTTCGCGTTGTCGATTTCGGCCAGCAGTTGTTTGTATGCCTGGTATTGTTGAACAATCTTCTCCAGGTCTTTATATTCTTTGCTGATCTTCATGAAACGCTTCTGGTCCGAGACGATCTCAGGCTGTACAATCTGCTGAGATACCTCATTAAAGCGTTCACGAATGGATTCTAACTGCTCAATCATATTCTTGTAAGACGTTAGCGAGTTGGACATCAGACGTTAGACGGAGCGGTTCACAAACGAAATCTATAGTCAAACGTCCAGTGTCGTATTTATGACAAAAGTACAAAATTCTGATGGTTCGGTAACGGGGGTAGATATACCTTTGTTATACGCTTTACAGACCTATTAAGTTCCTGTCGATGAACCGCTGCATAACGCTCTTTACACTACTGACGCTGCTGGCTGCCTGCAACACAGACCGGATTCAATACTCCGACAAACTGAAGCAGGAAATGGCCGATAAAAAAGTAAAACGGGTAACGGCTGTCCAGATGAATGAGGCTGTTGATGAATGGGGGCAGCAGATTGCCAACGTTGCCCAGACTGAGCTGACGGCTAAACTGAAACAGGCCGGGACCACCGCCCAACCGGCAGAACTATGCCAGTTGCAAACATTGCCCAAAACGCAGGCTATTGCTAAGAAGTACGGCGTCACCGTCCGGCTGCTGGGCGCGGCTGATGTGAATAACCAGGCGCTGGCCGCTAAGGAGCGGGAGGTATTGGACGCGTATCTGTATAATGCTGAGAATAAGCTGCCCCAAACCAGCAATATTCAGCGGATTGGCGATACTCTGTTTGTCTACAATGCACCGGTTCCTGCGGAGAACCCCATTTGTCAGCAGTGTTTTACCGGACAGGCACAGCCACTGGCCGTCTGGCGCATCGCTTTTCCCAAGAAAGAGGTAATCCGGCATATCAGTACTAAAAAATAAGCGTGTTTACGTCAGTGGGCGTAGTACGATTTGCTATTTTAGAGGTACTAAAAACAATACGGGCTGGCTCTCTTCCGGCCTTGATCCTTTCCCCTTAACTGATTGACCATGAAGAACAACATGAAACGCCGGGACTTCGTCAAAGGAGCCTCGCTGGCTTTTGCCGGTATCACCATACTACCCCGGCATGTGCTGGGTGGTAAAGGGTTTATCGCTCCGTCCGATAAGCTGAACGTGGCCGCCATCGGTATCGGCGGCATGGGCAAAAGCAACCTGCGGAATCTGGCCCCGACGGAGAACATCGTCGCGCTCTGCGACATCGACGATGCCTATGCCGGACCGGTATTCAACACCTACCCCAATGCCAAGCGGTGGAAAGATTACCGCAAGATGCTGGAGGAGCAGAAAGACATCGAAGGGGTAATCATTGCCACCCCCGACCACCAGCACGCTATCCAGGCCTCTACGGCCATGAAGCTCGGCAAGCACGTGTATGTGCAGAAACCGCTGACGGTATCGGTATGGGAGTCGCGGGAACTGGCGCGTCTGGCCAAAGAGAATCCGAAACTGGTGACGCAGATGGGAAATCAGGGCCACTCCAGCGACGACGCCCGCTCCATCAACGAATGGATTGCCGACGGTGCCATTGGTAAAGTAAAAGAGGTGCACGTCTGGACCAACCGGCCCATCTGGCCGCAGGGCATGCCGGCACCCACGGAAACCATGCCCGTACCCGATACGCTGGATTGGGATAAGTTTATCGGCCCCGCCCAGTACCGGCCGTACCATTCCGCCTATACGCCGTTTAAATGGCGCGGCTGGGTCGATTATGGGGTAGGGGCCCTGGGCGATATGGGCGCTCACCTGATCGACCACCCGTACTGGGCGCTGGGTCTGACGGCTCCTACCAGTGTAGAGGCTTCCTCAACGCCTTTCGGCAAAAATGACTCCAAAGGACCGGCGCAGAGTTATCCGCTGGCCTCCATGGTGACGTATGAATTTGCGACGAACGACAAAAAGAATCCGGTAATTACCATGACCTGGTACGATGGCGGTATTTTGCCGCCCAAGCCGCTGGAACTGGGCGATGAGCCGGTGAATAAAGGGGGAGGGGTATTGTACGTTGGTACGAAAGGCAAGCTGATGCACGAAACCTACGGGGCCAAGCCCCGTCTGCTACCGAAGGAGAAGATGGAAGCGTATAAGAAACCGGCGCAGACAATACCTCGCGTAGGCATGAGCCACGAGCGTAACTGGGCCGAAGCCTGCAAAGGGAATGGAAAGGCCGTTTGTCCGTTTGAGTATGCCGGTCCGCTGAACGAGGCCATGCTGCTCGGGGTAGTGGCGCTTTACAAGCAGGGGACCAAAATCAACTGGGATGCGCAGAACCTGCAGTTTCCCAACGCGCCGGAACTGAACCAATACCTGAAGCGAGAATACCGCCAGGGTTGGGCGATGTAATGATCTGCTTATGCACAAAAGGGCTGCTTTCTACCTGGATGCGGCCCTTTTCGTTATGCCATGTGTCACGCTGTTAAGTAAGAGAGATTTGTTCTGTACTAACTGAAAAATTTTGTATAAGCACCTGATTTTGAAGTTAAAACAGGTAGGTAATTAGAGGCTTTCTTTCGTTAAGGTTAACATAACGTTTGATTATAGAACTGTTCTCGAAATGATACAACTCTGCTAGTTATCGGCTTATTGCACTTTATCGGGGTAAGCCGCCATGTATTTAGCATTATGGTTGATGACATAGGTTTCGGTGAGTACACCTAACCCAACGCCCAGGCTGTAACAAAGCAGATCGCTCCACACGAAGGTAAAGCCCAGGATTAATCCACCTAACAGGGTATTCCGCAGACTATCAATCCAGGGGGCATGGTACAACTGGCTAAGCTCTATGAACGTTGAGAACCCTAAAGCGGCTGCCGCAATGGCCTGCGTTGACCATCGGCGGAAGATAAAAGCGAGGCCAAAAAATACCATTAAGGCCCACAGCCCATCGCCTACATACATCCTGATGAACGCATAGTCGCCGAAGAAACGCCGGGAGGCAAAGCCTGTTGCCAGCACACTGAATGTGAGCCTCCGTAAATAATGCGGCTTCTGGCTAGGGATGGTTTTGGCATGTTGAACCGCTTGCTGATGGAGTTGACCGAACAGAATTACGAGTACCAACTCGCTTACTTTTCTGCCCCTATCCGCACCGCCACCGCTTCTATTTCAATCAAAAAGCCAAAGTGTAGTTCCTTTGTCGGGACTACGGCGCGGGCGGGGCGGTGGTCACCGAAGAAGCCGGCATAGGTAGCATTCACCTGGTCCCAGAGGCTGATGTCGGCGATGTACACTGTGGTTTTCAGCACGTGACTGAGGTCGCTGCCGGCCGCTTCCACAATGGCTTTTACATTTTCCAATACCTGCCGGGTCTGCTCCTCAATCGGGCCGGTCATTTTCTCTTTCGTCACGGGGTTGATAGGTAGTTGGCCGGAGACAAAGATTAGGTCGTTCCAGACGGTCGCCTGGGCATAATGACCGGCGGGCAGGGGCGCGTTTGGCGTTTCAATTTGGTTAATCATAAGGTCGACAGAGAATGAACACAACTACTGATGCTTTATCGGAACGCTCTGGCGAGAAGCCCTCCCGTAATGAAAAGCTGGCCGAGTACCAGGATAGCCAGCATTAGCCTGGGGTTCGATTTTCCGTAGCGTAACCGCCAGAATCCTTCGGTAAAACTGACCACGCCGAAGCAGAAGATAAAGCCAATAAAGAGCGCGGCCCCTAACCCCAGCGAAACGGCAGGTGCATTGGGGTCCCGGTACGTACCCGGAAAAATGGCCGAGAGCGGAAACATGCCCAGACAAAACGCCAGCAGCCCACCCATAAAAACCATCAGAAACAAGCCGGCGCCAATCAGGATCCAGCCGGTAGGCTTAACCAGGTGCTGATTAACGGGGCCCTTCTGGATAAGCGGTATTTTAGGAATCATAGCAGCCAATTTATAAGGACCGTAACTACCCCAAGATAACCTTTTTATATTCTTCTGCCCGCAACTGCCGGGCGGTTTCGGCCGGATTATCTTCTGTAATGTCCAGCCGTTGAACCGTTTCGGCTTTGCGCTGCGCCAGGCCGTGCAGGTAAGCTTTATCATAATACGAGAGCGTGATGTCGGCAACGGTGGCGTAATCGTGTTCGGCGAGGGCGTTCAGCGCCAGTTGGGTATCTTTGCCGCCTAATCGCCGTCGAATGCGTTCGGTGGCTTCAATCAGCAGTTGGTGGTCAATGCCGGTATATTCCAGCACCAGTCGTTGAATACGAATCTCTTTCGGTACATCGATAAAGGCAACCGGCGCGGTCCGCATCTGCTCCCAGAGCGGGAGCGGAATAAAACACGTGCCTACATTACGGCTTTCGTCCTCCAGCCAGATCCGCCGGGTGGGGTCGAGTTGCCGCCATTCAGCAAACAGGGCGTTCTCAAACTGCTCGGAGCTGGGCTGGGGGGCCTGCCCAATGGCACCGTACGACGAGCCTTTGTGGTGAGCCAGTCCTTCCAGATCAATGACCTGTTCGCCCTGCCGGGCCAGCTCTTTCAGCACATCGGTTTTGCCACTGCCCGTTTTTCCTCCCAGAATAATCAACTGGCGCGGTTCGGCAAAGGCTTCCAGCACAGCGTTGCGGTAGGCTTTGTAGCCGCCGATCAGGGTTGCTACGGTCATCCCGGCGGTGTTCAGCAGCCAGGCAAAACTGCCGCTTCGCATCCCGCCCCGCCAGCAGTGCACCAGCACCTCCTGCGCTTTCGGGTTCAGCTTCCGCGACTGCTTAACAAACGACGTCAGCTTGGGACCGATCAAATCCAGACCCAGCATTACGGCGGCATCTTTGCCGGATTTTTTGTAACGGATACCTACCTGTGCCCGCTCCTCATTGTCGAACAGCGGGATGTTAACGGCTCCGGGAATATGGGCATGCTCGTATTCGCCCGGCGACCGTACATCAATGACGGGTAGTTGCCGGGACTTTTCTAGAAATTCTTCGACGGTTAATTGCTGGACCATATGTAGACCGGATTTATAATCCGGTTTTCGCTGCTTTGTATCCCGGAATTGTATTCCGGAGTTACGACAAGCCCGGAATGCGATTCCAGGTACTTAATGACCGGAGTGCAATTCCAGGTTACTCAACTCCCGAAGATACATCTGAATCGTATTCTCCAGGCCAAAATAAAGGGCATCGCTGATCAGGGCGTGCCCGATGGATACCTCCAGCAGGCCGGGAATGTGCTGGGCAAAGTACCGCAGGTTATCCAGGTTGAGGTCGTGACCGGCATTTAGGCCAATGCCTAATTCGTTGGCTACACGGGCCGCCTGCACAAACGAAGCAACAGCGTGTTCGCGGTTGTCGTAGAAGTGAGCGGCATAGGGTTCGGTGTACAGTTCAATGCGGTCGGCGCCGGTCGCTTTGGCCCCTTCGACCATGCGCTCGTCGGCATCCACAAAGATGGATACCCGGATGCCATCACTCTTGAAGGTATCAACCAGCCGGCGCAGGTGATCGGCGTGGTGGAGGGTATTCCAGCCGGCGTTGGAGGTAATGGCATCTGGCGCGTCGGGTACCAGCGTTACCTGATCGGGCTTTACCCGCTTCACGAGTTCGATAAAGCGGTCGTCGGGGTTACCTTCGATGTTGAATTCAGCGGTGACGACTTCTTTCAGGTCCAGGACGTCCTGGTAGCGGATATGCCGTTCGTCGGGGCGGGGGTGAACCGTGATACCCTGCGCACCGAACCGCTCGGCATCCTGGGCTACCCGTACGACATTGGGGGTATTGCCGCCCCGCGCATTGCGCAGGGTGGCTATTTTGTTGATATTAACGCTTAGGCGAGTCATCTGCAAAAGGTTGAATTAACGAATGACTGAGTGACTGAATGGAAGAGGTATCGCTGTTTTTGTAACTTTGCCCAACTTTCATTTGTTCCCGGTCTGTAAAGGTACATCCATTGTTCATTATTCTATTGCATTTCACCCTATGTCACTGAAGCAACAAATCGACGCTGATATTAAGCAGGCCATGCTGGCCAAAGACCAGGACCGGCTGCGGGCCTTGCGGGCCATCAAATCCATGATCCTGCTGGAAGAAACCAAAGAAGGCGCCGGTGATAGCCTTAAGCCGGAAGACGAAACCCGTATTCTAACCAAAGCCGTTAAACAGCGCAAAGACTCCGCCGACATTTACCGCCAGCAGGGCCGCGAAGATCTGTTGAGAACCGAAGAAGCCGAAATAGCCGTCATCGAAAAATACCTGCCCCAGCAGCTCTCCGACGACGAATTAAAAGCCCGGTTACAGGATATCATCGCCCGCGTAGGTGCCACCGGCCCGGCCGACATGGGCAAAGTCATGGGCGTCGCCACCAAAGAACTCGCCGGCCAGGCAGATGGCAAGGCAATTTCGGGTGCGGTGAAGCAACTGCTCAGTTAAATGATTGAGTGATTGAATTGTTGAATGACTGAATAGCAAACGGCCCCCTCATTCAATAATTCAATCATTCAGCAATTCAATTATTCCGTGAAGACCCTCGACATCCTGATCCTCATTCCCCTGATCTGGGGGGCGTATAACGGCTACCGCAAAGGGCTCCTGGTGGAGATCGTGGCGGTGGTGGCGTTTATTGTGGCGATGATCGTCGGGTTTAAGTTTTTGAACTTCGGCATTGACCTGCTGACACCATACATCAGCACCGAAGTGGCCCGGCGGATTCTGCCCTGGCTGGGGTTCTCCGTTATTTTCTTTCCGACCATTTTCTTAATCAACCAGATGGGGTATTCGCTGCGGCAGTCGCTGCGGTATACCCTGCTGGGTACGTTCGACAGCATGGCCGGAGCCTCCGTTGGTATTTTTACGTGGGTGTTCGGAATTAGTGTGCTGTTCTGGTTGTTTAGTACCATAGGGGTCAAGATTCCGGCCCGGCAGACCGACGGAACCTGGATATACCCCCATATTTTACCCATTGCGCCCAAAATTATGGACGTAACGTCGGAGTGGATTCCGGCTGGGGGTAATGCGGTTCGGCGCTGGAAAGCGCAAAAAGACCAGGCCGAAATAGGACAAAAACTGAGTAAGGAAGATTTATAATGACAGAGGCAGCGGTACAGCAGAAAAAAGATATACGGAAACTGACGGCCGACCAGCTGAAGGACTGGATGGTGCAGCATAGCGAGCAGGGATTCCGGGCCAAACAGGTCTACGAGTGGCTCTGGAAGAAATCGGCAAGGTCGTTCGACCAGATGACGAACCTCTCCCTTAAAACCCGGCAGTTGCTGGATGCGCATTTCGACATCCGTCCGCTTGCCGTGGACCAGCAGCAGAAGAGTTCCGACGGTACCATCAAATCATCGTTCCGGCTGTACGACGGCAACCTGGTGGAGGGGGTCCTGATACCTGCCCTGCGTGAGGCAGACCAGGATCGCATGACCGCCTGTGTATCCTCGCAGGTAGGCTGCTCGCTGACCTGTAAGTTCTGCGCCACCGGCTATATGGAGCGCAAGCGGAACCTGGATGCCTCTGAAATTTACGATCAGGTGGTGGAGGTAGACCGTCAGGCGCGGGAAAACTTTGGCGCTCCCCTGACCAATATCGTCTATATGGGTATGGGTGAACCCCTGCTAAACTACCGCAACGTGCTGGATTCGGTAGAGCGGATTACCTCGCCGGACGGCCTGAATATGTCACCCAAGCGGATTACGGTATCTACCGCCGGTATTGCCAAGATGATTAAGCAGTTGGGCGACGATGGCGTAAAATTCAACCTGGCGCTGTCGCTGCACGCGGCCAACGATCAGAAGCGGAACCAGATCATGCCCATCAACGAAAGCAACACGCTGAAGGCGCTGGCGGAAGCTTTGCAATACTTTTACCGGAAAACCGGTACCCGCGTTACGCTGGAATACATTCTATTCTACAACTTCAACGATACGTTACAGGACGCCAAGGAGCTGTGGGAGTTTACCAAACGTGTACCCGCCAAGGTGAACATCATTGAGTACAACCCCATTGCCGAGGCTACTTTTAAGAATACCGACCCGCAGACACTCGATAAATTTGCCGCTTTTCTGGAGAGCAAAGGGGTAATCGTGAATGTTCGTCGCAGCCGGGGTAAGGATATTGACGCAGCCTGTGGCCAATTAGCGGGAAAAGACAAAGCAGCTTAAGAATCGTTATATCACGAAGCCGGCGAATCTCCCGGCCCGGTGCTGTTAATAATTTCTTAACATTGGGCTGATAAGTTTGCCGTACCTTTGCGAAAATTTTAGCCAACAGAGAGTTGGCTTGTGTCTACTGCTCTTCAACATAACATGTTTGGACTCGAAACGGATGTTTTTATCCTTTTGTCTATCAGTCTTTTAGCTGCCTGCGCATTTGAGTTTGTCAATGGCTTCCATGATACCGCCAACGCCGTAGCTACTGTCATATATACCAACTCGCTGAAACCTACCGTGGCCGTAGTCTGGTCTGGCATCTGCAATTTTATCGGGGTGCTATTTGGTGGTATTGGCGTGGCGATGGGCATTGTAAACCTGCTGCCCGTCGAACTGCTGGTCGACCAGAACGTGTACCACAGCATTGCTATGGTGCTGGCGCTGCTGATCAGTGCAATTATCTGGAACCTGGGTACCTGGTATTTTGGGCTGCCCAGTTCCAGTTCGCACACGCTGATCGGATCAATTCTGGGCGTCGGACTGGCGTTTTCCACCATGCCCGAGAGCTCGACTTCGGCGGTTAACTGGGATAAGGCATTTGAAACATTCCAGGCGCTGCTTTTGTCTCCCTTGCTGGGTTTTAGCCTGGTGGTTATCCTGATGTTTCTGATCCGGCGCATGGTGCCGGCCGACGTAAAAGATCAACTTTTTAAAGAGCCGAAAAAGAACGCTCCCCCGCCGACCTGGATTCGCAGCATCCTCATTGGCACCAGTACACTGGTTAGCTTTTTCCACGGCAGTAACGACGGTCAGAAAGGCGTCGGGCTGGTTATGCTCATTTTGATCGGAATCACTCCGGCTTATTTTGCGCTGGATATCGGCAAGGATCCGCTGGCCATGCAGGGAAATCTGGCCCGGATCGAGCAGTCAGTCGGTCGGATTGATACAGTCGGGCTTGGGCAGGTAGACCGGTTGCGCCTTCGGATAACCCGGCAGGAAATTGACGAACTACAGGCCACCCTGACTGATTCACTGGTTAACGGGAGCCTGCCGGCCGAAAAGCGCCTGGATGTCCGGCGGGATTTGCTGCTGATTAACAGCAACCTGAAAAAGCTGATGGACAGCGAGGAGGTGGAATTAAGCAAGAGCGAGCGGGATGCCATCAGCCAGAACCTGGATGAAAAGCAGGGATTACGCCGGTTTACCGACTACGCCCCTACCTGGGTTATTCTGATGATCGCCTTATCGCTGGGTCTGGGTACTATGGTGGGCTGGCGCCGGATTGTGGTAACCGTGGGTGAAAAGATCGGTAAGCAGCACCTGACGTATGCGCAGGGGGCATCGGCCGAGTTGGTAGCGGCCAGCACCATTGGTATTGCGTCGGCGCTGAAACTGCCCGTGAGTACCACCCACGTACTATCATCAGGTATTGCCGGTAGTATGGTGGCCAATAAAGGTATCAAAAACCTGCAGGGTGGTACTGTCCGCAACATTGCAGCCGCCTGGGTACTTACCCTGCCCGTATCGATTTTACTCTCCTTTACGCTGTATATCTTCTTCCGCTGGATTCTTTGATAGTACCCCAGCCCTGAAGGGAGCCTGCTGGCGCATTCTTTGGCTGTCGCCCACTAGAATGGATTATGCGAAGCTATGTATGCGCCAGCAGGCTCCCTTTAGGGCTGGGGTAGAATTCTATTTCCCCGTCTGCGAGGTAAACGTACTCTCAAAAATCTTGTCGGCATTGCCGGTTTCGAAGCCTTCGCGCCGGTGTTCGCGCCGGATCTGGTCGGCGGGCAGATTTTCAAACTCGGGTAAAACACGCCGTTCGGCAAACTCGACGTAAGAGCCAGCAATGCGGTGCGTTTCACCATTGGCAAATTCTGCGTCAATCATCTGAGCCACCGTCGACGCCTGCCGCAGCGCACCGTCCGGACTTACTTTGATGGTGCCGCCGGCGCTATTCAGCTTAAAGCCACGGCTCTCCAGAAAGCTGACAAAATCATCAATGGTGTTGTACCCCGGCTTCAGGTTGTGTACGCTGATGGTAAAATGGTTAAGGTAGTACCGGTTGTAAATAACCCAGGCGGCATATTCACTCTCGTTCAGCAGGCGCTGGTAATCGCTCCGCGTCGGCGTACGCCAGAGGGGCTGGTGCAGAAAGCGGTCAACCCTGGCGGCATCATCCAGGTTCAGCGAATCGGCCGGGTCGCTGGTGACTTCGTTGGTATAGCTGTGGATAATGGTCTGGGCTTCAGGCGATAGCTCATTCACCCGCAGTTCGCTGGCAAAAATGCGTGGGTAGTGGGGCTCCGGCGGACTGTACCAGTAAGCGGTCAGCTTCTTCTCCGTGAAGTTGTATTCGTCGCGTTTCCGGTAGCCGTAATGCAGAAAGATCTTCTCGAACGACCGGATGCCGAGGTTAGGCACCCCCATGGTCCGGAAGGCGATATGGTCGTTTTCGATCTCGTCGGGCGACTGGATGACGCCCTCATCGATCATGGCGTTGATAATGCCGTTTACATCGGGCACGCGTTCGCGATAGCGGCTCATGAGCCCCTCCATGACGCGGTCGAGGGTAGCGAGTTTGCTGGGTGAAGTAGTCATAACCTAAGACGTTGAATATAGGGGCAAATTAGCGGGTTTTCCGCATCGGAACAACCCGGTTGTTCATCTAATAACTTCCTCCGCCATGCCGTTGCCTGGGATACTTCTATCTTTGCTTTTACAATAATTGCGTCTCCATCCGTTTACCGTAGGTATGAAGTCTGGAATTACTCGTTTTATTTTTGTTATCGCGGCTCTGCTGGCCATTAATGTGCTGTCGGGTTTTCTGTTTTTTCGTGTGGATCTGACTGAGGAGAAACGTTACACGCTCTCCGACGCTACGCGCAACCTGCTGACCGACCTGGATAATAATGTACACGTAAGCGTCTACCTCACCGGCGACCTGCCGCCAGGTTTCAAGCGACTGGAGAATGCCGCACGCGAAACCCTGGAGGAGTTTCAGGCGCGGGCGGGCAGCAACCTGACCTACCGGTTTATTGACCCCACCGCAATCGTCAACGAAAAAGAAAAGGTGCAGTTGATTGAGCGGCTGGCCGAGCGGGGCGTAACGCCAACCAACCTCTTTGCCAATGAGGGCGGAAAACGCACCGAAAAGCTGATTTTTCCGGGAGCCCTTGTTTCGTATAAAGGAAAAGAGTCGGCCGTGCTGCTGCTGAAGGGGAACAAAGCGGCCTCGCCGGAAGAACAACTCAATCAGTCGTATGAGGGTGTAGAGTTTCAACTGGCGTCGGCTATCCGGCGTCTGACCCAGACGGAGGGCAACCGGCGTAAAGTAGGGCTGATCTTCGGTAATACGCAGGTACCCCCTTCTCGTTTCTCAGACCTGCTGGCTTCGATTCAGGAGAACTACGACCTGTATTTTGTGGATCTGAGCAAGCCCGGTCCCATTCAGGGAATCGATGCTATTCTGGTACCTAAACCCGAGCAGCCGTTTTCGGAAGACGATAAATTTAAGATCGATCAGTTTGTGGTGAACGGCGGCCGGGCCTTGTTCTTTGTAGAAGGGCAGCGGGTCGATAGCGTGGGGGCGGAGGGTACCTTTGCCCAGCCGCTCAGCCTGAACCTCGACGATCTGTTTTTCCGCTGGGGTGTTCGCGTCAACCAGGATATCATCAAAGACCTGAGCAGCGCCCCCATTCCGCTCAATGTCGGCAACATGGGCGATAAGCCGAATATTCAACTGGTACCGTGGCGGTTTTACCCGATTATCAACAACTTCGGAGCCAGTCCCATTGTGCGTAATCTGGATGCGTTGTACAGCCGGTTTGTGAGCACGCTGGATACCGTACGCGCACCGGGTATTCGCAAAACGCCGTTACTGATGACCTCGCCGTACACTAAAATCCTGAAAGCGCCGGCGGTAGTAGCGTATAACGAAGCCCGCCAGCAACCCGATCCGGCTACGTACGATGGTGGTATACGAATGGTCGGCTGCCTGCTGGAAGGTCGGTTCCGGTCCATCTATGCCAGCCGTATTTTGCCCGGTGACCCCCGAGCGGCTGCGTTCAAAGCGGAAGGAGAGCCGTCGCGGGTGATTGTCTGCTCCGACGGAGATCTGATCGTCAATGATGTCAATTACCGGCAGAACGTACCCTATCCGCTGGGGTACGACCGCTTTACCCGGAATACCTTCGCCAACAAAGACTTCGCGCTGAACGCCATCGACTACCTGGTCGACCCGGAAGGCGTTATCTCAGCCCGCGCCCGGCAGGTGACTATCCGGCCGCTGGACAAAATCCGGCTGAACACTGAGCGGCTACAATGGCAATTGCTGAATCTGCTGGGGCCAGTGGCGCTGGTGGGGCTGGTGGGGCTGGTCTGGCAGACGGTAAGGCGGAGGAGGTATGGCAGGGGATAGGGTATGGGTATCGTGAGGGGTAGATTACCTGACCTGAACGCAAAAAGAACAAGTTTCCAGGGTTTTTGGTAAAATCTTTCTTATCATTGTTCTATTTTGCTTTCAATCTTTTCGCCTGGCCGATGAAAACAGCACTCTACATTTGGGCTTGCTTTCAATGTTTATTTTTTGGCACAACGGTATTTGCACTCCGGCCAAGCCGGACCAATGCGTTGCTGGCAGCCTTCTATATTTTAGCGGCTATTCTTACTGGCGTTCAATATTTGCTCCGTTTTCAAGGCTTCTTGTATACCAACGGCGAACTCTGTTTTGTATCCGATGCGATTAATCTGAGCTTTGGACCCGTTGTGTACCTGTATCTGCGGCAGGCACTTACCAAACAGCTGTCATTCCGTGCCGGGCTCCATTTATTGCCCCCTGTGTTATTTATGGTCGTTTACTGGTATCTGATGGCTACCGAATGGCAGCCCTTTGACTATAGAAAATACATTGGCCAACCGTTTCACCGGACGGTGCTGGGCGTTATCGCCCTTTCCTTTACGTTTTATGCCTACCGGTATAACTGGCTACTCACTAAATTTCAGCAGGGGCAACCGGCCTATCGACGGGAGGTATTGAGCTGGTTGTATATCTTTTTAGCGTTTTTTCTCCTGAAAGCCCTGGTCGCCTACCTGGTGTTTGCCCGCCAGTGGCTTCCAGTAGCGTATAAACCGAACAGCATCCAGGTATTAGAAATCATCTTTGTTCTGATCGATGCCATCATTATTCTGACGTCGGGCGTTCTGGTGCTTCGCCAAAACGACATATTGAATCTGGAGAAAGTAGAGCTGTTCATTCAGACGATCATGCCCGGTCGGAAAAAAACGACCGTTGTTACAGAACCTATGACGCACATAGCGGCTTTACAGCGGCTGATGACTGAGAAAAAATTGTTTACCCAGCCCGACCTCAACGAGAAAGTGCTGGCCTCTACCCTGGACATTCCGTCTTACCAGCTTTCAATACTGCTCAACGAACATATCGGTAAAAGCTTTAGTGAGTTTATTAACGAATACCGCATCGAAGAGGCCAAACGGCAGTTGCTTGACCCCAGGACTGCCGCCAATACGATGTTTGCCATAGCCGTCGATTGCGGGTACAACTCGGAATCTGTATTCTATACAAACTTTAAGAAATACACCGGTACTACGCCCAAGAAGTTTCAGGCCAGCCAATTGCAACAGTCAGCTAACCCAGAATAAGCAGGTCAGAGGTACGTGGCTGACCGCCTTTCCTGTTTTTCTTCTTCGTTTTTTCAAAAAATAACTTCGATTTAGCAAATCAGAAGCCTATTTGATTGCCTTCGAGCGATGATTGTGCCATAAATCCTTAAGCGCAAACCTCGCATGAAAAAACATCTATGGCTTTGCCTGATCTGCATGTGCTATGCATTGAGTTACGGCCAGCAAAACCGGCTTACGGGCCGGATCACCTCCGCCGACGATGGGCAGCCCTTGCCCGGTGTCAGTATTGTGGTGAAAGGGTCAACGATGGGCACCACTACCGACGCTAACGGAGCCTTTAGCCTGTCGGCACCTACCGATGCCCGGCTGGTTGTCTCGATGGTGGGCTATGCCAGTCAGGAGATAGCGGTGGGCAACCGGTCCCGGATTGACCTGGTTCTCTCCCCTGACCAGCGGCAACTTGATGAAGTCGTGGTGGTCGGCTTTGGTACACAGACCCGGCGCGATCTGACCGGCTCGGTTTCCTCCATCAAACCCGAACAAATCAGTCAAATTCCAACCGCCAACTTCCAGTCGGCTTTGCAGGGGTTAGCCCCGGGGCTCAACATCGTTAGCGCGAGTGGGGCTGCGGGCGCACCACCCCGGGTTCGTATTCGGGGTAGCGGGTCCATTTACTCCAATGGCGAACCCCTGTACATCATCGACGGCGTTCCGGTTGATTCGGATAACTCCGGGTTGTTTGGCCAGACATCGCGGGGCGGAGCCCCTTCCAACCCGATGGCAAACATTGACCCCAATGATATTGAGAGCCTGGAAGTGCTGAAAGATGCCGCAGCCAGTGCCATTTACGGAGCACGGGCGGCCAACGGCGTCATAATCATTACGACGAAGAAAGGCCGGGCCGGCAAAACGAAATTCAATGCGGGCCTGCAGCTGGGTACCTCGTCGCCGACAAATCGCCTGGCTTATGCAGACGGTACCACCTATATCCAATTGCGGGATGAGGCCATCCGCAATGCCGTAGGGAGCGGGCTGATCTTTAACGGTTTGCCGGGTGGGGTAGCCACGCAATGGCAAAACGGGGGTTATGACCAATGGTTTAACAATCAGGTGCCGGCCGTAACGTTTAACCGTACCATTGCCGAGCAGGTAGCAGCCCAAAATATCAATCATTTCGACGACGTTTTCCGCGTCGGCAGCAACCGCCAGTTTACTATTTCGGCCCAGGGCGGTACCGAAAAGACACAGTTCTTCACCAGCGTCGGTCTTTACGATGAGCAGGGTATCATCCAGCGAAACGATTTCCGGCGCCTGAACGGGCGGGTGAACATCGACCACCAGGCCACGTCGCGGTTAAAAATTGGGGTACAGCTCAACGCATCCTACACCAACAACGGCATGTTTCCGATGGGAGCCCCTTCTACCTTTGCCGGCGGCTTCGTACCGGGCGGCTTCTTCACGGCCTCCACCGCTCTATTGCCTATTTTTCCGCGTCTGAACAACGACGGTACGTACTTTGCGCCGGCCCAGAATCTGAGTATGCTGGCTTATCGGGACAGAAGCCTGTTTTTCAACACAACGGAGAACCAGCGCTACCTGACTAATTTTTACGCAGACTATGAGCTGGCCAAAGGTCTTAGCTGGCGCAGTGAGGTTGGCAACGATTTTATTTATCAGCAGGTACGCTACTACCAGAACCCGCAGCTAACCGCCGGCGGACTACAGCAGGGCCTGCGGGGTATCAACGATTTTCGCACCCGGTCGACCAACAATTTTAACTCGAACCACTACCTTACCTTTAACCGGACGCTGGCTAAGGCCCATGCCCTGAATGCCACGCTGGGGTTGCAGTATAACTACAACAATACCCAGTCCTCGTATATACAGTCGAACAATATTCCGTCTGCCCCTTCGCTGAATACCACGCAGGTAGCCGGCCTGGCTACGTCGCAGAATCGTCTGGACGAGTTTGCCTTCCTGTCTTATTTCGCCAGGGTTAACTACAAGTTTCAGGACCGGTACCTGCTGAGCGTTTCGTACCGGGCCGACGGGTCGAGCCGGTTCGGGGCCAATAACCGGTACGCTTTTTTCCCGTCGGTATCGGGTGCCTGGGTGATGAGCGAAGAGCCGTTTCTGAAGGGGAACAGTACCCTGACGTTTCTTAAACTACGGGCAAGCTGGGGGCTGAGCGGGAACTCCAATCCGGGCAGTATTGAACCCATCTCCTACGGCGGTTTTGGCATCGGGGCTGCTTTTTACGGCGATCACATCGGCTTTCCTTACCGGCGCGTCCCCGAACTGGCTAACCAGATTCGGTGGGAGCAGTCGGCGCTGACCGATGTGGCCATCGACTTTGGCTTTTTGAATGACCGCATCAACGGCACCCTGAACTATTACACCCGCAACACAACGGACCTGATTCTGGGCGTTACCCCGGCCCCGGCGGCCGGAATCATCGGGGGACGTAACTTTTTAAACATTGGGGCGCTGCGAAACAGCGGCTTTGAGGCTAACCTGGCGGCTAAAATCCTGACCGGAAAGCTGCGCTGGCAGGTTGACGTAAATGCCGCCTATAACCGGAACGGAATCACTGACCTGGGCGGGCTGCCTCCTACGGCGGTTGCCTTTAACCCCAACCGGGTATTTGTCGGGATGCCACTGGCAACGTATTTCTTACCGCAGCAGATAGGTGTTGACCCGCAGACCGGTTACGAAATCTTTGCGGACCTCAAACGCAACGGCGACGGTACGCCCCTGCTGGATGCCAACGGTTATCCTGAACATGACCTGGCGAAGCCCATCACGGTTGACTTCCTGGGCCGTATTGCCGGCACAACAACGAACGTCAACTGGGAAAGTATTTCGGCACCTATTCGCAACAAACCCGGTCAGCCCTTCTGGACAGGCAGTGTGGGCAGCACGATTGGTTACAAAGGATTGTCACTGAATGCGCTGTTTACCTACAGCCTCGGCGGGTGGATTTATGATGCCGGTGCCCGCGATCAGGCGTATATGCTGCAGGCCAACCGCAACATCCGGGCCCAGTTTGTCGAAGACCGCTGGCAGAAGCCGGGCGACGTGGCTACGAATCCCGGTCTGTACTTCAACCCGGTGTATGCTGGGCAAAACAGCACCCGCTTTTTATACAACGGCGACTTCTGGCGACTGAGAAACCTGAGACTGGGGTATGACCTGCCCAGGGCGCTGGTCCAAAAGCTTCGGGTAGACCGGCTTAATGTGTTCGTGAACGGCACCAATCTGCTCACCTTCACCAAATTCCCTGGCTGGGACCCGGAGGTTGCCGGCCAGCTGGCTTATCAGGATTTCAACTTCCAGGGGCAGAACCTCGGTCCCCTCCAGGTCAATAGTGACCCTCCTCAGGCCCGCACCTGGCTTATTGGTATCAACATCGGCTTCTAACCCTTTTCCATCGGTACATATATGAAAAAATTTATTGTACTCGCGCTGCTGGCCGTGGCAACCATCTTCAACGGCTGTAAGGACTTAGACCTGCCGCCAACCTCCGAACTCGCCTTCGATCTGGCCAACCAGAGTACCAGCAATCTGGAGGGTATTCTGAACGGGGGCTACGGCCGCCTGATTCAGATCGGGGCGGCTAATGCAGCCAACTCATCCTACTTTGACCAGATTCTGTACGCGGAAGCCATGAGTGGCCGGAATACGGTTATCTCGTCGGCTGCGGGAGCCGGCCAGAATACCTTCCAGTTCCATAATTTCCTGATGCAGCCCAACAACAACCAGTTGTCTAACCTGTCGCGCAACCTGTACAGCATCGCGGCTATGGCCAATACGGTGCTTGAGCTGGCCACGCAAACTCCCCCGGCGGATGCCGACTTTGCCGGGCAGAAAGACCGGCTGATGGGTGAATCGTTTTTTATGCGGGGTACCGTGTTTTTTCTGACGACCCGCTTGTGGGCTCATCAGTTTGGTCATAACAGCACGGCTCCGGGTGGGGGCATTATGATACCGCTTGAGCGCTCCAAAGACGGCACGGTAGGCGTCTCCCGCGCTACCGTTGCCCAGAACTACGAACAGATTATCAAAGATCTCAGCGAAGCCGTTCGATTGCTGCCGGTAGCCTACGACCCGGTCGTTCATGGCAACTACCCCGCGTATCGCTTCCGGGCTACCAAAGCGGCTGCGCTGGCAATGCTGTCGCGGGTATACTTCCAGCAGGGCACCCGCGACAGCTATCAATTAGCGCTGGCGACCATCAACCGGGTGATTGGGTCTACGCCCGGAGCCATTACCGCTACGCCCGAAACCGGTAACCGGGTGTATACCTTACAGGCGGATGTAAAAGTGCCGTTCAGCAGCACCGGCTTTGTCACCCCGGCTAATAATACGGAGGAAATATTGAGGCTGGTGAATAACACCACCCCTACCCAGGGATACACGGCCGCTTCGCTGAGCCTGTCAAACGAGTCGGGAGGCAACCCGGCCAATACGGGGGCCACGCGCTGGTTTTTGAGACGGCCCACCCCCAACCCACCCCTGGCTTCGGCTGTCACGGCCAGCCCTTTATTCGACGATGTGGTGAACGACCGGCGGTTTACCGAATTGACTCAGAACATTTCGCTGGTCGCTTCTATCGGGAACCAGCGGGTATCGCGCAAGTGGGGCCAACTGACGGGCTCGGCGGTAGGGCAGCTTAACTCCCCCATGCTCCGGTCGGCGGAACTGGTTATGACGCGGGCCGAAATTAATGCGGTGCAGGGTAACCTCGATGCGGCCTTAGCCGACTACAACCTCATTCGGCGTCGCGCCATTACGGGCTATACCAACCGCACGCTGTCGGGTATCGGCACCGGAACAGCCGCCGACCTGCTGGCCGAAATTGTGCGCGAGCGGCAGCGTGAAATGCTGTTTGAGGGCGACGACTTCTGGGCCTGGAAACGCATGGGGGCGTTTAATGCGCAGAATGCAGGTACGTACCCGGCGGCCGAAGTGGCTCCCCTGGTGCGGAGTGGGGTTACGCTCAACTGGAACAGCAACCGCACCCTGCTCAAATGGCACGTAGACGACCTGACGCTTAATCCGCAACTCGGCACTACGGCCCAAAATCCTGATTAATTATCGGTTGGTATGAAGCAAGTAGACCTCCACGTTGAGGTCTGCTTCTTTGTTCCCTCATTCTTTAATCCTTACCGTATGGTTACAGAAACATTGACAGACCAACTCGACGCTATTGACGAATACGAGCGCGAGCCGGTGCCCCAGGAAAAAACAAAAGATTTCCGAAGTTTTGTGAGTATGATGGCTGGCGAACACATAGCCGGTACTGAGTTTGTGATCGGGCCGCTGTTTGTGCTGCACGGGGTATCGGCGGCTAATCTGTTCGTCGGATTGTTGCTGGGCAACCTGCTGGCTACGTTAAGCTGGACCCTCATTTGTGCTCCGGTGGCCGTGAAAACCCGCCTGACCATCTACTACCAGCTGGAGAAAATCTGCGGCTACCGGCTGGTGGCCATCTACAACGCCATCAACGGGCTGCAGTCGTGCGTACTGGCGGCTAGTATGGTGGCCGTTTCGGCCACGGCGGTGGGGCTGGCTTTCGGCCTCAGTATGCCCGGCCTGACTGACCTTTACCCCAGCAGTCTCGCCTGGGTGGTGGCGGTATTGGGCATTGGGGCCGTTATTACGCTGGTGTCGATTTATGGTTACGACCGGGTAGCGGCTTTTTCGGCGGTCTGCGCCCCCTGGCTGCCGCTGGTTTTTGTGGCGGCAGCGGTGGCCGTGCTGCCGCAGTTAGGCGTTCGGCAGTGGAGCGATTTCTGGACGGTTGCCCAAACCAAGATCTGGACGGGCATACCGGCCGCCGGACAAACGCCCTATACACTATGGCATGTCTTGTTTTTTGCATGGCTGTGCAACACGGCCATGCACATTGGCCTGTCGGATATGTCTATCTACCGCTACGCCAAACGGCCAACCTACGGATTGGCCTCGGCGGTGGGGATGTTCGTGGGGCACGGCATGGCTTGGGTGGCCTCCGGTATCCTGTGTGCGCTGGCCCTGCAGAACGGCAATACCAACCCTTCGCCGGGCCGGATTGCTTTTGACAGTGCAGGCCTGGCCGGAGCCGCCTGCGTGGTCATTGCAGGCTGGACCACCGCTAACCCGACTATCTACCGGGCTGGTCTGGCGCTGAAAGGACTGATGCCGGACGTAAAACGCTGGAAGATTACCCTCGTTGTCGGGATGCTCGCTTCCGTATTGGCCATTTTTCCGGGCGTAGTGTCCCGGCTCGATCAGGTGCTGGCTTTTTACGCGCTGGTGGCCGCGCCGGTGGGTGCCGTCATCGTCATGGACGTGTACGTATTTACCCGCATCGGGCTGATAACCAATTATGCCGAACGGGCTGGTAAACGCTTCAACTGGGCGGTGGCCCTGACGTGGCTGTTATCGATGCTGCTGAGTTACGCCCTGTACGTGTATACCCAATCCGATTTTTTCTTTTTCATGGCTATTCCCGGCTGGTTCATCGGAGCCGCACTATATGTGGTGCTGAGCCGGGCCCTTCAGCGTTTACCCAAAGAAGAGCTTGTAATGGCCCAGCCCTAACATGATCATGCAACTAATCCTGAAACTTTTGTCCTACATCGGCCTGCTGCTGACGGTACTGCCCGCTTTTGGTGTGTTCTACGGGTTTTTATCCGTAGGGCAGCACAAAACACTCATGCTGGTGGGGATGCTGCTCTGGTTCGCCACCGCGTCGGCTCTAATGCTTAAATCCCAACCACGATGAGCCTACCGACCGAAAAAGCTGAACACCGGAAAACGGACAGGCCTGCCCTGATTTCGTACCAAACCTACTACGACAAAGTGCTGGGCGGCTGGACCGGCAAATGTGCGGGAGGCATTCTGGGTGCCCCCATCGAGGGGTTGAAACGGTTTAACGACATTGAGCTGTCGGATAGTCTTTTCGATACCAATTTTCCCAACGACGATCTCGACCTTCAGGTACTCTGGCTTGATGTGGTGAAAAAGCGCGGCCCCACGCTGCGCGAGAGCGACCTGGCCGGGCATTGGCTGGCGCACGTTGGGTTTCCCTGGAATGAATACGGTATAGCCACCCGCAACCTGCGGCTGGGACTGTACCCCCCGGCGTCGGGTAGCCACAACAACCAGTACTGGCAGGAGTCGATGGGCTGTCCCATCCGGAGCGAAATCTGGGGTATGCTCAATCCTGGTAATCCCGAACGGGCGATGTTTTACGCCCGGATGGATGCGAGCCTGGACCATGCCGGTTTTTCGGTTGATGCTGAAGCCTTTCTGGCGGCCTGCGCGGCCCTGGCCTTCGTGGAAGATGATGTACGGGTAATCATGCAACAGGGAGTGAGCTACTTTTCACCGGACGCTACGCTGTACCGGCTGGTATCGTCGGTACAGACCTGGTATGCCGAAGGGGGGTACGCTGTGGCCATAGGCAAGATAAAAAGCTATTGGGGCGACGCCGATTTTACATCAGCGCCCATGAATGTGGGCTTTACGCTGCTGGCCCTGCTGCACAAGGGCAACGACTTCTCGTGCGTACTCGACGCGCTGCACATGGGGCATGACGCCGATTGCGTCAGTGCTACCGCGGGAGCGCTGGTGGGGATTATTTCCGGGTATGAAGCTCTGTCTGACACCTGGAAACGTCGGGTGGGTAATGAACTGCTCATTAGTGCCGAAATTCACGGCATCGACGCACCGGCCACCCTTTCGGACCTGGCCGAACAGACCTGCCGGGCGGGCCGGTCGTTTATTGATGTGAGTGGAGACCTTGTTTTTTCGGACGATTGGCCCCAGCCCTATCCGGTTCAGCCCAATCGCTTTCACCTAACCCTGTCGCGGGACAAGGCGCTTTGGTTGCACTATGACAATCTGGAAGGCTCCCCGCAACAGGTTGAACTTTCCCTTACGGCCGGTCAGAATTTCCTCCCGCTGCCAGCCTTAAAGACCTGGCTCGATCCATTTGACAGCCAGACACTGCATTGCCCGCTACCCGAAGCCCAGCACGGACCACTGGCCGAAACATACCGGATTCAGGTATGCATCAACGGAGAGCCAGTGGCTACGTTGACGCGTGGTTTTCCGCGCTATGGTGCCTGGCTGCTGCTGGGGCCGTTCATTGAGGATGACCCCGCCCAGATACCCTGCGACCCGCGTTACCCTGAACACGGCTTGTCGTCGCTGCCGTCGGTTCGTTACATGAACCACGACCGCATTAGTCAGGATAAGGAGTTTTTAAGCCTGGACGACATCCGGCGTATTGCCGATGAGCCTACCTGGGCTACGCATCCGTTTATGGTGCAGCGCATTCAGCCGGCCAGTTTTGCTATTGACCTGCCTGCCCATTATTACGGGCGGGGCGAACGAACACTCTACCTATACAGCCGCCTGACCTTACCGGAAGCTACCCGCCTGTGGGTGAGCATGGGCTGTACGGCTCCTTTTACGCTCTGGCTCAACGGCGAACGGGTGCATCAACAGACAGAAACCCGCCGGACATGGCCGGGACAAACAGCGGTGGACTATGCGTTTCGGGCCGGTGAAAACGACCTGCTCATGCGCATTGACGCTGTAACCGACGAACCCCGGCTGGAAATAGGGTTCAAGGAGTTTACCCACCGCCACCCGCATCAAAGTCAATGGGCGTTGGTGGTACCAACGGTTTAACGTTATCGACATGAGACATGTACTTATACTAATGACTGCCGGGCTGGCAATTTGTGCGCTGACAGTCAGCTTGCTGGCGGTTCGGTTAGCCAAATCCGGCGGCTCTATGGCTGGTGACCACCGGGCACAGGACCGCCGGAATACGGCGACCGGTGCGCCGGCACGACCTAACATTCTGCTCATTATTGCCGACGATTTGGGGGTGAACGATCTGGGCAGCTATGGCAACGCCTACATTGAAACGCCCCATTTGGACAGCCTGGCCCGGTCGGGGCTGCGGTTCACCAATGCGTACGCGGCCTGCCCCGTTTGCTCACCCAGCCGGGCGAGCGTTCTGACGGGTCGTTACCCCGCCCGCATTGGCCTGACCAACTTTATCATCGGTAAGCGGACCGACCCGGCCTCACCCGTGTTACCCGCCGATTACCTCGACCACCTGCCCTTATCGGAAGTGACGCTGGCCGAAGAACTCAAAAAAGACGGCTATACAACCGCCCTTGTGGGCAAGTGGCATCTCGGCGAAAATACCCGCCCCGCCGACTCCGACCCGGCTAAACAGGGATTCGACTACGTAACGGACTATGATTTCGGCCTGCTGCCACGTGGTCAGTCGTATAAATGGTACCGAACGGGCGATAGGCTTACGGCCTACGAACTGCCCCAATTGAACGAACGCATCACCGCCCACGCGCTCGAATACCTGCGTCAGCCGCATAAAGAACCGTTTTTTCTGATGCTCACGCACTACTCGCCCCACCTGCCTCTACAGGCCACAGCGGGTATGAAGGCGAAATACGAGCGAAAGCCGCACCCCAAACCGGGCAAGATTAATCCCCTGTACGGGGCTATGGTCGAGGAACTGGATGGGCACGTAGGACGAGTGCTGGGAGAGCTGGAGCGACAGAGGCTAACTAGCAACACGCTGGTCATTTTTATGTCGGATAACGGCGGGCTGGCGGTAGACGAAGCGGGGGACCGCCAGCCCACCACCAACGAACCGTACCGCGCCGGAAAAGGTATTCTATATGAAGGGGGAGTCCGTATCCCGCTGATTGTAAGCGGAACGGGCTTAGGTAACCTGGGCACATCTGATCACCTCCTCACGACTACCGACCTGTTCCCGACCCTGCTGGAGCGGGTACGGGGCCGGGCAACAGCTTTCGCGGCTCCAATCGACGGAAAGAGCTTTGCGCCCCTGCTGACGAAACAGGCCGTTCAGGCACGTGGGCCGGTCTTCTGGCATTATCCGCATTTTAGTAATCAGGGGGGACGACCTTCGGCGGCTATCCGCCAGGGTGATTATAAGTTGATTCTCTCCCTCGAAAACGGACAGACCGAACTCTACGACCTGCGAACAGATCCCGGCGAAACGACGGATCTGGCCCGCAAACTGCCCCGGCAAACGGCCGAACTGAAAACGAAGCTCCTGAACTGGCAACGCAGTGTACGGGCCAATATGCCCAAACCTAACCCGGCCTATCGATGAAAATTCTGCTTGTCGTCACCGCCTGTTTACTGGCTACGCTCGGGCAGGCACAAATTCCGGTTTCCGTCGGCCCGGCGCACCGCATCCGCCCCGAATGGGTGGGCGTCAACGGCAACGTAACGGGCCAGAACATGCCCTGGAACAATCCGGCCCTCGTAAACGGGCTTAAGAAGACGGGGGCCGGCACCATCCGTTACCCGGCCGGTACGATCGCAAACTATTGGGATTGGGACATCGGCTGGATCGATCCTGCCGTACCCGATAGTCTGATGATCCGCTGGGTAGTGCAACAGGGGCTGAACCGGAGCCATGACCGCTATCCACTGGAGAACCTTGCCAAAGCGTTGCGTGAAACGGGCGTTACGCCGGTATTTGTGCTGAATATGCTATCCAAAGACCTTGACCACAGTTTACGCGGTCTGCGAAAAGCGAAGGCTTTGGGGTTGCCCGTCCGGTTTGTCGAACTGGGCAACGAACTATACTTTAACCTGCCCTACGAAAGCCGGGTATTTCCCACACCCGAAGCATACGGCCAAACGTGTCGCAACTGGATTGAGGCTATTAAACGGGAGTTTCCCGGCGTTCAGTGCGCCGTGTTAGGTACCGAACTGGCCCGCAACGACCGGCAGCGCGACTGGACCCGCCGGGTGCTGGCCCAGGTGCCAAACGCCGATGCCGTTATTTTCCACGTCTATACCCCCTTTGGGCTCGACGGCATAGCCGAGCGGGCGAACAACAATGCCGGGCAGGAAGGGGTGACCAACGGCCCAAACAGGCAACCCTTAGCCGACCGGCAACAGACCGAACTGACCCTGCTGAACGACGCCGGTGCTTACGCCCGGATGATCAACACCGCCTTTGGCGCGGCCCGGCGACTTAGAGGCATGAACACCCCCGCCGATAAAGAAATCTGGGCGACCGAGTTCAACGTCCGGGCCGACAGCAGTGCCGTGCGCGGCACCTGGGCCAACACCCTGTTCGTAACGGCCTTTTACCTGAGTTTTCTCGAAAGCAGACAGGTGACGCTCACGCACTACCATAATATCCAGGGAAATACATTCGGGGCCTTGTACAACGATAACCGGGCATTTGGGCATGTCGTCCATACGAAGCTCAGCAACCGCCGGGGTGCGCTCTCAGCCGGTGGAATGGCCCTGTCGGTGTTTGCGGAACAGACGCAGGGCGCCAATTCGGCCCGGCCGCTCACGTTTGGAAACGGTCTCACGCTGCAGCCCACGGGCGGTTCGGCGTTTCCAGCCCTGCAGGGCTGGCTGTTTAATACCGGTAAGGGCCTGATTGTCAATTTTTCAGGTCAGCCACAAACTATTGATGTGTCGGGGCAGGAAGGCCTGTCTACCTACCGGCAGTTGGCCGGAGGCCTGTCGCAGTATGTGCAGGACGTCGACGGACTTGACCTAACTACCGGCTCCATCAGCAAGACCCTGCGGCTTCCGCCATACTCTATAACCCTGCTTCGTCCATGAAAATCATTCTCCCCCTCTTCCTTGGCATTGGCCTGCTTGCCATACTGGCCTCTCGTCCGACCATTCACTCCAATCCCGACCAACGTCCCAACGTGCTGTGGATTATGGCTGAGGACATGAATCTGCACCTGGGTTGTTACGGCGAGAAGCTCGTTTACACCCCCAATGTAGATTGGCTGGCTAAACACGGTGTACGCTACGACCATGCCTTTACGGTTGCCGGAGTGTGTGCGCCCAGCCGGGCGGCCATTATCACCGGTATGTATTCAACCGCCATTGGCACCCAGCATATGCGGCAGGCCAAAAGCCTCACCCCGTACCCCGGTGTGCCGTTCTACAATGCTGTACCGCCACCGGCGGTTAAAGCCCTGCCCGAATACCTGCGGCAGGCCGGCTATTTCTGTACCAATAACCTCAAGACCGATTACCAGTTCGGAACTCCCTTCACTGTTTGGGACGACCACAGCAATACGGCCCACTGGCGCAACCGCCCCGACCCGGCTCAGCCGTTTTTCTCGGTATTTACGTTTGAAATTACCCATGAGATTAACGTCTGGCCAGACTCCACCAAGTGGCGGTTTTTCCGGGAGTTCGGCGTAGATACGGCCCGGCTGGTCAGGGATGTGCGGAGACGCCCCGCCATTCCTGACCGACACGTGGTTCGTCCCCAGGATGTAACGCTGCCGCCCTATTACCCCGATGATGCAGTGGTACGTTCCGACTACGCCCGGCACCTGACCAACATCAACCGGATGGATACGCAGGTAGGACAGTTGCTCAATCAGTTGCGGGAGGATAAACTGCTCGATAATACCATTATCGTGTTCATGGGGGATAACGGCGACGGCATGCCCCGCGCCAAACGCTGGCTGACCGATTCGGGCATTCGGGTTCCGCTGATCGTTTATATCCCGGATGTCCTGAAGAAGCGGTACCGGGGCCAAACCACGGGCCTTGACCGGCAGCTCGTCAGCTTCATTGACCTGGCACCCACCATGGCCGGCATAGTAGGCATTGAGCCCCCAGCGCATTGGCATGGCCGGGCATTCCTGAGCCTGAAGCCACTGACGAAACCCCGGCAGTATATCCATGCCGCCCGCGACCGCATGGACGATAAGTACGACCGCATCCGGGCCGTTCGTGACAGCCGCTATACGTACATCCGCAATTTTAACCCGGAGCTGCCTTATACGCAGAAGCTCGATTTCCAGTGGCAGATGCCCATGATGCAACGGATACTGGCCCTGGAAAAAGCGGGTAAACTGACGCCCGTGCAATCGTACTGGTTATTCAATCCGAAGCCGGTCGAAGAGCTGTACGACGCTCAGACTGATCCCCATCAGGTACGTAACCTGGCGGGTAACCCCGCCTATAAGCAACAGCTGACGGCGCTCCGCACAGAGCTAAACCGCTGGCTGACGCAGACGGGAGACTGGGGCGCTATGCCGGAAACCGAACAGGCCGGGAAAATGTGGCCTGGTGGCCGGCAACCCGTTACGGCCGATCCTGCGTTTGGGCGTGATGCTGAGGGGCGGTTAGTCATTCAGTGCGCAACCGAAGGCGCTTCCATTGGATACCAGCTGCCTGGTGAGACGCGGTGGCGGCTTTATACCGGGCCTCTTTCAACCCAAACGCCTGTCGAAGTAAAAGCCGTCCGCTACGGCTGGGCCGAGAGTGCATTAGTAACATCACCTTGACTCAGGATACGGAAATTGTCTGGGTGAGCCACCCGCTTAGCGGACTCCTATCCAGCGTCTCCAAAAACGAAAAATACTAAGGCGGACAGACTATCAAGAAACGACGAATTTCGTTACTTTTGCTCTATTGTAGACTCACGTATCTAAACGTACCGTATATATGAAATTCATCGTCTCCTCATCTGTACTACTGAAAAACCTGCTGAATATTAATGGGGTTGTAGCGACCAATCCCATCGTGCCAATCCTGGAGAATTTCCTGTTCCGCATTGAGGACGGAAACCTTACCGTCACGGCGTCGGACCTGCAAACGACTATGATTACGCAGATTCCCGTCGATTCGTCGGAGAACGGCTCCATCGCCATTCCGGCCAAACTGCTGCTCGATACCCTGCGCAGCCTGCCGGAGCAGCCCATCACGTTCAACATCAACACCGAAACTTTCGGCACCGAAATCCTGACCGACAACGGCCGGTATAAGCTCTCCGGCGAAAACCCGATCGACTTCCCCAAGATTCCGTCGGTTAACCGGAACCTGTCGGTTGAACTGTCGTCGGATGCCCTGGCCAGTGCCATTAACAATACCGTCTTTGCCACTAGCACCGATGACCTGCGCCCGGCCATGACGGGGGTGTACCTGCAACTGACCGACGAGAACGCGACGTTTGTGGCAACGGATGGTCACCGCCTGATCCGCTACCGGCGGACCGATATCCAGTCGACGGCCAACACGTCGATGATCGTTCCGCGCAAGGCCTTGTCGCTGCTGAAAACATCCCTTCCGGAGAATGTACCGGTGAAGGCTGAATTCAGCCAGTCCAATGCTTCGTTCTCGTTTGGGCCGACGCAGTTGATCTGCCGGCTGATCGACGAGCGTTTCCCGGATTACGAGAACGCCATTCCGGTGAATAACCCGAACGTGATGACCATCGGCCGCACCGACCTGCTAAACTCGCTGAAGCGGATCATGATTTACGCCAACCGCACCACGCACCAGATCCGGCTGACGCTGCGGGCCAACTCACTGACTATCTCGGCAGAGGACCTGGATTATTCCAACGAGGCAAATGAGAAGTTGCTTTGCGACTACGATGGCGACGATATGGAAATTGGATTCAATGCCAAGCTGATGGCCGAGATGCTGAATAACATGAATGCCAAGATGATTTCGCTGGAAATGTCGGCACCGAACCGGGCGGGTATTATGGTACCGGCCGATAAAGACGAAAACGAAGATATTCTGATGCTGGTCATGCCGGTGATGCTGAATACCTACGCTTAATAATTGCCTTATTCAATACAGGAACGCCCCGGCTGCTCAGCCGGGGCGTTCCTGTATCAGGACCTTAATGTCGACTTCACTGCACGGGCATAGCCTTGTTGATATCAATCCGGCCCCAGCCGAAACTGCCGTTGCGGTTGGGGTAGTTACTGGCTGCGGCTGCGAGCTGACCGACAACCTGGTCCCTCGTCAGGCCGGGGTTTCTGGACCAGAGCAGGGCGGCCATACCCGCTGTGGTGGCCGTAGCTACTGAGGAGCCACCTACGGTAGAGGGTGCATCGCCCGACATGGCCAGCGTGGGTACGTGCCGTTCGTTGGCGGCTTTTTCCATCACCACTACAAAGTCAATTTCACTGCCTTTGTGGCAACTGTTACAGGCTTCGTCATACGTCCGGTCTTTTACCCCCGTTACGGCCTGTACTTCCGGCATGGTAGCCGGGAATGTGACGCCGTACCAGGTAGTCCAGCTAAAGGACGTACCACCGGCGCAGAACATCAGCTTTCCTTTGTTATAAGCGTACCGGATGGCGTCGGCCAGTTGTGAACTGCTGGTCATTCGGCCCATCGACATACTGACAATCTTAATATCGCTGCGGTTGCCGGCCAGAATATAGGCGTCCGATGCGCCCTTTACCTCGCGGGATTCGTCCAGTACCACATCGGCAGCCGCCCGTACCGTCACCAGATTGGCGTTGTACGCTACGCCGGCCGCAGCGCCGTCGGTACCCCGCGGACCGGCGGCAGCACCGGCCATGGCGGTACCGTGCCCGCAGCCGTCATTCGGTGTTTCGCTGGACGACCAGAAATAGGCTTTGGGCAGCGTGACCAGCCGCTCGATGGTTCGTCCCGTTGAACTGCCCTGGTTGAAATTAGTAGTCAGGTTATTCTGGTCGGGGCTGGAGCCGGTATCGATGATCATCAGCTTTACACCGGCACCGGAGCTTTTAGCCCAGGCATCCCGGACGCCATGGAACGGGTGGTGCCAGGAGGATTTTGTGCCGGGTGCTATGGTGATGTAGTCCTCGTTTTCGTAGAGGGGTATGTCGGCAATGTTGGAGCCGCAGCCGCTGCTGGAGGCCACTTTGGCACGGCTGCTGGTACCTGGCTCGTAGCCAATGGGCTCTGCATACCGCACTAGCCCGGAGGACCGGAGTTTTTGGATGGTGGACAGGCTCTTCACCCGAACGTCAAGTACCGGCAGCACTTCTTCGGGATAAGCCTCCAGATCGGCCAGGGTAAGGCTTGGCGTTACTTTGCGCTCTTCCGTTAAGATCAGGTTCAGCACCTGCTCTCGGGCTTGTTGCCAGGCACCTTCGTGGATGTTGATGGTGTGAATGGTTTCGCGGAGGTCACTGCTTACCCCGGCAGACTTGTAGCCTACCGACAGCACCCCGTCAGACTGGCGGAGAGCGCTCCAAACCAGTTCCTCAGAGGCCATATTCCAGCGGAAGGCTCCGGTCGTTTGCAGCTTCTGCCAGATCAGCGCGTCGATCTCGGTGGTTGGCCGAACAGAGGAAGGCGATACCGTTGCCGGCTCGTCGTTCAACCGGCAAGCCTGGGTAGCCACAACCAGGAAGGTGGCGATGTAAATTTTCTTCATAAATCATTGGGGTTTAGAAAAGGTCGATGACAGATCGATGGCCTTATATTAAGGCAATAAAATCTTGGATAGAAACAATACACAAAAAAGCCGCCGGCATTTTATCCAGCGGCTTTCCGGCCAGCATCAGCGAAAAGGAAATAGCTGTTACAGCTTATACACCACGGTGAATTTCATCCGAACCTCCTCATCAACCGGAATAGTCATCAGCGTGGGCCGTTTAACGTTATAGTCGCTGAGCTGAAGGTCAAAACCGCCATCAACCGTAATCCGGCCGTTGCCATCCTTACGGGTCGCCTGCACCGTTATCGGTTTTGTCACGTTATGAAAAGTCATATTGCCTTTAATGGTTAAACCCCCGTTAGCCCCTGCCTGAATGTTCTGGCTGACAAAGGTGACGTTTGGGTATTTTAAGGCTTCCAAGGTTTCCATGGCATTGGAGTCCCGGTTGGCGTTACCACTGTCAAACGAGGCTACTTTAATGGAGACGGCCACGTTTTCAACGGCCTGCGTTTCATCATTGTACACGATAGCGCTGTTAACGTCGCGGCTTACACCCTCCCAGCTATGCATCGGATGCTTCATGGCATACGTTACCACCGACGCCGATTTGTCGGCCATCAGTTTGCGTTTTCCCCAGAGCGGATTGGCGGCCGGGCTCCAGGCACCCGCAAAAGTCAATACGATTACCAGCGCAGCCAGACGGCTGCCTTTTACATACACCATATCATACAGAAATTAAGGGCGTTTATCAGAACTTGATAGCAATAATGGAAGCTGCGTAAGCGCCGAAAGTGGTAAAGGCGGCCGCCCGGTGATAGGGTTTTAGCTCGGCGTTACCCGAAATACGGCGGGCCAGCATATTGGTAGCAATCATACCCGTTAAATGCACAATGGCTAAGGCTCTGTGTACCTTGATCGAGTTAATACCTCGTCGTTGCCCAACCAGCGGGGGCGGGGCCGTCAGCGACAGCAACGCCGTGGTTCCATACGCAACATTGATGAAGGTGGCAATGTCTTCGTGCGTGTCCCTCAGCTTTACATAATCCGGTCCTTTGGCTTTGTACAACCGCGAGCCTACAATGCCTTGGGCGATCATACCACCGAGGGTGGCAAAGCCCAGAATCTGGTGGGTTTTCAGCATCGTCCGGCGGAGCTTTAACTCTCTTTCCCGTTTGGCTGCGGTTAGCGGAGCCAGGCCAGTCACCCGTAGTAAGCCTTTCTGTCCCCAAAGCGCCCGTTGTGTAAATACCATGTTGGCAGGTAACAGCGGCTGACTCTCGGTTGTCTCTGAGAGCCCGGCCAGCAAATCAGCCGCCGACGTGCTGTCGGCGGTGATTACCGTGTCCCGTCCGGTTGCCGGTGTGTTCTGGGCCAGTACACCGGTTTCTACCAGCAGCGTCAGGAGGAAAATCAGAACTCTTGCCATAGACTACTCGGTGATCCGAAGCGTATTATTGTTGTTGGTCAGTTCTGTTTTGTAGACCTTAAGGGCGTTGGTTGGTGGGGCCAGCTTTACGCTGCCGTCGGTGTTGAACTGACCACCATGATTATTGCACAACAGGTCATCGGAGTTCGACCGGTAATCCAACCCTCCGCCTTCATGCGTACAGGTTTTGGCTACGGCGATATACCGTCCGCTCTTGGCGTTGGCGATGAGCACATCCCCGATTTTGGTGTAATTCCCCTGCGTTTTCAGCGTGCTATACGTACTCGAAGTCAGATCAAGGGTAAAATCCACCTTTCCTTTACTGGCTTCTGCATTGCCCGCAAAGCCAACTGTACCGGTGCCGGGGTTATTATTATTGTTGTTAGAAGGGGCCGGATCATCTCCATTTGAACAGGAGGTCAGTGTTCCCATGCAGTAAAAGGCCATCAGGGCGCTCGTGCTCAAGCCTAAAGTCCGCAGAAAGTCTCCGCGCTTCATTTTGTCTGGGTTAATAACTTCGTTTTCCATAGGATAGGGTAAATTCAAGGTTGTGTTATAACGAAAAATTAGTGTAAGTACATATTAAAGCCGGTAACGAACTGATAAGAAAGCTCCGGTGCTCAGTAAATGGGCTTTAAAATAACCCACTGGCTTCAGGGATACTTTAACAAATGGCTCCACCTGCCACGATAGTCGTCTGCTGATGTGATTCTCGTAGCCTAGTGACAAGTTCAGATTGCTAAGCGTATAAGTACCGGTTTTTCCGTCCCACTTACGGTATTTTATTCGATAATCGTTTGGGTTGGCATACACGTAGTCGTACGTTTCGCGCAGCATGATGTAACTGGTGGCACCACTGCTGACAAACCATCGGCTTTTTATTTCCGGTTTGGCTGGGTGCCGGCGCAGAATGAAATCATACCGGATGTTAATCGGTACGTCCAGCATATTACATCGTCCGGCCACGCTCTCGGGCATTACCGACCAATGGTAATAGCCTGGAAATTCATATTCCTCAACGGAGGCCTGATAAAATTTTACACTCCGCAGAACGCCAGTCTGTACACTCCAGCGGTTCGATAGCCGGTATTGCAGCAGCATGCCCACATTGGTACCGGGTCGTTCAAAATCTTTTAAGCCAATGGTCGTCAGGTCCGGAGACACCAGAAACTGAATGCTTAATCCCTTTTGCTGTGCCAGTACTACCGGCTTAACCGGCTTTGTTGTATCTGTGTAAGCTATTTCATCGTTAAGCGGCTGGAACATCGGTGGCCGGAAAGCATGCGGAGGTAGATACAGCAGCGTTGGTAAACGAAGACGTTCTGTCACCGCAGCATCCGACAAAACATACGTGTCAGCTACCGGGCCTGGATTTGCCGTTGGGTAGAAAGGCTGCTCAGACGATGAACCGCTTTCTGGTGGATCCGAAGCCGTATTTTCTCTCGTTGAGCCAATACCCGGGTTAGTATGCCCCGCCCGTTGGTTGTTGGCTGAAGTGCCGTATGATTGCTCTTGTAATCCGGCCACTGGTTTCGTATTGACTCTTGTATGGCTAATCGTCTGATGTCGTCTTTCCTGACGGCTGAACGCTGTTTGTTGATTGACAGGTCGATCAGGGATAAAGCCTGAGCCCGACTGAGCCTGATTCGTGCCGGAGGAAGCTGATGCCTTGTTGCTTGCAGGCATTTGAGGCTGAGCCACACCAGCCTGTTCGCGAGTTCCAGGCGTTTGTTGCCCCTGGGTTATTTCAACCTGGGAAGCCTCGGCAAGTGGGCTTTCAGACTTGCTCTTTGAAAGCTGCGTTTTATCTTGCCGGTTGGTGATTTTGGTAGTGTTTGTGACTGGGGTAGATTCCGGAGAGCGGAAATACCAGTAGCCACCTGTCAACAAAAGTAAAAGGATGACAGGCGTAGCCCACCGCCATACCTGTCCCCACAAGATGCCCCGGTCATGGTTGTCTAACCGACGACGCATATCCTGCCAGTGGTCGGGCTCATAGGGTGGCTCAAACTCTTCAGCCGACTTTCTGAAGAGCTCATCCATTTGCTCATCGGATAACTCTTGCATACTTATCTTGACTTGACCCGGTCAGACGCGACCCGGTCTGGCTTTTTTTTAAAAACATCGCTTTCAGATTCTCCCGCGCCCTCGACAGGTTCGACTTCGACGCGCCCACCGAGATACCGAGCTGACTGGCAATTTCCTCGTGGCTATAACCATCCATCACATACAAGTTGAACACCAGCCGGTAAGCCGGCGATAGCAACTGAATCAATTCGATCAACTCTTCATGCGCTAACTGACTAAACCCATCGGCTCCCGGCTCGGCGGCCTGTTCGGCCTGGCTCAAATCCTCCTGCCGGTAATGCTGTACCGCTTGTCTGTACTGGTCCAGCGCCGTATTGATCAAAATCCGGCGAAGCCAGGGCTTGAAGGGCTGGTTGAGATCAAACTGGTCCAGCCGGGTGAAAACTTTGAGAAATCCGTCGTTCAGCACCTCCATCGCTTCGTCGCGGGTGGGCGTATACCGCAGACAGATACTCATGGCATACCCGTAAAACTGCCGGTACAGCAATTCCTGACTACGTCGGTTGCCACGCAGGCAGCCGGCCAGCAGTTCAGTTAATCCGGGAGGTGCAGGAGCGTTGGACATTGCCAAACGACGGTTAAGAAAATGAAACGTTGTGCTTTAAACTTTTCCCTTGTCAGGGAGCTTCGGGCGTGTCTTTGTTCACCACCGGCCAAACGCCCGGTTTGGGAAAACTTACGCCCTTAGTGCTACCCCGCTGGTTATTATCCTGTCCGAAATAATACAGCGGCCATCCTTTAAACGTAAGCTGATTGTGTCCTGCCACCTGTATGGTGCCAAACAGCGATTTGTCGACTGTTGACGGCACCTGTTTCAGAGCGTCCTCTACCAGAGGCCAGACTGAGTTATTGGTAAAATCAGCTTTCGTGAAGTTGTTACTATTTTTTTTATCGTTGACAAAGCCGTAGATGGTTCGGCCAAGTCCATCCACAAAATACAGTGTGTTTCCGGTGCCTTCCTGGTACGTGCTCGTGTATGTTTTGCCGTCGTGACCCTTTAATTGCCCTCTGGCAATCATGATTGAATAATCAGGCTTGGCAACGAACCAGACCCCACTTACGTTTTCGCCCTTTATGTCGCCCGCCTGGGTGTCGCTTTGGTAGTAGTATAACGGCCAGCCTTTATAAGCAGTTTGCTTGGTGCCATCCGGCCGGGTTAGGGTCGTGAAGTCTGCCGCATCTAATCCGCTGCTCAGACGCAGGTTCTCTTTATAAAAAACCGGCCATGTGTCCTTACAAGCCCCGGCACAGGCTGAATTGCCATCGGCATCTGCCGAAAAGAAGTACAATGTACGGCCATTTTCGCCAACCAGCACGTTGCCCAGTGTGGTGCTACCCAGCGCTACATCAGGCTGGGGTGTTGTGGTATCGCCATTATTACAGGCAACTACCGCAGCGGCTACCAGCGTAACGGCTACTAAAACTCGACTGAGATGAGTAAAGGTAATCATGTTTTCAACTGTTTAGTGAGCGAACAAAAGCAGTTGAACCGGTTCAGTAGCTAATACGCAGGTTTTGGGTGGCTGGTTGCGTGGGGAGAAAAAAAGTGGACAGTAGGCAGTTCTCAGTAGGCAGGTGTAGCAGAGTGAGCGTAGCAAAACAGAAAGCCCCACCGAAATGGCGAGGCCTGCCATTCTGCCAACTGAGAACTGCCTACTGAAGCTTATCCCTTCAAAATGGTATGTCCCATTTTGTCGCGCTTGGTCATCAGGTAGCGCTCGTTATGGGGATTGGCGGGGATTTCAATGGGGATAGCGTCGACAATCTCCAGGCCGTAGCCCATCAGGCCGGCGCGTTTTTTGGGATTGTTGGAAATCAGCTTGATTTTATGAACCCCCAGGTCACGCAGGATCTGAGCGCCAACGCCATAGTCGCGCTGGTCCATACCGAAGCCCAGCTCCAGATTAGCCTCGACCGTATCGCGGCCCATTTCCTGAAGTTTATAAGCCTTTAGCTTGTTAAGCAGGCCAATGCCCCGGCCCTCCTGGTTCATATAGAGGACTACGCCTTTACCTTCGCGCTCAACCATCTGCATGGCCGCGTGGAGCTGTCCTCCGCAGTCGCAACGGCAGGAGCCGAAAATGTCGCCGGTCACGCAGGATGAGTGAACCCGTACCATCACCGGTTCGTCAGCCTCCCAGGTGCCTTTTACCAGCGCCAGGTGGGTATCACCGGTATTGCTTTGCCGATAGGCGATCAAATCAAAGTGTCCCCAGTCTGTGGGCATATCAACCCCAATTTCCCGTTTGATAAGGCTTTCGGTACGTAGCCGGTAGGCGATCAGATCCTGGATGCTCACCAGCTTCATGCCAAAGCGGTCGGCGATTTCGCGCAGTTGGGGCAGTCGGGCCATGGTACCGTCTTCATTCAGTACCTCGATCAGCACACCGGCGGGTTGCAGGCCCGCCAGTCGGGCCAGGTCTATAGCCGCTTCGGTATGACCCGCCCGGCGGATAACACCACCCATAACGGCCCGGAGCGGAAAAATATGGCCGGGGCGACCCAGGTCTTCAGGCATGGTGTTCGGATCAACAAGCGCACGGATGGTTTTAGCCCGGTCGGAGGCCGAAATACCGGTGGTACAGCCGTTGCCCAGAAGGTCGACCGACACGGTAAACGGGGTAGTATGCACCGAAGTATTATTGCCAACCATCATTTCCAGACCCAGTTCCTGACAGCGCTCCTCCGTGAGTGGAGCGCACATCAAACCCCGTGCCTCTTTTATCATGAAATTTACCATCTCAGGCGTGGTCATTTCAGCCGCGCAAATCATATCGCCCTCATTTTCACGATCTTCGTCGTCGACAACGATAATGATCTTACCATCGCGAATATCAGCAATAGCCTCTTCAATGGAGTCTAGCCGGATGTTGGTATTATTATTGCTCATGCGTTTGTTTGATGCGAGCCGGTGGAATATCTTTACTTACCACTAAAACCCGTTTAGGCAAAGATACGTTTCTTTAAATGCTAAAATGTAAGGTTGACGCGTTGTATCAATAAACCACGTAAACGTACCCATTAACGACTAAATTATTACCCCTGCGTGAATACTTACCGGAAGAGGCCTGCTGTTTACAGGGCGAATGTTTGGCGGTGGCATTTGCTGCTCTTTATGGCGTTTATAAGCCTGAGCCAGGTGCTGGCACAGGACTTATGTGATAAAGCTCAGCGGCCGGCAACTTCGGTAGAAGGAGACTTTACCGTTCTTCCTTCTACTACAGTATGCGTAGGGAACGAAATTCAGGTTGCAAACCAGAAATTACAGGCCCAAAGCGTTAAGTATCACTACAATTATAAACCAGGGGATGATTTAAACGGTGGCTCTGTCTCTACTAAGCATGTCTATACTACTGCTGGTGAATATAAAATTTTACAAACAGGGAGTCTGAATGGGACAGGTATGTTGGCTTGCCGGACCGTACAGGTGCTGAACAATTCTAAAATCGATTTCTCGGTGAAGCCGTGTGTTGACAGAACAGTTGTTATAGATATTAATTTAAATAGTGAAACGCGCAAATATGATAAGGTAAGGATAAGCTGGGATGGTGTGTCTTTGGAAGAGGTCGCTATTGCTGATCTTGAAAAACAACCTACTCGCACCCATACTTATCCGGCCTCCACAAGACTTACTTATGATATTTCTGTATTTGGCGTTCATAAAGGAAATGCTTGTCTGGGCATTTTAAATACACTGTCTGTCACTATTGGATCCGCATCGAACAATAACCGCCCTGTGGTAACAACACTGACCACCAGAGACGATAAAACCATAATCCTCCAATATCAGGTTACCGGCAGCGGTCCGGTCGAACTGCACCAGAAAAATGCCGCCGGCGACTATACGCCGACGGGGCAGACCAGCACCAACGGAACGTTTACGGTGCAGACGGATGCCAAAAAGGTCCAGTGCTTCCGGGTGGTCTCCAAAGATGTCTGCGGGAACGCAGCTTCGTCCGAGGATATGTGCAGTATCGTTGCTGACGCAAAGGCTGAAACAAAACAGAACCCAATAAACTGGACCCCTTACACCGGATCAAGCACCTTTCTGCGCTACCGCATCTTCCGGAACGGAGCCGCTAACCCGCTTACCAATATTGCCGAGCGAGCGACCAGTGCCTATGTAGACGCCGATAATATTGACTGTAATGTGCAGTATTGTTACTCGGTTGTGGCGGAGGTGACAAATTGGGCAGGAGGACGAACCATCATTACCTCGGCACCGACCTGTGTGACCGGAATAGGTGGAGGAGACGCACTAGGCGAAATTCAGAGTGTGCTGGTATCGGTCGAAGATAATTATCCCCGGCTGGTTGTTACCACTCCGGCAGTGGGCGGTACAACCCAATACGCTCTCGCCATTGAACGGTCTGACGGACCCAATGGCTTGTTTCAACCCCTTAGCACCATTCAGAATACCAACGTGTTTCGGGATGAGACCGCCCGGTCTAATGAGCGTTCTTACTGCTATCGGGTTACCTATCAGAACAACTGCGGGATGAAGTCCAGTCCGGCCCCGCCCGTTTGTACAGTGTGGCTGACCTCTAAGACGCCAACGGCTATTGACTGGACGGCCGATGCCCCGTTCTTCCCTCAGGACGTTTCCTTCTATACCGTTGAATTTATTGATTCACTCGGCCGACAGGCCCGTGAACACATGAATGTGGGCGGGAACACGCATTTTGAGCCGGATCTGGATGATCCCCGGCTACAGGCCGTACGATTCCGTATTATTGCCAATGCCGGCAATGGTACGGTGAGTTACTCAAACTTTTTTGAGTTGCGCCAAAACGCGAAAATCTTTGCGCCGGATGTTTTTACCCCGAATGGCGACGGCCAGAATGATGAGTTTACCGTAATCGGTAAATACTGGAAGAAATTCACCCTGACAATCTTCAACCGCTGGGGTGAGACTCTTTATCAGACTACTGAAACGGGTAAAGGCTGGGATGGACTTATAAATGGCCAGCCGGCCGAGCCCGGCACGTATATTTACCGGGCCGAAATAGAAGATAATACCGGTGTCCGATCGGTGAAACGCGGTACTTTTCTGCTGATGCGGTAAAAACTTTCCGTCAGGTGCCGGGTTATCCCCTTACCTTAGTTTACTTTGCAGCTATGTTCAACATGATGGATATGTTCGGGAAAGTGAAGGAATTTCAGTCCCGGATGCAGGAGGCTCAACAAAGCTTACACGGAATTTCGGAAACCGGCGAATCGGGGGCCGGCCTGGTTCGGGCTACCGTTAATGGCCTGAAGCAGGTAGTTAAACTGGACATTGACTCCGACCTGATTAAGCCCGACGATAAGGAAATGCTCCAGGATTTGATCGTGGCCGCCGTCAACAAAGCGATGGAGAACATTGAACCCAAAATAAAAGAACACCTCCGGAAATCAACCGAGGGATTGATGCCTAATATCCCTGGCTTCGATCTGGGTAGCATGATGTAAGTACCGGCCGCCCATGCCGGCACCCTCTTTTCATGGACCAGCTCGCCATTGTTATCCTCAATTACAACGGGCAGTCGTATCTGGAACGCTTCCTGCCTTCGGTACTTGCCCACGCCGACGGCTTTCCGGTCTACGTTGCCGATAATGCTTCGACAGACAACTCGGTCGCCCTCCTGCGAGACCGCTTTCCGGAGGTACACCTGCTGCAACTCACCCGAAATGACGGTTATGCCGGCGGCTACAATGCTGCGCTGCAACAGATAAAAGCCCGCTTTTATATCCTGCTTAATTCAGATGTGGAGGTAACGCCCGGCTGGATATGGCCGGTCCTGAACCTGCTGGAGCATACCCCCCGCATGGCGGCCTGTCAGCCCAAAATCCGGTCGTATGATCGCCGGAGCCATTTTGAATATGCCGGTGCCGCCGGCGGATTTATCGACTGGCTGGGGTTTGCGTTTTGCCGGGGGAGGTTATTCGATACGCTGGAAGAGGACTATGGGCAGTACGACGACGACCGGCCTGTTTTCTGGGCTACGGGAGCCTGCCTGTTTGTCCGGGCCGATGTCTTTCACCAAACCGGCGGCTTCGATGAGCTGTTCTTCGCCCATATGGAAGAGATTGACTGGTGCTGGCGGGTGCAGCGGCTGGGTTATGAGGTGTGGACCTGCGGGCAATCGGTTGTCTACCATGTTGGGGGCGGTACCCTGCCAAAAACAAATCCGCAGAAGACCTACCTGAATTACCGCAACAGTCTGATGATGCTGTACAAGAACTTGCCTTCGGACCGGCTGTTTGATACGCTGCTGCTGCGGCTGGTGGTGGATGGACTCTCATCGGCCAGGTTTCTGCTGACGGGGCAGTGGCGTGATATCGGAGCTATTCTGCGAGCCCATTTTGCGTTCTACGGCCGGTTGCGTGACTTGCGGCTCAGACGCAGGCAACTACCCGCCCAAACAGAAGCCACACACCTGCCTGTTTATACGTGCAGTATTATCTGGGATTATTTTGCCAAAGGCCGGAAAACGTTTGCTGCGTTAAACTGGTCAGCCAAAAGCGTTCGCTGGCCCTCCTGAACGGGTTTATTATACGTAGGCTACTAGGCTGGAAACGGTCAGAAATCCCATATGGTAGGGTGAGCGTGGCGCCGGAGGTGCTTGTTCATTTCCATCCAGAATGCCAGAATCAGGTAAATAATGACCGGTGACCCAAGGGTCAGAAAGGATGTATAGATAAAATAAAGGCGAATACTGCTGGCCGAAATGTTCATCATCTCACCCAGCCGGGTACACACACCAAAAGCCTGTTTCTCTACAAAATACCGAATCTTATTCATGCCGAACACAGTTTTCTCCTCTTGCCAATCCTAATTTACCATTTGTTACCACGCAGGCGAACCGAAAGATAAGGTGAGTCTTAAAGAAATTAAAATCTTGAAAAAAAATAGTCAAAAATCACAAAAGTATTGGAAGGATATTATTTGCATTTGAAACAAATTTATTTACTTTGTGTTTCAGGGAGGATGGCTTTTTTATGGAACAGCCTTTTCCACTGTTCAACAAAGTCCGTTGAGTATCTGCCTTGTACACCCACTGGCCGGGTGATTCGGTGCCTGTTTCGCGTTCTTTGTTAGTAGTGCCCCCCAATTCATTTCATATTTCTATTTCTAATTTTTTACATTTTATGCAAACAGGTACAGTTAAGTTCTTCAACGAGAGCAAAGGCTATGGTTTTATCGTTGATGACGAGTCGAATCGCGAAATTTTCGTACACATTACCGGTTTAAACGGTGCCACAATCCGGGAAAAAGACCGGGTTCAGTATGAAGTGGTTGACGGAAAAAAAGGACTCAACGCCGTTAAAGTGAAGAAAGTAGAGTCTGTGATGTAAGCATCTACTGACTAAAAAATAGAAAACCCGAGCCATGATGGCCCGGGTTTTTTCTTGGTGCCTCTACTGTTCCGTCCAGTTTTTTACTTCCTCCAGGGCCGGCATCTTTACCTCCAGCTTAAGCTTTTTGCGGGCACCGCCGAGGTCATTGAACAGTTTGTTGGGGTTGGCTCCTTTTAGTTGCTCTACAGTCAGGATGTTCAGCTTTTGCAGCGCCGGCACCCACTCTTTCGGAACCCCCGCGGCTTCAAAATCAGCCTCAGTTGATGATTCCTGCTTCTTCTCCGGGCGCATTTGCGGGAAGAACAGCACATCCTGAATCGACGGTTGATTGGTCATGATCATCGTCAGGCGGTCGATACCCAGTCCTACACCGGCCGTTGGCGGCATACCGTACTCCAGCGCCCGCAGAAAGTCATCGTCCAGCGCCATGGCCTCTTCATCGCCCCGCTCCGCTAGCCGCAACTGGTCTTCAAACCGTTCTCGCTGGTCAATGGGGTCGTTCAGTTCGGAATAGGCGTTGGCAATTTCCTTACCGTTGCATATGGCTTCAAAACGCTCTACCAGGCCCGTCTTGCTCCGGTGTTTCTTGGTCAGGGGCGACATCTCCACCGGGTAGTCGGTAATAAACGTCGGCTGAATCAGGTTGGGCTCTACGGCATCTCCGAAAATCTCGTCAATCAGCTTCGATTTGCCCATCGTTTCATCCACCTTAATGCCTCGGCTTTCGGCCACCTGCCGCAGGTCGGCTTCTTCCATGCCCGACACGTCGATACCGGTGTATTCCTGAATAGCTTCGAACATGGTCAACCGCTTCCAGGGGCGCTGGAAGTTAATGGTGTTTCCGCCCACGTTTACCTCGGTGGTGCCATGGAGGTCGAGCGCTACTTTCTCGATCATCTCTTCAATGGTATCCATCATCCAGAGGTAGTCTTTGTACGCGACGTAAAATTCTACCTGCGTAAACTCCGGGTTATGGGTACGGTCCATCCCCTCGTTGCGGAAGTCCTTGGCGAATTCGAATACACCATCGTAACCACCCACAATGAGTCGTTTCAGGTACAATTCGTTGGCAATGCGCAGGTACAGCGTCATGTCAAGCGAGTTGTGGTGTGTCCGGAACGGTCGGGCAGCCGCTCCGCCGTGAATCGGCTGAAGGATGGGCGTCTCAACCTCCAGGTAGCCGCGCTGGCTCAGAAACTGCCGGATGGAGTTGACCAGTTGCGTCCGCTTGATGAATACATCCCGTACCTGCGGATTCACAATCAGGTCGACGTACCGCTGGCGGTAACGCAGTTCGGGATCGGTAAAGGCGTCATACACCTCTTTTTCCCCCTGTTCGTTGGTGGCTTCTTTGACCACCGGCAGCGGTCGTAACGCTTTGGTCAGGAGCTTAAATTCTTTTACGTAAACTGATAACTCACCCAACTGGGTTGTGAAGACATGACCCTGTACGCCGATGATGTCGCCTATGTCGAGTAGCTTTTTAAATACGGTATTGTAAAGTGTTTTGTCGTCGCCGGGGCAAAGGTCGTCGCGCCGGAAGTAAAGCTGCATCCGGCCGGAGGTATCCTGCAACTCAGCAAAAGAGGCATTGCCCATAATGCGGAAGCTCATCAGGCGACCCGCCAGGCTGACGTTGCCCCAGCGTTCGTCGCCGGAGAGATCCAGACCAGGCTGGGGTTGTATGGACTGCCGGAGTTCGGCGATGGTTGTGTTGACATCAAACAGCTCGGCGGGGTAGGGGTCGATGCCCATCCGCATGAGTTCTTCCCGCTTCTGCCGTCGGTTTATTTCCTGTTCGCTTAGTTGCATATACGTGGTTACCTTGCATTTGGAGAGTGCAAAAATAGAATAAAAAAAGCACTACAGGAGCCGAAGTCAACATCGGGCTGCCTGTAGTGCGTCGGGTGTACCGAAACAAACTCATTCTCCGACCGTAGTGCCTGACCGGATCACCGACGTTGAGGCCGGTGATTCTTCCGCTTGTGGCATATTGTCTTTCAGGTAGTTGTAATGCGATATAATCATTAGCCTCGCCACTGTAGAACTGATATTAATTTGCCGTGTCTGGATAAACTGCTTCAGTTCATCACCGAATTCCTGCTCCATCTGCGGCCACAGCTCCCGGTCAAAATAATCGAGGTTCGTGAAGGTATTATTGGTGTACACGTAATAATTAAAGCTGTCATAATCCTTTACCAGTTCGCTATCGTCGGCATACAGGACCGGCTGAGCAACTTTAATCGGTTCGCGACCGTGCCGGAGACGCCGGTACACCATATAAGGTCCACTGGTAAACTCTTCAAGGATTAACTGACGAGTCAACGTACGCCGTACCGGATAATCAATAGACACAAATTTCCGTAATGTATTCTGGCCATTATCGAAATAAATGAAATGGTCCACCTGAAAAGCCGAATAGGCTTTAACTGTTCCGCTGGGCATCCGAAGCTGCACAATTTCTGCTTTCCAATTGTAATTAATCTCACCCGTCACTACGGTACCGTTTCTGAGTACCAACTTGCCAGTATTCCAGTTGCCCGGACTGGCGGCTGTTTTTCCTAAGGTAATCAGGCATATAGCCATTACCAATAACCACTTTTTCATACCCGCTCGATGTATTTGTTGTTTACGTGCTTATTTTCTCGAACAGGTTAAGGGAACTTTCCACAGAGCGATGAAAAAAATATGCCACCTTATCAGACGGAAACGTAATCGTCGATAGAATTATAACTTTTTTAAGAAGGTAATGCGTGTATGGGCTGAATAGGACGCGACGATTCAGCGGTAAAAAATTGTTTAGTAGTACGATAACTTTACCGGAGATAATTATTGGATGGAATTGGGGAAGGAGTTCCTCACCTTGTGGAGCAGGGGTTACGCATCGGGGTGTATTCCTGTTAGCTCAAAAGACAATATGAACATCAGAACAAAAGCAGGTAAGTTATTGTATCTGAGCGTATTTTGTTTGGCTTAAGAAGCCTGTCTGTCTGCCGTTCCGGCCTGTAGGGCTGTCTGGCTCAGTTCACCAATCAGCCGTATGCCATCCAGCGTCAGTGAAGGAATAATATCAATAAATTCATCCTGTAGAGTGGGAATAGCGGCCGATAAACCACCGGTTGCTACGGCAATACAATCGCCGTTCAGTTCTGCTCGGGTACGTTGGATTAAAAAACGAATCAAGCCTTCGTACCCCAGCACCACTCCAATCTGAATCGCCTGTGTCGTGTTGGTTCCCAGGGCTGATGCCGGCAATTCAATCGGTACTTCCGGGAGTTGGGCGGTATCGGTAAACAGGGAATGAATGGCGGTACGCAGGCCGGGTGCAATGGAGACACCCACGATCCGGCCGTCGCCGGTGACAACCGTAAATGACAGCGCTGTACCAAAATCGACCACCACGCAGTTGCGCCGGTAGCGCATATAAGCCGACAGGGCATTAGCGACCAGGTCTGTCCCAATCTCGTAAGGACGCAACACCTCAAGCGGCAAATACGGATAGATAGCCGGTCCAACCACTATGGGTTGCGGTTCAAAGAGTACTTGCAGCACGTTTTGAACAATCGGGGTGAGGGGGGGAACTACACTGCTGAGCACAGTAGTGGCTACGGCACCGGGTTGCACGTCCGCTTCGAGCAGCCAGAGCCGCACCTGGGTGGCGTAATGCGTCGCCGGCTCATCGGGCCGGGAGGGCGTACGCCAGATATGCTGCCAGGTTTCGTTGGCATAAAGACCAAAAACGATGTCGGAGTTGCCGATGTCTACCGCTAAAAGCAATGAAATGACGAGTTAAGTGTGATAACGGGGCCGCCCGGCGGTAACGATTTTTGAGTGACTTATATGACAAAGGTAATAGGTTTTTATCTGGTTAGGACTTCCTCTAGCGATGAAAGCCCGTAGCAATGAATTTTAGCGCATCGGTGAGGCCGGTTCGCCAGTAGGTCCAGGTATGCGCGCCGTCGCGCACGCGGTATTCGTGCGGAATCTTACGGTCGAGCAACGCCAGGTGCAGCAGCGCGTTATTGCCCGACAGGAAATCCTCGTCGCCACAGTCTAGGTACCAGCGTACTTTCTTCAGATCACCCTCCGGAGCCGAACGGGCGAGCGTCAGCGGACTGTTGCGTTTCCAGTGGGCGGTGAGCCGGTCCTGGCCACTGACAGGCCCGCTGAGCAGTGAGGCCCATATGGTATTGTAGGTAGGTTCCTCCATACTGGCAATGGTTTCGTCGGTGTACACAGCCGCACTCAGGGCCGCACAGGAGGCAAACAATTCCGGATGGTGCATGGCCAGCAGCAACGAGCCGTGACCGCCCATAGACAAACCGGAAATAGCACGGTAGTCGCGTTTGGTGCGGGTTCGGTAGGTGGAGTCAACATGCGGAATCAGCTCCTGCACAAACATATCTTCGTACCGTACCTTGTTCTGGTAATCATTCATGTACCAGGTAACGCCCGCATCGGGCATGACCACAATCATCGGCGGGAGTTCGCCGGACCTGATTCCGGCATCCAGCAGCCGGTCGGCCTCTCCGAACTGCACCCAGGCCGTCTCGTCGTCGGTATAACCATGCAGCAGATAAACTACCGGATACCGGCGGTTGGAGGTGTAATAATCGGGTGGCAGGTAGATGGAGTAGCGGATGCCCCGGTTCAGCAGCGTACTGCTCACCCGCATACCTTCGAGCAGGCGGGTTTGCGGAGCCGGTACTACCGGCACCGGCGTGTTGGCGGGCGCATCGGTCAGCGCATTCCGGCGACGCGACTGCGCAGATGCCGTTAAACTGATGACTGCACAGAGACTTATAAGAATGAAACGTTGAAGAGACATATATTTCAGACAGATATGACCAGCGCGTTGAGTTTGCCGCTGCCACTGATGAAGCAGGCTTTGTTGTCATCCTGATGCAGGAAGGATCTCACTGGTTGCTGATACCTGAGATCCCTACTGCGTCGGGAGGACAGAAAAGCGGGATGACAAAAATGAATCAAAGAGAAATTAAAACTTAAACGCCAGATCCAGCCCCAGCAGGTTATTCTTTGATACCAGTCCGCTGCCCCTGGCCACGTCGACCAGGCCCCGCTGGTAACTCAGGCCGAGGTTCAGGGCGTTGGTGTTGTTTAGCTTGTACTGAATACCGGCTCCCACCAGCATTCCCAGATCGGCAAATCCGTATTGCCGGCGCTTACCGCTGCTCTCGGCGTATTTAAATAACCCGTCGGTAGCCTCGTTCTGGGCTTTCTCGCTTAGTTTAACGTCGGCTATCCCTCCGCATTGCACGTACAGCCGCATGGCCGGGGCAATGTTGTTGGCAAACATCTTTACCGAAATCGGTACCTGTACATATTGCAGATTGTAAACCGACTGCTGTACCGGGGCACTGGGGTCCCAGCGGGGCTGGCCAAAAGAGCCCGGCATGACATAACCCGACCGTTTGATGGTGTACCACAGCCCTGTGCTGAACGAATATCGATTCTTGTAGAAGAAGTAATCCAGTGAGGGTCCTACACTAAGCCGCACCCCGGCACCGTTGTCGGTAAAGCGCTCGTAGGTGCTCCCCTGACCCTGAACCGTATTGAAGGACACAACGGGCGCTACCCGAAAGCTCATTTCAATCAGGTGAGTCGGCTGAGAATAATCCGGGTACATATCCTCGTCGGACGAAGTGCGATCACTCTTGCCGTATTTGCTCCGTTCATACTCGGCGCGTTCTTTCTCGGCCTGCTTTCTCTTTTTCCGGCCTTTAATGGGCTTTTCGTCGGCAGGAGCAGTGGTGAAGTCGGTGCGGTTGCTGGCTACGGCGAGGGTCGGGGTGTACAGCCGGGGCTGCGTGGCGGTGCGGGATTGGGCATGGATCGGGCCGGTGCCGATTAATGATAAAATCAGGCAGGCGGCTGCAACTTTTTTCATAATTTTGGACGTTTTCAAGAATGAAAACCGGTAAACGAATGAATGACAGGATTTCCCCGATCTGGCTGTTGGTTGGGGGACTAATTTGTATTTTTCTATTGAACTCCTGCGATGAACGCGAAGAGGTAACGCTGCAGCGGCTCGACCAGCAACTCTTTTCCGGCAAATCACGCGATAGCATCCGGGCATTTCTCAATCAGCACCCCGATGTGGCCCGTTTGTACTTTAGCTCGAAAGAGCCCGGAAATGATACAGCTTTGGTGAATGAGCTATATAACCGGATAAACGACCGTGAACTGAACGTATTGTATCAGCAGGTGCAGACTGAGTTTTCGGAAGCCAAAGAACTGGAAAATCAGCTTTCAGAAGCGTTTACCAATATTAAGAAAGAATTTCCGGACTTTCGTATTCCCCGCGTTACCTCTTTAGTGACCGGTTTTATGGGACCCGATTTTGTAGTGTCCGACAGCCTCATCGTTATTGGACTGGACTACTTTGCCGGCCCCGAATCAAAGTACCGTCCGCAGGGTCCCGAGTTCCCTCAATATATCCTCCGTCGCTACCAGAAAGACTACCTGGTACCGGCCATTGTCTTTGCTATTTCCGACCGCTTCAATGCCACCGACCGCAGCGACCAAACCCTGCTGGCCGACATGGTTTATTACGGAAAAGGCTTTGTTTTTACGAAGGCTATGCTGCCCGAAGTCGCCGACAGTCTTATAATCGGCTATACGGACCAGCAACTGACGCAAACCTATGCGGCCCAGGATCTGGTGTGGGCGCACTTTATTGACGAACAATTGTTATATCAGACAAGCCCGGCTATTAAGCAGCGCTACACCAACGAGCGGCCCTTTACCGCCGAAATCGGTTCTAAAGCGCCGGGGGCTATCGGGCGGTGGCTGGGCTGGCGTATTGTCGGCAAATACCATGATGAAAACCCATCGGTCAGTATCCGGGAGCTGATGGCGAATACCAACGCCCGCCAGATTTTTCAGGAGTCGGGGTACAAGGGGCAACCGGATGAGGAATAACTTTGGCGTGTGTTAACGATTTATAATGGCTAAACGAGGACGAAGTTCCGGGTCCGATATCGCACCGGAAGACAAGAAACGGGTCAGCAAAGACAGCCTGAAAAAGGCCATGCGGATCTTTCATTTTGTAAAACCCTACCGCACCTACTTCGCGCTGGGTTTTTTATTTCTGATACTGTCAACGGCTACCACGCTTAGTTTTGGTAAGCTCATCGGCGAAATTACCAGTGTGATCGAGGGGCGGTCGCCGTATTCGCTAAACCAGGTGGTCTCCTTTTTTGTGGTTATACTGGTGGTGCAGGCAATTTTCTCTTTTTTCCGAATCTTCTTTTTCGCCCAGGTCAGCGAGCGTTCCATGGCCGATGTGCGCCGGTCCGTATACGGCAAGATCATTACGCTGCCTATCTACTTCTTCGAACAGCGCCGGGTAGGTGAGCTTACCAGCCGGATTTCCTCGGACGTTACCCAGTTGCAGGATGTGCTGTCGATCACACTGGCGGAATTTTTCCGGCAGATTGCCACGCTGACGGTCGGTACGGTCATTATTTTCTACCTGTCCTGGAAGCTGACGCTCTTTATGCTGGCGACATTCCCGGTCATGATCATTGCCGCCATTTTCTTCGGAAACTTCATCCGGAAACTATCCAGAAAAGCCCAGGACGAACTGGCTAATGCCAATGTCGTGGTCGAAGAAACGCTGCAGTCGGTAAACGTGGTGAAGGCCTTTACCAACGAGAGGCTGGAGATCAAACGGTATTCGTCGGCCCTGCAGAAAGTGGTCAATAACTCGTTGAAGGCGGCCAAATTCCGGGGGGTATTTGTGTCATTCATCATCTTCGCTCTCTTCGGCGGAATCATCGGGGTAGTCTGGTACGGTGGTACGCTGGTGCTGACGGGCGAAATGCCGTTCTCCGACCTGCTGACCTTTATCATTTATACAATGTTTATCGGCGGCTCGGTTGGCGGCCTGGGAGATCTGTACGCACAGGTGCAGAAAACCATCGGGGCCTCGGAGCGGATACTGGAGATTCTGGAAGAGCAGCCCGAAGTAGATGTCGTGAGCGAGCCGACTGCGTTGTCGGTGCCGGTAGAGGGCCGGATCGCCTTCCGCAACGTGCGGTTCTCGTATCCGTCGCGGCCCGATATTGAGGTGCTGAAAGGCATCTCGCTGGAGGTAGCCTCGGGCCGGAAGATTGCGCTGGTTGGGCAGAGCGGGGCGGGTAAGTCCACCATCGTGCAGTTGCTGATGCGCTACTATCCGGTAAGTGAGGGTAGCATAACGGTCGATGGCCGCAACATTCAGGACTTCGACGTAACTGACCTGCGACAGAACATCGCTGTAGTGCCTCAGGAGGTAATGCTCTTTGGCGGGAGCATCAAAGAAAACATTGCCTACGGAAAGCCGGGCGCGACGGATGCCGAAATCATGGAAGCCGCCCGCCGGGCCAATGCTCTGGAGTTTATCCGGTCATTTCCGGAAGGTTTTGATACGGTAGTGGGCGAGCGGGGCGTCAAGTTATCGGGTGGTCAGCGGCAGCGCATCGCCATTGCCCGCGCTATCCTGAAAGACCCGGCTATTCTGATCCTCGACGAAGCCACGAGTTCGCTCGATGCCGAGTCGGAGAGGTTGGTGCAGGAGGCCCTGGACGTGCTGATGCAGAACCGGACAACGATCATTATTGCCCACCGGCTGGCCACCATCCGAAAGGTCGATACCATCTATGTCATCCGCGAGGGACAGATCGCCGAATCAGGCACCCACGACGAATTGACGGCCCTCGGGGAGGGATTGTACGCGAATTTGGTTAAATTACAGTTTGAAATAACAGAGTAGAGTTAGTTCTCAGTAGGCAGTGTGCAGTCGGCAGAAGGAACTGCCTACTGAGAACTGCCGACTGCACACTGCCAGCTAAATATGACTGCGATCCAGACATTACGCGATTTCTCGCTGCGGCATACCAACAACCGGGAGGAGGTGCTGGACCTGTTTCTGCAGACCGACCATGCCCTCTCGCACAGCGATATCGAAAACGGCCTCGGCCCCGACCACGACCGCGTTACCATCTACCGGACGCTGAAAACCTTTCTGGAAAAAGGCATCCTCCACAAAGTGCTGGATGACGAAGGCGGCACTAAATATGCCCTTTGCCGTACCACCTGCGCCCAGAACGACCACCACCACGACCACGTTCACTTCAAATGCGAAGAGTGCGGCCAGACCACCTGTCTTGAAGACGTTACCATTCCCGTCCTTAGCCTCCCCAACGGCTACCAGCGCAAAGAAGTAAACCTGCTGGTCCAGGGCGTCTGCTCAGAGTGCAATCAGTAGTGATGCCTGCCAATGTTGCTCGTCCGCGATTGCATCGCGAGACGGGCGAGGTCCGCGTCTGTGACGCGATTTTTTCTACCGCCTTCCTTTAATCAAATTGTTTCCTTCGGAATAAATTACATTTATTATTTAGCACAGTTCATCCCCGCGTTACAAACGCGGACCTCGCCCGTCTCGCGATGCAATCGCGGACGAGCAGCAGATACAATCGCGGACGAACGACGAGCGGAAACCTGTTGCTAATTGCCATAGAATGCGTCTAAACGGATGAAGCTACTGTACATCCGTTCTCATGTCGGCCGACCGTTACCCTATTGTTGATCAAAACGCCCCATACTTCCTCACCATTACCGTCGTAAACTGGATTGACATCTTTATCCGTAAAGAATACAAGCAGATCATCTGTGATTCGCTGAACTATTGCGTTCAGCAAAAGGGTCTGGTGATCTACGCCTGGGTACTGATGAGTAACCACATTCATCTGGTAGCGCGAGTAAAAGAACCCGGCAGCCTGTCATTTGTACTGCGGGATTTCAAGAAGTTTACGTCAAAAGCGCTGATTGTCGCCATTCAGGAGACCGGTGAAAGCCGGCGTGACTGGCTTCTCGACAAATTTGCCTTTGAAGCCCGACGAACCAGCCGGGCCGAAAACTTCAAAGTCTGGCGGGACGACAACCACGCCGTTTCTCTGTTCAGTCCCGGTTTCACTGACCAGAAGGTTGCCTACATTCACGACAATCCCGTCCGGCAGCAGATCGTAACCACGCCCGAAGCTTACCTCTATAGCAGTGCTCTTGACTACTCAGGCAAAAAAGGCCTAGTGCTGGTAGAGGTATTATAAGCCGTGCCGCCCGCTCGTCCGCGATTGTATCGCGAGACGGGCGAGGTGCGCGTCTGTGACGCGCTTTTCTTTTCAGCTAAGCTGAAAGCAGATTGGCTGTGGGCGCTTCATTGCCAGATTGTTTGCGCGTTACAAACGCGCACCTCGCCCGTCTCGCGATACAATCGCGGACGAACGACGGACGAGCTGCAAGCCAACCGCAGCCGAGCAATCATAACTTTTCCGTACTTTGCGCCCCAATCGACATTGCCGTAACAGACACCGCATGACCCCCACCACCCTCTTCCCCCAACGCCAGCAACAATTCGCCCAGCAGCAGCAAGCCGCCCAGCAGCGGTACAACCAGCTCGCCATTACCCGGCTCTTCTGGTTCGTCATGGCCGTGGCTCTCGTCTGGTGGCTGGGCAGCACCGGCCAATCTACCTGGGCGTGGATCGTTGCCGGGGTCGGCCTGACCGGCTTTCTGTATTTGCTCAAAAAGCACCAGACCGTCCGGCGTGAACGGGACTACGCCGGACACCTGCAGTTCATCAACCAGGACGAAGCCGGCCGGCTCGACCGTAAGTATCTGCGCGAGGAAACCGGGGGCCAGTTCAGCAATCCCCTGCATCCTTATACGTCGGATCTGGATGTATTCGGACCACATTCTCTTTTCCGATTACTGAACCGCACGCACACGTATATAGGACAGCGTACCCTGGCGCAGTGGCTTCAGCAACCCGCTCCGCCGGAAACCATCCGCTTCCGGCAGCAGGCCGTGGCCGAACTGGCTCCGCAACTCGACTGGCGGCAGGACTTTGAAGCGGCCGCGTACCTCAATCCCGGTGCTGGTCAGTCGCCGGAGCCACTGCTGGCCTGGGCTACAGAACCGGTAGCACCGCTCCCCGGCTACCTGCACATCGTACGGTGGGTTTTACCTATGGTTACCGTGGGGCTAATTGGTCTGTGGCTGGCTGGTATGGTGCCGGGTGTAGCCGTGCTGGCATCGCTGTTTATTCATGGTCTGGTGCTACGCCAAACGGCCAAACGGGCGCAGGCCGTCAGTGAGCAGACGTTTGAGATGGTGCAGGGGCTGGATACCTTCCGCGACATGTTGCGGCTCATGGAAAGCCGGTCGGCGGAGGCCGTGCAGTGGCGACAACTCCAGCGGGATCTGACCACCGATGGCGAGCCGGCTTCAGCCGCTATCAGCCAGCTACACCGCCTGACCGACAACCTGAATTTCCGCCGGAATATCTACTTTACGCTGTTTTTTGGCGTCATTATGCTCTGGGATATCCACTGCCTGATCAGCCTCGACCGCTGGCGGCAGCGGTACGGTCCACATCTGCCCCAATGGCTTCAGGCTTTGGCCGAGGCCGAAGCCCTCAACAGTCTGGCGGGGCTGACCTTTGCTCATCCTGAGTACACCGTACCCGACATCCGAGACACCGGTGTGGTGCTGGAAGCCCGGCAGGCCGCACACCCGCTGATTAACCCCGCAAAAGCCGTAGCTAATTCGTTAGCGCTGACCGGTTCCGGCCAGACCATCCTGATTACCGGCTCCAATATGTCGGGGAAAAGTACGTTTCTGCGGACGCTGGGCGCTAATGTGGTGCTGGCGCTGGCCGGCTCGGTCGTTTGCGCGGAGGGGTTTGCCTGCTCGCCCCTGCGGGTGTTTACGAGTATGCGCACGCAGGACTCGCTGGAGGAAAGCACCTCGTCTTTTTACGCCGAACTGAAGCGCCTGCAAACGCTCATCCAACTCACCGCCCAGACCGATAGCCTGCCCGTACTGTATTTCCTCGACGAAATCCTGAAAGGCACCAACTCCGCCGACCGCCACCGCGGTGCCGAAGCGCTCATCCGCCAACTGCACCGCACCACCGCATCCGGCTTCGTCTCTACGCACGATCTGGAACTGGGGCAGGTAGGGGAGGAGGTAGACTTTATTACCAACTACCACTTCCAGTCTGACCTCCACAACGGCGAACTCGTTTTCGATTACCGGCTGCGGCCGGGAATATGCCAGAGCTTTAATGCCAGCCAGTTGATGCAGGCCATTGGTATTAGAATAGAATTGAGTCAACAGTAAGGGTTTCTGCTTATATGAAGGCGCTGGATGTTACTGCTTAATTATATGAATAAATTAAAGCATATAGTATACGAAATTGATTAGTGAAATAAAAAACCTTTTTATTGACCGGTAGAATATTAGTAAACGGCTTGGTAGCAGGGATTAAAAGAATATTAAATATTTATTAGACCTAATTAGAGAGTATTCTCCATATTATCTTTGGTGACGATTTTCTGAGCAATAGTCACTAATTACCTAATTAATCTCTTTTTAACGAGTATAGTTGGTAGACTTTGTTCGGTCATATCCTTACTCAGTGTAACTTGTCAACTTACTATATATGGCGGAAAACTACTTTTCACTCCCCACGTTTGCGCTGACCAGGAACCCTGTTCCGGTTGGCCATTTCTGTTCGCTACGGTCGTAGTCGTTTTAATCAACATCCAAATCTGAAACATCGGGCGAAACGCAGTAGCTGCTTTTTGCCTATGCTTATACACCGCAGTGCTTATTCTTAATTCAAACGTTTCACTTAATCAATTAGCTCTATGCTTAAATATTACCAACTAAGGGTCCCATGGCTCTTAACCTTTTTTAAAAAAAATAATAAAGCCATACTAGGTGGCTTTATTATGCTGCTACTAGTATCAATACAGACCGTCAGCTTGGGACAGACTATAACAAATGTTACTGTTACAGGTACACCTGTATGTGCTGGGTCAAGTGTTGGTGTGTCTTTTACTGTGACAAATGGTAATGGGACAAACAGATACTTTAATAGTTCTTCTGCAACGCCCCCTACTTCTTATACAGCAGTATTAATTAGTAGTGCTAACAGTTTTACCACTACCACGACGTTTACTTCAAGTACAGCACCTGCTTCTGGAAACGGTAACACTGCAACAATATTAACATCGGTTGGAATTCCGAATAATGCACCTAGTGGTACATATACAGTTTCTATAAACTCGTCGAGTCCAACAGCGTCATCTATTCCATCAGCAACGTTTACAGTCAATGCTATTCCGACTGTTGCCATTGCGGCATCAACCACAGCATTGAATTGTAATGTTACGAGTGCTACTCTTACAGCTTCAGGAGGAACAAGCTATGTGTGGAGTACAGGAGCTAATTCATCGACAATTGCGGTTAGTCCTACAGCTACAACTACCTATAGTGTAACAGCGACAGGCCCAGGTGGATGTACTGCCGTAGCCAGCCGGCAGATTACATATACACCAGATACGCAGGCTCCGCAGATCACCACCACGGCTGTATCGCTGACTTTGGTGGGCAACTCAGCCACGCTGGCCACATCAGCTATCAACGCTACCGATGCTTGTGGTCCGATAAC